>DASUJB010000129.1:0-4268 GCA_036279475.1 Acidimicrobiales bacterium | reverse complement strand
CGCTCCTCAGCCCCACTGCGAAGCAGATCTCGGTGACCGGCCGATCGGTATTGCGCAACAGTGCCGCCGCCCGCTCGAGCCGCCGGGTCAACAGGTACTGATGCGGCGTCTCGCCGAACGCCCGGACGAACTCCCGACTGAAGTGCGCCCTTGACAACCCCGCGGCGCGCGCGAGGTCAGCGACCGTCAGGGCCTCGAAGTACCAGCCGTCGGCGAGATCTCTCGCCCGCAACAGATGACGCACCGATGGGACCACGGCTCCAGTCTCGCGAACCGCCGACGCAAAGGCCCGGCGCGGCGCTCGCTGATGATCGGACCGTCTGCGGGTCCAACGTCGCGGAGGGGCGGCGTACCGTTCGGGACCCTTGCGACGTTTCCGCCGAGTGCGAGCGTCTCGTCGCTCGCGGCGTAGGGTTCACGTAGCCGCCGGAGATGTGGGCATCGACCGCGGCGGTGGGCGGCGACACCTGCGGCCACCTCATCCAGATCGGCGACGCCCTGCGCACGTAATTAGCCTCTGCGCCTCGCGCTCGGTGCCGCGCACCGTGCGCTCGAGGTAGCGCTCCTTGCCGGCCTCGTCACGGCCGACGAACACGCGGATGCGCCAGCTCGACGGACCTCGCTGCTGCAGATTGCCTTGCACAGGAACCTCCCGGGTCGGTGCCCGTCGGGCGACTCCGGATGGCCAACAGATGGCCAACGTCGGTTCCTGCAAGCCTCAGGAAGTCCCAGTCAGCGAGATGACCAGGGCTTTCTTGCGCGCTCGGAGGGACTCGAACCCCCAACCTTCTGATCCGTAGTCAGATGCTCTCTCCAATTGAGCTACGAGCGCCAGGCGGGTGGAGTGACGAGCCTACCGCGGGAGACGACCGCCACCCAACCACCGGACCGCAGGCACACCAGCACGACCTGCAACGTCAGGTCGAACGCCTCCGGGCACCGGTCGACGACCTGCGCGCCCAGCTCTCCGCGCCCGACGACGTCATCCGACCGCTGCTCGCCGCCTGCACCGCCACGACCTCGTAGCGCTCGATGCGCTCCCTTCGGAGATGGGCGCAGCCTGCAGGACACGCCTCTAGGCGGCAGGCACCTCCCGCGCCAACGCGCCGACGAGGGGCCGCATCTCGTCGGGCAGGCCGTTGCGCCGCCACCAGTCGATGGCCGGGACGTCATGGTGCAAGGCCGCCGCGAGCTCGGGCTCCCCGCCGCGGGCACGGACGGCCCGATCGAGAAGGTCGTGGTCCATGGCGACCAGCATCCACCGCCCGCAGCCCGATCAGAACCCGTCCCGGCCCATGTCGCCGGGCGTTCGCACCGCGTTCACATGGCCCGCACGCGGACGTCACCCACCTTGCCGATCCGGTCGGCGGGGAGCACCCAGGGCCGCCGTGGCACGGCTTCAGGGGAGAAATCGGCGAGGAGGTCGCCCACCGACGCCACGCGGGCCCCGGGCGGGCGCAGGCCCAGGGAGGCCGCCAGCATGCCGAGGAGGCGGGGCGGGTCGACGCCGGCCGCCTGCAGGTCGTCGAGCGTCACCGCTCCGTGCCGCTTGGCCAGGCGCTGCCCGTCCGGCCCGAGCACCAGGGGGACGTGGGAATAGCACGGCACCTTCGTGCCCAGGGTCTGCGCCAGCCAAACCTGGCGCGGCGTCGTGGCCAGCAGGTCGTCGCCCCGTACCACCTCACCGACCCCCTGGGCGTCGTCGTCCACCACCACGGCCAGCTGGTAGGCGGGCGTCCCGTCGGCCCGCCGCACCACGAAGTCGTCGACGGTCGCCTCGAAGGACCCGTGGCGGCGATCCTCCACCACCACGTGGGCCCCCTCTGCCCGCACCCGCCAGGCGGGGCGCCGGACCGCGGCCCGGTCCCGTCGCTGGGTGGGCGTCAGGTCTCGGCAGGTCCCCGGATACGTACCCTCCGCCTGCGAGCCGTGCGGGGCCCTGGCCGCCTCCTGCACCTCCCGGCGAGTGCAGTAGCACGGGTAGAGGAGCCCCTCCGCCCCGAGCCGGTCGAGCTGGGCCTCGTAGAGCGGGAACCGCTCCGACTGACGGACCACCTCGCCGTCGCTCTCGATGCCGAGCGCCGCCAGGTGGGCCAGCTGGCTCCGCTCGTGCTCGGGCCGGGAGGCGGCACGGTCGAGGTCGTCGATCCGCACCAGGAAGCGGGATCCCTCGTGGCGGGCGAACAGCCAGGCGAGCACCGCCGTCCGCAGGTTGCCGACGTGGAGGGGACCGCTGGGGCTGGGAGCGAAGCGCCCTGTGGGCACGACGGCCGCTCAGGTGCCGGGCGGTGCCGCACCGCGCACCGCAGCGTCTGGCGGTGCCGCACCGTGCACCGCTACCGCCGCACCGGGCACCGCCGCAGCTGCCGATGCGTGGGACGGGACTCGCCGCCTGGGCCGATCGCCGTCGCCGGTGCGCCACCACTTCACCACGGCGAAGCTACCGGCTCCGCTCCCTTCTCCCCCTCGTGCTGCCTCGGATCCCCGACGGCGGGACCGTGGCCCTTCCCGCTCGGCAGGAACGACCACCACCGCTCGGCGGCGAGGCCGGGAGGCTCCACGGAGGTATCCCCGAGGGCCGGGAGCGCGACCACCCGGCTCGGGGCCGGGAAATGTGGCGGAGAGGGTGGGATTTGAACCCACGGAGGGCGTGAGCCCTCACCTCCTTAGCAGGGAGGCACGATCGACCAGACTCCGTCACCTCTCCGGGCGTGGGACCGTGACTGTAGCGGAGCGGGTGGGATTCCGGAATCGCCCAGGTCAAGGGGTTCGAGAGCGGTCCGGCGATGTCGCCTCGCTGGCCGGCACGGGACGTCGAGAGACGCCGAGCAGGTGGGATTCCGGTGCCCTGGCGTGCGGGTGGCGTCCGACCGGCGTCGACACCACCTCGGCGGGGACCTCGACGAGTTGGTCGGCAGGGTGGCCCCAAGGACCTGTCCGACGGCGTCCTGCCCACCGAGGACCAGATGTGACGGCGGCCGCCGCCGATCAGCGGATCGCGGTCGTGACGCTCGCAGGCGTCGGCGGGAGCCGACCGATGGCGGCGCTCGCACTCGCGTCCGCCAAGGTCTCGCCGGGGGTGACCACGACCACCACCCTGAACCCGTGGGCGGAGCGGGTGGGATTCGAACCCACGGACCCCGAGGGGTCGACGGTTTTCAAGACCGTTGCCTTCGTCCACTCGGCCACCGCTCCATGGGCCGAGGGTACCGCCGGCCACCGACCGGCCCGGTCAGGCGATCTCCGACCGCAGGCGCTCGACCCACTCGCTGGCCTCGCGCCACGCCGCCTCGGCCCGGCGACGCCGGGCGGGGCCCTGCTCGCCGGCCGCCGGGTAGGAGCCCAGGAACTTGACGTCCTCGACCTTGGAGCGCAGCTCCCGCAGGCAGTCGGCCACCACCTCGTCGGCGATGTGCCCCTCGAGGTCGATCAGGAAGCAGTAGTTGCCCAGCGCCTCCTTGGTGGGGCGCGACTCGAGCTTGGTGAGGTTGATCGAGCGGGCCGCGAACTCCTGCAGGATGGCGAGCAACGAACCGGGCCGGTCGGTCTGCTGGAAGACCACCACCGACGTCTTGTCGTGGCCCGTGGGGGCCGGAATGCCCCGCCGCGCCACCACCACGAAGCGGGTGGCGTTGTTGGGGTGGTCCTCGATGTCGGTGGCCAGCACCTCGAGCCCGTAGACCTTGGCCGCCACCGCGGGGGCGACGGCCGCGGTGTGGCTGTCGTGCTCGCCCCCCGCCACCAGGTGGGCGGCCTCGGCCGTGGACGAGGTGGCCACCAGCACGGCGTCGGGCAGCTCCCGCCGGAGGAAGGAGCGGCACTGCGCGGTGGCGACGGGGATCGACAGGACCCGACGGACGTCGCCCAGCCCCACGCCCCCGGGGGCGAGCAGGTTCATCTGCACGCCCATGACGACCTCCCGCTGGATGAGGAGGTCGGTCTCGAACGCCAGGTTGTCGACGGTGACGGTGACGGCACCCTCGATCGAGTTCTCCACCGCCACGAACCCCAGGTCGACGCGCCCGCTCTCCACCGAGTGCAGGACCTCGGGGATCGACGGGAGGGCGACCACCTCGTGGGCGGCCAGGTCGGCCTGGGACAGCAGCGCCTGCTCCGTGAACGTGCCCTCGGGCCCCAGGAAGCCGATGCGGGGGCGGTCGTCGGTGGACAGGTCGACGGATGGCATGCCGGGCGATGCTACCCACGGCCGGCGATGGGCGGGCGCGGCGCCCGAGCGGGCTCTGGCCCGTCGCCGACCCGGCCGTGTC
>DASUJB010000128.1:0-5674 GCA_036279475.1 Acidimicrobiales bacterium | reverse complement strand
GTGGCGATGGCGGTGGCCGTCGCCGCATGGTCGCCGGTGATCATCTTGACCGCCACCCCGGCCCGCCGGCACGTGGCCACGGCCTCCCGCGCCTCGGGGCGGGGAGGGTCCACCAGGCCGACCAGGCCGACCAGAGTGAGGTCGTCGGCGGCGGCGGCGAGGCCGTCCGGATCGGCGTCCGGCCCCGGCGGGGGGGCGGGCACGTCCGCGGTGGCCAGCGCCAGCACCCGACGGCCCTGGGCCGCCAGGCCGTGGAGCTCGTCGGTGGCCCACCGGCGGGCGGCGTCGTCGAGGTCGACCGGGCCACGGGCGGTCGCCAGGCGGGTGCACCGCTCGAGGACCACGTCCGGGGCCCCCTTCACCACCAGGAGGCTGCCGCCGGGGGCGAGGTGCCAGGTGGCCATGAGCTTGCGGGCCGAGTCGAAGGGCAGCTCGGCCCGGCGGGGAGCTGCGGCGCGGGCGGCCGTGGGGTCGAGCCCCACGCGCACCGCCATCTCCACGAGCGCCCGCTCGGTGGGATCGCCCCGGACCACGCCGCCGTCCACGGTGCTGTCGTTGCACAGGACGGCGGCCTCGGCCAGCGTGCCCAGGAGCGGCTCGTCGCTCCCTGGCGCCGTCCCCAGCGCGTCGAGGTCGACCCGGCCACCGTGGACCACGGCCTCGCGTGCCGTCATGCGGTTGAGGGTGAGCGTGCCGGTCTTGTCGGTGCAGATCACGGTGGTGGCCCCGAGGGTCTCCACCGACGCCAGGCGCTTGACGATGGCACCACGTCCCGCCATCCGGTGCACCCCCACGGCCAGCGTCACGGTGACCACGGCCGGGAGGCCCTCGGGGACGGCGGCAACGGCCAGCGCCACGGCGTCGACCACCGTGTCACCCAACGGTTCCCCCCGGGCCGCCGTGGTGGCCAGGAAGACGATCACCGCCACGCCGGCGACCGCGGCCAGGCGGCGACCCAGGCCGGCGAGCTGGCGCTGCAGGGGAGTGCCGGGGTCGTCGGTCGTCCGGATCAGCTCGGCGACGCGCCCGATCTCGGTGGCGGCGCCGGTGGCGGTGACCACCGCCTCGGCCCGACCCCTCGTCACGACGGTGTTCATGTGGGCGAGCCCCACGCGGTCGGCCAGGGGGCTGCCGGGCGGCGTGGGCCCGACCCGCTTGGCGACCGGCGACGACTCGCCGGTGAGGGACGACTCGTCGACCTCCAGGCCGTGGGCCACCAGCAGGCGGGCGTCGGCAGGCACCCGGTCGCCGGCATCGAGCAGGATGACGTCGCCGGGCACCACCGCCTCGGCGGGGATCTCGGTGACGCCACCGTCGCGCCGCACCCGCGCCGGGATCACCAGCATCGACCGCAGGGCGTCGAGGCTGCGCTCCGCCCTGCTCTCCTGCACGAAGCCCAGGGCGGCGTTGAGCACCAGGACGACGGCGATGACGACCGCGTCCTTGAGGTCGCCCACCAGCCCGGCGAGCACGGCACCGACCAGCAGGATGACGACGAGGAGGTTGCGGAACTGGTCGAGGAGCAGGCGCCACGCCGGTCGGCGCGGCGCCTCGGCGAGCTGGTTGGGCCCGTGCTCCGCCAGCCGGCGCTGGGCCTCGCCGGTGCCGAGGCCGTCGGCGGGGTCGACGTCCAGGTGGGCCACCAGGTGGTCGTGGTCGAGGGAGTGGGGTGGGGCGGCAGGCGCAGGCGCGGCTTCGACAGCGCCGGGGGGTGGGGACGCGGACACCGATCTCCTCCGGAGGTCAGGTGAAGGTCTCTCCCACCGCGAGGGCGGCGTGGCCGGGCAGAGCCGGACTGACGACCACGCCTAGCCGGGATACTCCCCTTCGGGCTCGTCTATCGACGGGCGCAACCTACCGGGCTGCCCGCCGCCTGACAATGGCGACCGGTGGGGCCGGCCCCGGTGGACGCCCCTCGACCCGCCGTGGCGGGTACGGACCGGCAGCGTCGAGGGCATGTCGGCCGGGCGGGCACGTGAGGGCCACCGTCACCGCGAGCCCTGGCCGGCTGGTTCGGCCGTGAGGTCGATCCCGCACTCGAGCCAGAGGTGCTGGACCTCTCCTGACGAGGGTGGGCGACCGGCCGACAGCACGGCGCCGAGGTACCCCTCGCACGTGTCGAGGTTCCAGCCGCCGACGCAGTGCGGACCCCCGGTGCAGCGCGCAGGATCCGCGGTGGAGGGCGTGGCAGTGGTCGGTGGCGTCGTGGTGGGCGCCGTCGTCGTCGGCGCCGCGGTGGTCGGTGGTTCCCCCGCGGTCGAGCGGCCTGTCGAGGACACCCGGACGGCCTGCGCCCCGAGCGCCCGGAAGTCACCGCTCCCGCCAGAGGGCACGACCACCGCGACGACGATCGCGGCGGCGACCGCCACGGCCGCGGTGCCGATCACGCGTCTCACCTCCACATGCGTGCCTCCTCCGCGGGATGGACGCCTGGCGGGATCGCGTCCCGGGGACGGGTGTGGGTCGACGTCGGTCAGTCTGCCAGCCGCTGACGCCAGGAGCGCTGGACGACGGTGGCGGCAAGCTCGTGGAGCTCGGCCACGGACTGGGATCGGCTCGACCGGGCCGTCCTCGACGCCGGCACGCAGCTCTCGGGCCGGCAGACGATCACCCCGCCGTGTTCAGGCAGGCACGCCGGCTCGACCAGGCAGCCGGGATGGTCGCTGACGCCCTGTCGCTGTGGCTCGGTACCACCGTGACCGCCGATCAGGTGGCGGTGGAGGCGCACGCCGGCGAGTTCGACGACGCCGTCGAGCAGTCCGCGACACGAAGGTCGCTGCCGAGCAGGCTCGGGAGGACGCGGCGGCGGCGATGCGCACGGCGGTCCCCTGCGGGGTCGCCGCGGGCCTGCCGCACCGTGACATCGGTGTGATGCTGGGGATCAGCCACCAGCGCGTCGGGGCGATCGCGCGCGAGCTCGACCGGGTTCCTGCGATGGGCGACTTCGGCGCGGTGTCCGAGCTCGTAGAAGCTCAGCGTCACGCGCGGGCGCCGACGCGGCGCCGTCGGGAGACGGTGTCGCATGGCTGACGGGCGTGCACCGGCGCGGCTGCGCCGACCCCGCGCCCGACCAGCTGCATGAGCTCCACCGGAGCGCTTGCCGCGAGGGATTTCCGCTCGGGCAGTCGCGCGCCTGCCGCCAAAGTGACCTCGCGGAATGCGGCGTCCGCCAGCGCTTACGCGTGCCCCCGACAGGACTCGAACCTGTGGCCTACCGCTTAGGAGGCGGTCGCTCTGTCCACCTGAGCTACGAGGGCGCCGCCCTCGACGGTAGCGGAGCGGTCGGCATGCCCCGTCCGAGCTCACCCGGGACGTCGGGCGGTCCCCCGACGCCCGGGCTCCCGGGCTCCGGGTGCGGAGGCCCATCCCGGTCGCCGGGCCCTGCCCCGGTGGGGGTCAGGCTGCTCCAGGGGTGCCGGGGCGACCCTCCCCGCCGGCGGCACGGGGGCTCCGCGGTCCCGGCCCGGCCGTTTCCGGGTGGGGGGCCGGGGTAGGCACCGGACATGGGAAGCCTCGTCGCCGACGCCGTCGTGGAACGCCTCCGGGCCTGGGGCGTCCACCGCATCTTCGGGTACCCGGGGGAGGGTATCGACCCGCTGCTGGCGGCGTTGCGGCGGGCGGGCGGCGACCCCGCCTACGTCGGTGCCCGCCACGAGGAGGGCGCCGCCCTCATGGCCACCGGCCACGCCAAGTACACGGGGGGCGTGGGGTGCTGCCTCGCCACCCACGGGCCCGGCGCCGTCCACCTGCTCAACGGCCTCTACGACGCCAAGCTGGACGGCCAGCCGGTGGTGGCCCTCGTGGGCCAGCAGCATCGCAGCGCCCTGGGCAGCACCTACCAGCAGGAGGTCGACACCACCTCCCTGTTCAAGGACGTGTGCGCCGCCTACGTGGCCACCGTCACCGTGCCCGAGCAGGTGCCGCTGGTGGTCGACCGCGCCGTCCGGACCGCCCTGGCCCAGCGGGCGCCGACCGCCGTGGTGCTGCCCCACGACGTCCAGGCCCTGGAGCTGCCGGACGAGGCCCCTCACGGCCACGGCACCATGGTGAGCTCCGTCGGCCTCGAGCTTGGCACCGTCGTCCCCCCGGACGCCGCCCTCGACCGGGCCGCCGACGTGCTGCGGGCGGCGGAGCGGCCGGCGGTGCTCGTGGGCCGGGGCGCGGCGCGGGCCGTGCCCCAGGTCCTGGCGGTGGCCGACCGGCTGGGGGCGGGGATCGCCACCTCGCTGCTGGGCAAGCCCGTGGTGGACGAGGACCTGCCCCACGTGTGCGGGTGCATCGGCCACCTGGGCACCGACGCCGCCCAGGAGCTGATGGACGGCTGCGACACCCTGCTGATGGTGGGCACCAACGACCCGTGGACGGAGTTTCTGCCCGCCCCGGGCCAGGCGCGGGCCGTGCAGGTCGACATCGACGGCCGGCACGTGGGCATGCGCTACCCCACCGAGGTGAACCTGGTGGGCGACGCCGGTCCCACCCTCGACCGGCTCCTCGACCGCCTCGGCTCCGCCGACGGCAAGGCGGCGGTGTGGCGCCAGCGCGTGGAGGGGTGGGTGCAGGCGTGGCACCGGGAGCTGGAGCGGCGCGCCCTCGAGCCCGGCCTGCCGCTCAACCCCCAGCGCGTCTTCCACGAGCTGGCGCCCCGGCTGCCCGCCGAGGCGCTCGTCGCCGTGGACGTCGGCTCGGTCACCTACTGGTACAGCCGCTACCTCCGGCTGCACGGTCGCATCCCGGCCCACCTGTCCAGCACCCTGGCGTCGATGGGCTCGGGCCTGCCCTACGGCCTGGCCGCCAAGCTCGAGCACCCCGACCGGCCGGTGCTGGCGCTCGTGGGCGACGGTGCCATGCAGATGAACGGCATCAACGAGCTCATCACCGTGGCCGACCGGTGGCGCTCGTGGGCCGATCCCCGCTTCGTGGTGCTGGTGCTGCGCAACGACGACCTCAACGAGGTGACCTGGGAGCAGCGCGAGAGCGAGGGCGACCCCCGCTTCGACGTCGCCCAGGACGTGCCGCGGTTCGACTACGCCGGCTACGCCCGGCTGCTGGGCCTGGGGGGCGTGCGGCTGGAGAGCGCGGCGGTGGTCGGCCCGGCCTGGGACGAGGCCCTGGCGGCCGACCGGCCGACGCTGCTGGAGGCGGTCGTCGACCCGGCCACGCCGCTCATGCCCCCCAAGCTGACGAGGGCTCAGGCCGCCAACCTCTCCGCCGGCCTGGGCGCCGAGGGGTCGGGCGAGGCCGACCGGGCCCGAGCCGGCGTGACCGGCCAACGGGGCCGGGTGGCGCCGTGAGGGCCGGTCCGGCTCGCCGGCTCAGGGCCAGGACGACTCGTTCGAGGGGGTGAACACCAGCTCGCGCACCTCGGCCCCCGGGGGCCGGGTGAGCGCGAAGGCCACGGCCTCGGCCACGTGGGCGGGATCGCAGAGCTGGAGGTCGGCGGGGGGCTTGTAGCGGTCGTCCCGGTCGTCGAAGAACGCCGTCTGCATGCCGCCGGGGGTCAGCATGGTCACCGCCACGTCCCCGGCCAGCTCGGCGGTGAGGGCCCGGGTGAAGCCGACGACCCCGAACTTGCTGGCGCAGTAGGCGGTGGCGTCGGGCAGGGCCCGCAGGCCGAGGGTGGAGGCGACCGTGACCACCTTGCCGGTGGTGCGCTGCAGGTGGGGGAGGGCGGCCC
>DASUJB010000127.1:0-14882 GCA_036279475.1 Acidimicrobiales bacterium | reverse complement strand
GGGTTCGCCTGGCAGGTGCGCTGCGTCGAGGCCCACCTGCGGGGTCGGGCCACGGTCCTCACCTACGTCCACCACCGCCCCTGCTGAGAGCCACCCGAGCATCGAGCGGCGGCACCCGGGGCGGGGGTGGCGGGAGCGGTGCGCGCCGCACGTGGGGAACGCCGCGCCGACCGTCCGGTCGTGCCGGGCCGAGAGGCGGGTAGGGTCGACCCCGTGGCGCTGCGCAAGATCATCGGTGTCGAGACCGAGTTCGGCATCATCGTGCGTGGCGCCGCCGAGTCCAACCCCATCGCCGCCTCGTCGGTCCTCATCAACGCCTACGTCCACGATGTCGCCAGGTCGCCCGCCGGGCCCCGGCCCTCCGCCAAGGTGGGGTGGGACTTCGAGGACGAGCACCCGGACATCGACGCCCGAGGGTTCAGCGCCGCGGGGTCGATGGCTCCCGAGGTCGAGACGCACCTTGTCAACGCCGTGCTCACCAACGGTGCCCGGTACTACGTCGACCACGCCCACCCCGAGTGCTCGACCCCCGAGTGCGCCGACCCGCGGAGCATCGTCGTGTACGACAAGGCGGCCGAGCTCATCCTCCAGCGGTCCATGACGGCCGCGCTGGGCCTCCTCCCCGAGGGCCAGGAGATCGTCGTCTACAAGAACAACTCCGACGGGAAGGGCAACAGCTACGGCTGCCACGAGAACTACCTGATGGACCGGCAGGTGCCCTTCGGTCGCATCGTCGCCCACGTCATGCCCCACTTCATCAGCCGGCAGGTGTTCACGGGCGCCGGCAAGGTGGGCACCGAGGCCGGGGGCTCCTCCGCCGAGGACGTGGCATTCCAGCTCACCCAGCGGGCCGACTTCTTCGAGGAGGAGGTGGGCCTGGAGACCACGCTCAAGCGGCCGATCGTCAACACCAGGGACGAGCCCCACGCCGACGCCCAGCGCTACCGGCGCCTCCACGTGATCGTCGGCGACGCCAACCTGTCCGAGGTCGCCACCTTCCTCAAGGTGGGCACGACGGCCCTCGTGCTGTCGATGGTGGAGGACGAGTTCCTGGTGCGCGACCTCGTGCCTGCCACACCGGTGGCGGCCCTGCGCCAGGTGTCCCACGACATGTCGTTGCAGGCACCGATCGAGCTGGCCGACGGCAGCACCATCACCGCGGTGGAGATGCAGTGGGAGTACCTCGACCGGGCCAAGAAGTACGCCGAGGAGCACGGCCTGGAGTGCCTCGGGGAGCCGGCCGTGGGCCACGAGGTCCTGCGGCGCTGGGAGGCCGTGCTCACCGCCCTCGAGGCCGACCCGATGTCCCTCGCCGACCAGCTCGACTGGGTGGCGAAGTACCGGCTGGTCGACGGCTACCGGACCAGGCACGGGTTGCGCTGGGACGACCCCCGGCTGCGGGCCATGGACCTCCAGTACCACGACCTGCGGCCCCAGCGGTCGTTGGCGGCGCGGCTCGGGTTGCAGCGCCTGACCACCGACGACGAGGTGGCGCTGGCCGTGACCGAGCCGCCACCCGACACCCGTGCCTGGTTCCGCGGGAAGTGCCTGCAGCGGTGGGGGCCGCAGATCGTGGCGGCCAACTGGGACTCCATGGTCTTCGACGTGGGCGGCGACCCCCTCCGGAGGGTGCCGATGATGGATCCGACCCGCGGAACCGAGGCTCACGTCGGTAGGTTGATGGCGGAGAGCACGACGAGCGCTGAGCTGTTGGACCGGTTGGGCCAGTAGGTAGACGACGAGGTGCAGGGGCATGGCTGAACGTGAGATGAAGAGGAAGTCCACCCCCGCTCGCGAGGAGGAGGTCGTCGACGAGGCGCCCGCCACCTCCGAGCAAGGCGAGAAGATCAAGGCCGAGCTCGACGACCTGCTCGACGAGATCGACGACGTCCTGGAAGCCAACGCCGAGGACTTCGTCAAGTCCTACGTGCAGAAGGGCGGCGAGTAGAGCGTCCCCCCCCCCGGCGCCCACCGCGACGCCGGCCACATCCCCACGTCCCATCGGCGGGCGCCGTCCCCGGGCGGCGCCCGCGGCGCGCCCGGGCGGCGACGCCGGGAGACGAGCCCTGACCAGGGTGCCACGGGCGGCAGGACGGGGGAGGGGGAGGGACCCGGTAGCCTCCGGCCCGATGACCCTGCCGACCTTCCGCGCCGATGACGACCCCGGGCCGTCCTTCCTCGACGTGCTGCGGCGCACCGGCGGTGCGCCCTGCTGGGGCGACGTGCCGCGCGACGTCGTCCGGCCCGACATCGTCCACGGCACCACCGTCGCGGCCATCCGCTTCGCCGACGGTGTCGTCATGGCGGGTGACCGCCGGGCCACCTCGGGCAACCTGATCTCGCACCGCACGATGGAGAAGGTGTTCCCCGCCGACCGCCACTCGGGGGTCGCCGTCGCCGGTGCCGCCGGCCCGGCGGTGGAGATGGTCAAGCTCTTCCAGCTCCAGCTGGAGCACTACGAGAAGGTCGAGGGCGCGGAGCTCTCGCTCGAGGGCAAGGCCAACCAGCTCGGCCAGATGGTGCGCAGCCACCTGCCCGCCGCCATGCAGGGGTTCGTGGTCGTGCCCCTGTTCGCCGGCTACGACCTCCGCCGCGGCACCGGGCGCCTGTTCGAGTACGACGTGACCGGGGGCCGCTACGAGGAGAGCGACTTCGCCGCCACCGGCTCGGGCAGCCTCCACGCCGGCACCGTGATCAAGCTGGGCTTCCGGCCGGCCCTCGACCGGACCGACGCCTTGGAGCTGGCCATCAACGCCCTGTTCCAAGCGGCGGACGAGGACTCGGCCACCGGCGGGCCCGACCTGGTCCGCGGCATCTTCCCGGTGGTCGCCACCATCACCGCCGAGGGCTTCGAGCGGTTGGACGAAACGGAGATCTCCGAGCGGTTCCGGGCCCTGCTCGACCGCCTGGCGACGCCCGGGGGGACCACCACCACGGCCGCCACCCCCTCGATGTCCGGAGGCAACGCCCGATGAGCATGTCCTTCTACGTCCCCGCCGAGCAGCAGATGAAGGACAAGGCGGACTTCGCGCGGAAGAACATCGCCCGCGGCAAGGCCCTGGCCGCCATGCTCTACGCCGACGGCATCCTCATCTGCGCCGAGAACACCTCTTCGACCCTGCGCAAGGTCAGCGAGATCTACGACCGCATCGCCTTCGCCGGTGCCGGGAAGTACAACGAGTACGACCGGCTGCGCATCGCCGGGGTGCGCCACGCCGACCTCAAGGGCTACTCGTTCAGCCGTGAGGACGTCGACGCCCAGAGCCTGGCCAACGCCTACGCCCAGATGCTGGGCGACGTGTTCACCCACGAGATCAAGCCCATGGAGGTCGAGATCGTCGTGGCCGAGCTGGGCGACGCCGCCGACCACGACCGGCTGTTCCACATCTTCTACGACGGCACGGTGGTCGACGAGTCGAGCTTCACGGTGCTGGGCGGCGGCGAGGCGGACGCCATCGCCGACCGGCTGAGAGAGGCGTACCAGCCCGGCCTGCCCCTCGACGAGGCGCTGCGCACGGCGGTGCGGGCGCTCACGGGTCCCGATCGGACGCTGACGGCCAAGGAGCTCGAGGTGGCCGTGCTGAGCCGGGGCCACGGGCGCCGTGCCTTCCGCCGCCTCACCGGCGACGAGGTCACGGCCGCCCTGGGAGGGGAGGCCGTCGAGGTGGAGCCCACGCCGGGGGTCCCGGCCGCCGAGTCGACCGAGGTCGAGGCCCGGGCCCAGGCGGACGAGGCCACGGGCAGCGGCCCCGGCGCCGGTAGCCCAGAGCCGGGGGGCACGGGGAGCTGACCCTCGTCATCCCCCCGTCCATGGTGGGGCTGGCGGCGGTCGGGCGACGGGGGAGGCCCACGTCGGCTCTACATGACGAGGCGGGGTACGCGGCTCCCGACATCCACCATCACGTTGGGTGGTAATGTCTCACTGTCAGCGCGAGTTCAGTGGTGGGACAGGGAGACGAACCGATGGCGGACCAGCAACCCCCGCCCCCGCCGCCGGCCGGTGCCGGCGGTCAGCCGGGTGGTGGTGCTCCACCACCCCGTGAGCGTCGGCGTGGCTGCGGGCGGACCGCCCTGCTGGCAGTGGCGGCGGTGGTCCTCGTGGTGGTGATCGTGGTGGTGTCGACCAGTGCCGGGGAGGACGACGGCGACAGCACCACCGCTTCCTCCGCCACGTCCGAGGACACCGCCACGCCCGGGACCACCGCGTCCGCGGGGACCACGGCGGCGCCCTCCGGTCCACCGGCGGTGCAGGGCGACGAGGACGAGGTCGACGACGTCACGTTGGAGCGGTGCGAGAACGAGTTCGACATCGCCGTCGCCACCGGCTCGATCGCCAACGACTCGTCGAAGGCGTCCACCTACTTCATCGAGCTCAACGTGCTCGACGCCGACGGCACCGTCGTCGGCAACGCCTTCACCACGGTGGACGACGTCCCCGCCGGCGGCAGGGCGACGTGGGAGGCGCCGTCCACGTCGGCCCTACCGGCGGGCGGGCAGTGCGTCCTCACGTCCGTCGAGCGCATGGGGGCGTGACCCCGCGGCCGGCGGCGGTGGGCATCGCCGGCCGCCCGGCGGGCCCGCGTCGCCCCAGGCCGCCGCCGGGCCGGCTCACCGCCAGCTGAGGACCAGCAGGCGGCCCAGCAGGGTGGCCGTGACCACCAGGGCAGCGATCAGAGGCAACCACAGGGAGCGGTGGCGGCGCGCCGCCTCCGACGGGGCGTCCCCGGCACCGGGCCCGACGATCGGGGCCTCGGCCTCGGCCTCCGGGATCCCGGTCGGGTCCGTCCCCGGTGCGGCGCTCCCCGCCACCACCTCCCTGGCCGTGGCGAGCTCGGCCTCGGCCACCATCACCACCACGGGACCGACGGGGTACGGGCCGTCCACGTTGCCCCGCAGCTCCCAGACGATGCCCTCGGCGCCGAGGTGGGCGGCGATCACCCGCGCCTCGAAGCCGGTGGCGGCCGTCGTCAGGGGAACCATCGGGCCGATCGTCACCCGGCCCACCGTACCGGCCCGTCGCCGGGGACCGGGGGAGCGGCCGGCGCCGGCGCCAGCCGTTGCTCAGCGGGGAGCTGCTCGACGCCGACGAGGGGGCGATCGTACCGGTGGTGATCGACGACGCCACCGCGGCGGCCGGCGCCTGCACCAGGTCCACGACGACGGGCGGGTGCCTGCACCAGGTTGACAAGGTCGGATCGTTGTATATGTTGTTCCCGCCGGTGCCTCGAGGGCGCTGTTGCGTTGTGACCTGCGGGGGGGTGGGCCATGACGTTCTTGGACGACGACGACCAGCCAGCGCCCAGGGGCCGTCTGCGGCGCCGGTGGTGGGTCTACGTGACCCTCGCCGTTGTGGTGGCCGTGGCGGTGATCGTGCCCCTGGCCGCGGGCGACGACGACGAGCCCGCCCCGTCGGGCACGGCGTCGGCCGGCGATCGGAGCGGCCCGTGGCGTCCGGGGTCGGGTGACCTGGTCCACGGTACGGGCACCTCCCGCGACGGCTCCCGATGTGCCGAGGGCGTCCGCCAGGTCCCGGCCACCGGCTACTCGGTGCCGTGCCTCCCGGCGTTCCGGGGCGACAACGGCGGTGCCACCGCCCAGGGGGTGACCGCCGACGCGATCCGCATCGCCGTGCGGCGCTTCCCCGCCACCGCCAACGCCCAGGGCTTCGAGCAGGCGGGCAGCGAGGCCGGCTTCGCCAGCGCCGAGGACGTCGACCGCATCGTGGGGCAGTGGGTCGACTACTTCAACGAGCACTTCGAGACCTACGGGCGCGAGGTCGAGCTCGTCGACTTCGAGTCGGAGTACGGCGACCCCACCCAGGAGGCGATCGGCGGGGGTCGCGAGGCGGCGTGCGCCGACGCCACCAAGATCGCCCAGGAGCTCCACGCCTTCGGCGTGATCACCCAGCCCGTCCTGGTGGGTGACCTCACCAGCTCGTTCGGCCCCTTCTCCGAGTGTGCCGCGCAGCAGGGCCTCGTCGTCTTCGACGCCGCCCCCTACTACGCCGAGTCTTACTACGACGACCACCACCCCTACCTGTGGCACCTGGCCATGGACTGCGAGCGGCTCGGCTACGAGCTGGCCGACTACGCGGTCGAGCGGCTGGTGGGTGGGAGGGCCGCCTACGCCAAGGGCGACCTCGGGGGCAAGCCGCGGGTGTTCGGCTCCTACCTCGCCGACGACCCCCAGTACAACAAGTGCGGGGGTCGGGCGCTCGAGCTCATCCAGGAGGCGTCGGCCGACCTCGACCTCCCCGACGCCGCCCTGTCCGACGACAACATCGTCAACTACCAGCTCGACTTCGCCCGGTTCGCCGAGCAGGCGCAGCGGGCAGTCGTGCAGTACAAGCGACGCGGCGTCACCACCGTGTTCCTCGCCTGCGACCCGGTGTCGATCGGCTTCCTCACCCAGGCGGCCCGCCAGCAGGACTACTTCCCGGAGTGGGTGATCATCGGCGTCGCCGCCCAGGACACGGACAACTTCGGGCGCACCTACGACCAGGAGGTCGTCGAGGGCTCGCTGTTCGGCTTCAGCCAGCTCGGGTCCAACGACAAGCTCTTCGGCTCCTCCTCGGAGCCCGGCCGGCTCTACCGCGAGGCCTTCGGCCGGTCGCTCCCCCGGAACACGAACGGCTGGTTCTTCTCGCTCGTGAACATGTTCGACCTCGTCCAGGCGGCGGGACCGACCCTGAGCGCCGAGAACATCGCCGCCGGCGTCGCCACCCTCCCCGACCTCGGAGCACCGGGGTACGCCTACGGGCGGTGGTCGTACGCCACCGACCCCGACGGCTCGTCCGGCAGCGACCACACCGCCCTCGACGACGCCCGCGAGGTCTACTGGGACGGTGACGAGGTCTCGCCCGTCGACGGCGAGGAGGGGACGTGGGTCGAGACCCTCGGCGGCAAGCGCTTCACGCCCGGCGACTGGCCCAAGGGTGCCCCCGAGCTGTTCGGCGAGTCGGCCCCGGGATGAGCGACCGCCACGGCGACACCGCGCGGCGGGCAGAGCCACCGGCGGCACGAGCAGGAGAGGCGCCGGCGACCGCCGTGGGATGGCGACCGGCGGCGTGGCCGGCGCCCCTGCGGGCCGTCGCCACCGTCGGTGCCGTCCTGGTGGGCTGGGCGGTGGCCGCCGCCCTCCTCGACGACGGGCTGCCGCCGGGCATCGCCCTACGGGGGCTGGTGACGGGAGCGCTCTACGCCCTCAACGCCATCGGGCTGGTCCTCGTCTACCGGGCCAACAAGGTGATCAACTTCGCCCAAGCCGAGTTCGGATCCGTCGCCGCCGTGGTCGCCGTGCTCCTCGTGGTCCACCACGGTTGGGGGTACGTGCCCGCCGTCATCCTGGGCCTGGGCCTGGCGGTCGCCAGCGGCGTCGTGCTCGAGCGGGCGGTCATCCGTCGGTTCGCCGACGCCCCCCGCCTGATCCTTGCCGTCGCCACCGTCGCCCTGGCGCAGCTCCTCGCCGGCATCGCCATCGTGCTGCCCCTGCTGTACGAGGACCTCGGCGACGGACGGTTCGAGGTGCCGTGGGAGGCGACCTTCACCGTCGAGCCGGTCACGTTCGACGCCAGCTACGTGCTGGCCATCGTGCTGGTCCCGCTGGTGGCAGCGGCGCTGGGGGCGTTCCTGCGCCGGAGCCGCTACGGCCTGGCCATCCGCGGCGCCGCCGAGAACGGCGAGAGGGCGGCTCTCCTGGGGGTGCCGACGGCCCGGCTCTCGACGATCGTCTGGGCCATCGCCGCCCTGCTGTCTGCCCTGGCGGTGCTGCTGCGCGTGTCGATCCTGGGCTTCTCGTCGTTCTCGAGCGTGTCGGGCGGCGGGAGCACCCTGCTCCTGTTCACCCTGGCGGCCGCCGTGATCGGCCGCATGAAGAGCCTGCCCCGCACGGTGGCCGCCGCCCTCCTCCTCGGGGTGTTCGAGGAGGCGATGGTGTGGAACTACTCGAACACCACCGTCGTCGAGGCGCTCCTCGTCGTCGTCATCCTCGCCGCCCTCCTGGTGCAACGGGACGTGCTGTCCCGGGCCCTCGACACCGGCATCGCCTCGTGGGACGCCATGCGGGAGGGGCGGGCGATCCCCGACGAGGTCCGGCGCCACCCGGAGGTGCGGGTGGCGACCTGGGTGGTGAGGGCCCTCGTGGTGGGGGGGGCCGCCGCCCTGCCCCTCGTTGCCCGCCCCAGCCAGGAGAACGCTCTCACCCTCGTCCTCATCTACGCGATGATCGCCGTGTCGCTGGTGGTGCTGACCGGGTGGGCGGGCCACATCTCGCTGGGCCAGTTCGCCCTCGCCGGCTTCGGCGGGGCCACCACGGCGGTCCTCTACGGGCGCCACGACGTCGACTTCCTGGCGGCGACGGCCGCTGGCGTGATCGTGGCCGGCGGCGTCGCCCTGGTGCTCGGCCTGCCTGCCCTGCGCGTGCGGGGGCCGTTCCTGGCCGTCACGACCCTGGCCTTCGCGGTGACCTCGTTCACCTACTTCCTCAACCCTCGGTACTTCGACTGGTTCGTCGAGCCCGTGATCGACCGTCCCCGCCTGCTCGGCTTCGTCCCCCTCGACGAGGACTGGCAGGTGTACGAGCTCTGCCTCGTCGCCCTGGTGCTCGTGATGTGGGGAGGGCGCAACCTGCGGGCCAGCCGCACCGGCCGCGTCCTGCTGGCGACCCGCGACAACGCCAGCGCCGCCGAGGCGGTCACCGTCAACACCACGACCGCCAAGCTGTCGGCCTTCGTCGTGGCCGGCATGATCGCCGGCCTCGCCGGTGCCCTCTACGTCCTCCAGCAGACCGGCCTGCACACCGACGCCTTCCAGCCCCAGGTCAGCTTGAAGCTGTTCTCGATGGTCGTCATCGGGGGCCTGACCTCGCTGGGCGGCGCCGTGCTCGGGGCCGCCTACGTCCGCGGCGCGGAGCTCTTCCTCCCCGCCGGCTGGGACCTCCTCGTCAGCGGGCTCGGCGTGCTCTTGCTGCTCATGGTCCTGCCCCGGGGCCTCGCCACCGTGATCTACCGGGTGCGCGACCGCTACGTCGACGCAGTGGTGCGGCGTCGCCACATCGCCGTGCCCGTCCCGGCAGCCGGTCCCTCCGGTGGCGACGGGAAGGTCCTGGAGGAGGCGCTCACGCGCATGCGCCAGGCCGGCGCCCGCCGCGACGACGTCGAGGTGCCGGCGTGAGCCGGTCTGCCGACCTGTCCCCGGACGGCTCCCGGGAGGAGGCCGGCCGGGAGCCGGTGCTCGCAGTTCGGGGGCTCGACGTCGCCTACGACCGTGTGCAGGTGCTGTTCTCGGTCGACCTCCACGTCGCCCCGGGCGAGATCGTGGCCGTGCTCGGCACCAACGGCGCCGGCAAGTCGACCCTCCTGAGGGCGATCGCCGGGCTCGTCCGCCCCCGGGCCGGCACCGTCGCCCTCGACGGCGTCGACGTGGCGGGACGCCCTCCCGCCTCGATCGCCGCCCTGGGGCTGAGCCTCGTCCCCGGCGAGCGCAGCATCTTCCCCACCCTCACCGTCGCCGAGAACCTCCGCCTGGCGGCCTGGCTCGGCCACGGCCGCGCCGACGAGGTGGCGACGGCGACCGAGGAGGTGCTCGCCGACTTCCCCGTGCTCCGGGCCCGCCGCGACCTGGCGGCGGGGAGCCTCTCGGGCGGCGAGCAGCAGATGCTGTCGCTGGGCCAGGCCTTCCTCGGCCGACCGAAGCTGCTGATGATCGACGAGCTGTCCCTGGGCCTGGCGCCGACCGTGGTCGAGCACCTGGTCGGGGTGGTCGCCGGCATCCGGGCGCGCGGCACGGCGGTGGTCCTCGTCGAGCAGTCGGTGAGCACCGCCCTGCGCGTGGCCGACCGAGCCGTCTTCGTCGAGAAGGGGGAGGTCCGCTTCTCCGGCCCGGCCTCGGACCTCGTGAGCCGTGAGGACCTGCTCCGGTCGATGTTCCTCCACGCGCCCGAGCCCGTCCCGGCCGCCCCGGCGCCGGCCGGGGGCGAGCCGGGACGCGTCGTCCTCGACCTGCAGGGCGTGGTGAAGCGGTACGGGGGCATCCGGGCCGTCGACGACGTCAGCCTCCAGCTCCACGAGGGCGAGGTCCTGGGCCTGATCGGCCCCAACGGGGCGGGCAAGACCACCCTCCTCGACCTGATCTCGGGTTTCCAGGCCACCGACGGGGGCCGGATCACCCTGGGTCGACGGGAGATCACCTCGATGCGCCCCTTCGCCAGGGCCCGGGGCGGCCTCGGCCGGTCGTTCCAGTCGGCGCGCTCGTGGCCGTCGCTGACGGTGCGCGAGGCGGTGCTGAGCTCGCTGGAACGCCACGTGCGGGCCGGGGCCGCCCTCCCGGCCTTCCTGGGGCTCCCCTCCGTCCGCCACGACGAGGCGCGCCTCGACCGCGCCGTCGAGCGGACGCTCCGGGCCCTCGGCCTGTGGTCCTACCGGGACACCTACGTCGGCGACGTGTCCACCGGCGTGCGCCGCCTGGTGGAGCTGGGCGGCCTGCTGGCATGGGGACCGAAGGTGATCCTGCTGGACGAGCCGTCCTCGGGCATCGCCCAGAGCGAGACCGAGGCGCTGGGGGCCATCCTGCTGCAGATGCGCGAGCTGCTCGACGCCAGCATCCTGGTCATCGAGCACGACATGACGCTGCTGTCCTCGGTGGCGGACCGGATGGTGGCGCTGGTGAGCGGGGCCAAGGTCGCCGAGGGCACCCCGGACGAGGTCCTGGCCGACCAACAGGTGGTCGAGTCGTACCTCGGCGGGGCCGTCACCGCCTGACCTTCGAGGCCCCCCGGCCGACAGGTCGGCCCCGCTCGTGTGGGACGGCGGTAGCGTGCGAGGCCATGAGCCGTCATCCGGCTTGCCGGCAGACCTGAACGAGGGGGCCCCGTGGAGCGGCGCATCTTCGGCCTCGAGAACGAGTACGGCGTCACCTGCACGCTCCGGGGGCAGCGGCGCCTCAGCCCGGACGAGGTGGCCCGGTACCTGTTCCGCCGGGTCGTGTCCTGGGGCCGGTCGTCCAACGTCTTCCTGGCCAACGGTGCCCGCCTCTACCTCGACGTGGGGAGCCACCCCGAGTACGCCACGCCCGAGTGCGACTCGATCCTCGACCTGGTCACCCACGACAAGGCGGGTGAGCGCATCCTCGAGCAGCTGCTGGTCTCGGCCGAGGCCCGCCTGCGCGAGGAGGGCATCCGGGGCGTCATCTACCTGTTCAAGAACAACACCGACTCGGCGGGCAACAGCTACGGCTGCCACGAGAACTACCTGACGTCGCGCCGCGACGACTTCGCCCACTACGCCGAGGTGCTGATCCCCTTCTTCGTGTCGCGCCAGATCTACGCCGGAGCGGGCAAGGTGTTGCAGACCGCCCGCGGGGCCATGTACTGCATCGCCCAGCGGGCCGAGCACATCTGGGAGGGCGTCTCCTCGGCGACGACCCGCAGCCGGCCGATCATCAACACCCGGGACGAGCCCCACGCCGACGCCGAGCGCTACCGCCGCCTCCACGTCATCGTGGGCGACTCCAACATGAGCGAGTACGCCACCTTCCTCAAGGTGGGGGCCACGTCGATCCTGCTCCGCATGCTGGAGGACCCGTCCTTCGTCCTGCGGGACATGACGCTGGAGAACCCCATCCGCGCCATCCGCGAGATCTCCCACGACCTCACCTGCAAGCGCACCGTCCGCCTGGCCAACGGGCGCGAGGCCTCGGCCCTCGACATCCAGGCCGAGTACCTCGAGCGGGCCAAGCGGTACGCGGAGACGCGGGGCCTGTCCCCCCTCGAGGAGAAGGCCCTGGCCATGTGGGAGTACTGCCTCACCGGCCTGGAGTCGGACCCGTTCAAGCTCGACCGCGAGGTCGACTGGGTGATCAAGCACAAGCTCATCGAGGCCTACACAGCCCGGCACGACCTGCCCCTCAGCCATCCCCGCGTGGCCCTGATCGACCTCCAGTACCACGACGTCAACCAGGCGCGGGGGCTCTTCTACCGGTTGCAGCAGCGCGACATGGTCGAGCGGGTCACCACCGACGAGGCCATCGACGAGGCCGTCGACGCCCCGCCCCGCACCACCCGGGCCCGGCTGCGGGGGGAGTTCATCCGCCGCGCCAAGGAGCGCAAGCGCGACTACACCGTCGACTGGGTGCACCTGAAGCTCAACGACCAGGCCCAGCGGACCGTCCTGTGCAAGGACCCCTTCAAGGCCCACGACGAGCGGGTGGAGCGGCTCATCGCCAGCCTCTGAGCCGGCCGGGGCTACCGTCCCCGGCATGCCGAGCTTCGTCACCGCCACCGTGACGGCCCTGCTCTCCGAGCGTGCCGGCCTCCAGCGGGTGGACACCGAGGCGGGGCGGGCGTACGTGCTCACCGACGTCGTCGGGCCCGTGGCCCCCGGCGACCGGGTCGTGCTCAACACGACCGCCGTCGACCTGGGGCTCGGCACGGGCGGCTGGCACGTCGTGCACTGGAACACCGCCCGCGACGCCTGGTCGCGCCGGGGAAGCGGGCACATCATGAAGGTCCGGTACACCAGCGTGCAGGTCGACGCGGGGGCCGCCGAGGAGCACCACCCCGACCTGCCCACGTCCGTGCCGGGGACCCCGGTGGTGGCGTGCTCGCTGCACAGCCAGGTGGCGGTGGTGGCGGCGGTCGCCCACCACCTCCGGCCGGCGGCCCGGATCGCCTACGTGATGACCGATGGCGCGGCGCTGCCGCTCGCCCTCTCCGATCTGGTCCACGCCCTGCGCGGGGCCGGGGTGCTGGCCACCACCATCACCGCCGGGCACGCCTTCGGCGGGGACCTGGAGGCGGTGGCCGTGCCCTCGGCCCTGGCGCTGGCGGTGCACGTCGCCCGGGCCGACCTCGTCGTCGTGGGCATGGGCCCCGGCGTCGTGGGGACGGCCAGCGCCCTCGGCACGACGGCGGTCGAGGTGGCGGCCGTCGTGGACGTGGCCGCCCGGCTCGGCGCCCGCGTGGGGTTGTGCTGCCGGGCCTCCGACGGGGACCGGCGGGCCCGGCACCGGGGTGTGAGCCATCACGTCCGCACCATCCTCGACCTGGCCACCGTGCCCCCCGAGGTGCCGCTCCCCCCCGCCGTGGCCGGCGAGGTCGAGGGGGCGGTCCCCGTCGACCCGCCCGACGTCGGCGCCGTGCTCGACGGGATGGGGTTGCGGGTCACGACCATGGGCCGGGGCCCGGCGGAGGACCCGCTGTTCTTCGGGGCGGCGGGAGCCGCCGGCCGGTGGGCGGCCGACGCCGTGGCCGGCGGCGACGGGACCGCGGCCGTGGGGCCGACCCCCGCGGGGCCGGCACACGTCGAGAAGTAGCCTCCCCCCATGGCCGGCGAGAAGCTGGAACGCCTGCTCAACCTCACGGCGCTGCTGCTCGAGACGCCCCGCCCGCTGCCGGCTCGCCACATCCACGAGCGCCTGGGCGGCTACTACCCGGAGGACCGCGACGCCTTCCGGCGTGCCTTCGAGCGGGACAAGGACGACCTGCGGTCGATGGGCGTCCCGCTCGAGGTGGAGCGCGTCCCCGGGGTGGACCCCCCGGTCGACGGCTACCGGATCCCCAAGGACCGGTACTACCTGCGCGACCCCGGCCTCGACGGCGGCGAGCTGGCCGCCCTCCGGTTGGCGGCTTCGCTCGTCCAGCTCGAGGGGCTGCCGGCCCGCGAGGGCCTGTTGAAGCTGGGCGGGCTGGTGGAGGGCGACCCGGCCGGCCACCTGGCTGGTGGCCTGGCCGTCAACAGCCTCCCCGCCGGGGACGTGGCCCCGCTCTTCGGTGCCATCGCCGCCCGGCAGGCGGTGCGCTTCGCCTACCGCGGCGAGCGGCGCACGCTCGAGCCCCACCGCCTGGACTTCGCCCGGGGGCGCTGGTACGTCAGCGGCCGCGACCGGGACCGGGGAGAGCTGCGGGTGTTCCGCCTCGACCGGTTCGAGGGCCCCGCCGAGGTGCTCACCGGCGACCGGTTCGAGCGGCCCCCCACCGCGGTGGGCGTCCGCCTCGATCCCTGGGCGCTGGGCGAGGGCCCCCCGGTCGAGGCCCGTGTGCTGGTCGATGCCTCCCAGGCACCGTGGATCGTCCAGCACCTCGGCCCCGGGGCGGTGTCCGAGGAGCGCGACGACGGCTCGGTCGTGGTCACCATGGCGGTCACCAACCGGGACAACTTCCGGTCGTTCGTCCTCACGTTCCTGGAGCATGCCGAGGTCCTCGACCCACCCGAGCTGCGCCAGCAGGTCGTGACCTGGCTCCGACGGCAGGCGGCGTGAGCGCCGGTCGGCCGCCGGCCCGGGTGTCCGCCTCGGACCGGGTGGCCCGGCTCCTGGCCGTCATCCCCTGGATCGCCGCCCACGACGGCCCCACCGTCGACGAGGTCTGCCAGCGCTTCGGCCTGACCCGCCGGAAGCTCCTCGACGACCTGGAGGTGCTGATGTTCGTGGGGGTGCCGCCCTACACCCCCGACGCGCTGATCGACGTCACCATCGACGGTGACCGCGTCTGGTTGCGCTTCGCCGACGTGTTCGCCCGGCCGCTCCACCTCACCCCCGAGCAGGCGCTCGCCCTGGTGGCGGCAGGGGCGGCATCGCAGGGCCTCCCGGGTGCCGATCCCGAGGGCCCGCTGGCGTCCGCCCTGGCCAAGCTGGCCGGGGTGCTGGGCGTCGAGCCCGGGGAGGCGGTGTCGGTCACCCTGGGGGAGACCCGGCCGGCGGTGCTGGAGGCGTTGCGGTCCGCCGCCGCCGGCCACCGGCGGGTGCGCATCGACTACTACTCCTACGGGCGCGACGAGCGGACCACCCGCGAGGTCGACCCGTGGGCGGTGGTGGCCCACGGGGGCGCCTGGTACCTCGAGGGGTGGTGCCACCTCGCCCGGGGCGAGCGGCTGTTCCGCGTCGACCGGG
>DASUJB010000126.1:0-13872 GCA_036279475.1 Acidimicrobiales bacterium | reverse complement strand
AGCGCACGTCGGTGGCGTCGGGTCGGTCCCCCACGGTGCGGGCGGCCGCCAGCACCAGGTCGAGGGCCTGCGACCACCCGACGTTGCCGGCGTACATGACGACGCGCCTGCCCTCCAGGCCGTGCTCGTGCCGGTAGGTGCCCTCCTCGGGAGGCCGCGGCGTGATGCGGGCGGTGTCGACGAAGTTGGGGATGACGCGGATGCGGTCGTCGGCGTCGGGCACCGTGCCCCGGATCTTGGCGACGAGGTTGCCCTTGAGGTCCTCGGACAGCACGGTCACGGCGTCGGCACGGCGGTAGCTCCACCGCTCGAGCCACGACGCCAGGCGCACCACCTGGGGGTTGGTGATGGCGCCCACCTCGACGGCCACGTCGGGGAACACGTCCTGGACGTTGAAGACGAACGGCACGTCCCAGCGCCGGGCGGCCAGCCAGCCGGCCCCGCCCAGGGTGAGCGGCGGCGACATGGCCAGCACGGCGTCGGGGCGGTCAGCGCGGCGCCCGGCCACGCCCATGGCGCTGGACAGCGCGGTGAACCCGGCGAACCCCACGGCCCGGGCCGGGATGCTCCCCTTGTCGGTGGGGAACGGGTGCACACGGGTGACCCGGCCCCACGGCCGGTCCTCGTGGCGCACGATGCTGCCCTCCCAGCCGGGCTCGATGCGGTGCTGGCGGTACCAGGGAAGGGAGGTGACCACGTGCAGCTCGTGGCCGCGGGCGGCCAGCTCGGCGGCGATGCTGGTCATGACCTCGCCGGTGGGCGCCGTGTCCGGCGCGAAGTGGGGGCAGAGGACGAGCAGCCTCACGGCGCGGCCTCCTCGTCGGGCGCGGGCAGGGGCGGGGGGGCGGCGACGTCGGCGGGGCCCGGCACCGGTGCGGTCCCGAGCGGCGACGGGCTCGGCGGCACCTCGGGCGGGACGGGCACCTCCGACCCGGGAACCTCGGGCGGGGAGGGCACCTCCGACCCGGGCACCTCAGGCGGGACGGGCACCTCCGACCCCGGTGCCGCCCCGGGACCGGGCACCTCTGACCCGGACGCCGCGGCGCGGTAGGCGTCGAGCACCCCGGCCACCGTGCGCCCCCAGGTGAACCGGGCGACCCGGGCCCGGCCGGCAGCGGCGAGCCGGGCGCGCTCGTCGCCGTCGTGGAGGACACGGGTCATGGCGTCCTCCCACGCCCTCGGGTCGTCGGGGGAGAGGAGGGTGGCGGCGTCCCCCGCCACCTCGGGCAGCGCCCCGGCGTGGGAGGCGAGCACCGGCGTGCCCAGGCTCATGGACTCGAGCAGCGGCAGGCCGAACCCCTCGTAGCGGGACGGGAAGACCATGGCCACCGCCCCCCGGACGATGGCGAGCACGTCGTTCCGGGGTATCAGCCCCGTCCGGCGCACCCGGCCCCGGAGGCCCATGGCCTCCACCTGCTCCCGCACGAAGCCCTCGGCCGCGCCCTCGCCCCCCGTCAGCACCAGCATGACGTCGTGCTCCCGGGAGGCCACCGCGGCGAAGGCCCGCAGGAGCAGGGCGTGGTTCTTGTGGGCCCACGTGAACGCCGGGTAGGCGAGCCAGCGCCGCGGCAGCCCGTAGCGGGCCTGGACCTGGGCCACGCTCCTCCGCGTGGTGGGAGGGTCGAACCCCCACGGCGCGGCCCGCACCCGCTCGGGGGGGACGTCGAACCGGTCGATCAGGCCCTGCCGCACGAACTCGCTGGGCGTGAGCACGCCGACGGCGCGGCGCACCGATCGGGGGATGGACCACTGGAGGTAGGCGCGCTTCGTGGCCGTGAAGTTCTCCGGCATGTCGAACGGCTGGAGGTCGTGGACGGTCACGACCCCCGGCGCGCCCTGCACCATCGGGAGGGTGCCACCCATGTGGTGCACCAGGTCCACCTCTCGCTCCTGCCGTGCCAGCCACGAGTTCTCGACCGCCACCCGCAGCCCCCGCACCCGGCCCGACAGCCGGACCGTCCGGGTGGGGAACGCCGCCACCAGGTCGGGGTACTGGGTGGCGAAGGGGTCCAGGGCGAACAGGGTCAGGTCCACGTCCCCGGGGGGCGAGGCCGCCAGCTCCCGGAGCATCGCCACGGTGGCGATCTCCGAGCCGCCCACGTCGCCCGGGACGAGCCACAGCAGGTTGCAGCCCACCCTCACCGGCCCTGGGCCTCACGGTAGGCGGCCACCGTGGCCCGGCCCGTGGCCGACCACGTGGTGGCCGCGGCACGCGCCCGACCGGCAGCCCGCAACCGGTCGGCCAGGTCCTCGTCGTCGAGGACGGAGGCCAGCGCGGCGGCGATGGCGTCGACGTCGCGGGGGTCGACCGCCAGGCCCGCGCCCCCCGCCACCAGCTCCTCGGTGGCGGTGCCCGCCGCCGTCACCACCGGGGTGCCCGCCCCCATCGCCTCGGCCACCGGCAGGCCGTAGCCCTCCCACAAGCTCGGGTAGCACAGCACCGACGCCCCACCGTAGAGGGGCCCGAGCCGGGAGCGGGGGACGAAGCCGGTGAAGCGCAGGCGGTCCCCCAGAGCGGCAACCGCGGCCGTGGGCGCGTCACCCCAGCCCTGGGGGCCCACCACCACCAGGGTGAGGTCGCGGTGGGGCAGGCGGGCGAACGCCTCGATCAGCCGGCGCTGGTTCTTGCGGGGCTCCAGCGTGCCGACCGACAGCACGTACCGCCCGGGGATCCGGTACCGCCGGCGGACCGCCTCCACCTGGGAGGCGGGGACGTCGAGGACCCTCATGCCCCACGGCACGTGGCGCAGGCGGTCGCGGTCGATGCCCGCCGCCGCGCAGTCCTCCAGGGTCGCCTTCGACGGCACCAGCACGAGGTCGGCGTCGTCCCGGGCGCAGCGCAGGCCGGCCTCGAAGAAGCGGACGCCGTTGCGGGTGAACATCGTGGGGTCGCGTCGCCAGGCCAGGTCGTGCATGGTGGCCACCAGGGGGGCGGTGCGGGGCGGGATGGCGTAGCCCGTGGCGTGGACCACGTCGACGGGCCCGGTGGCCCGCTCGACCGGCGGGCGGCGGAGGTGGTGCCACGTGCGGTACAGCGCCAGGCGGGGAAGGGCCAGGTGCCGCACCGGGACCGGAGGGCGCCACTCGGCCGGGGCGGGCCGGCGGTGGCGGGCGGCCACGCCGACGACGTCGACCTCGCCGGTGGCCGTCACCGCCGCCACCTGGTCGATGCTGGCGCCCGCCGTCCCCCCGGGCACGCCGTGCCAGCACTGCTCCAACACCACGGCGGCGCGCATGGCCGGGCATCCTCCCACCGGTAGCTGCCAGGGGTGACATCGACCGCTCTCCGTACCTCACCGTCCACCCACGGCCCGCGGCGGGCCACCAGTACGCTCTGGGCATGCCCGACTCCTGGCCCGATCGCACCGTGGTCGTGACAGGTGGCCGTGGGTTCCTCGGCCGGGCCGTGTGCGAGCGGCTGCGCCGGCGGGGGGTCGGCCGCCTCATCGCCCCCGGCTCCGCCGACTACGACCTGCGTCGCCCCGACGACGTCGCCCGCCTGTTCGCCGACACCCGTCCCGACCTGGTCGTCCACCTGGCCGCCCGGGTGGGGGGCATCGGCGCCAACATGGCCAAGCCGGCGTCGCTGTACCTCGACAACCTGCTGATGGGCACCTACGTCATCGAGCAGGCCCGGTTGTCGGGCACGCCCAAGACCGTGGTCACCGGCACGATCTGCTCCTACCCCAAGCACACGCCCGTGCCCTTCAGCGAGGAGTCGCTGTGGCAGGGCTACCCGGAGGAGACGAACGCCCCCTACGGCATCGCCAAGCTGGCCCAGCTCGTCCAGGCCCAGGCCAACCGGGCCCAGTACGGCCAGGACGTCATCTACCTGATGCCCACCAACCTCTATGGACCGGGTGACAAGTTCCACCCCGCCGTGAGCCACGTCATCCCCGCCCTCATCAAGAAGTGCGTCGACGCCACCGAGGCCGGCGACGACCACATCGAGGTGTGGGGCACCGGCTCGGCGTCGCGGGAGTTCCTCTACGTCGACGACGCCGCCGAGGGCATCGTGCTGGCGGCCGAGCGCTACGACGGCGCCGATCCCGTCAACCTGGGCACCGACGAGGAGCTCCCCATCCGTGACCTGGTGAAGCTCATCGCCGAGGCCACCGGGTTCAGCGGGGAGGTCCGCTGGGACGCCTCCAAGCCCGACGGGCAGCCCCGGCGGCGCGTCGACCCCGGCCGAGCGGCCCGCACCTTCGGGTTCCGGGCCACCGTCCCCTTCGCCGAGGGGCTGCGCCGGACCGTCGACTGGTACCTGGCCCACCGCGACGAGGCCCTGGCCCGGGACCACTGAGCGCCCGGCTCAGGGCAGCTCCCGGCGGAACCACTCGGCGGTGCGCTCCAGGCCGGTGCGCAGGTCGACCCGCGGCTGCCAGCCCAGCAGCGTCCGGGCCAGGGTGATGTCGGGCTGCCGCTGGGCGGGGTCGTCGACGGGCAGCGGCTCGTGGACGAGGGGGGAGGTCGAGCCGGTGACCTCGAGGACCAGCTCGGCCAGGCCGCGCACCGTCAGCTCGTCCGGGTTGCCCACGTTCACCGGGCCGACGACGTCGCCGTCCAGCACCGCGAGGATGCCCTCGACCTCGTCGTCGACGTAGCAGAAGGACCGCGTCTGGGAGCCGTCGCCGTAGACGGTGAGCGGCTTGCCCTCGAGCGCCCGGACCAGGAAGTTGGACACCACCCGGCCGTCGGCGGCCCGCATGCGGGGGCCGTAGGTGTTGTGGGCGAGCACGCCCGTCCCCGCCCAGAAGTTCTCCCGGCCCGGCACGCAGAAGTCGTACACGCGGGCGGTCGGCGCCACCTCGGTGACGGCCTCGACCGGGGCCCACACCAGGTCGCCCGTCCGTGGCGCCGCCAGGCGCTGCTCCACGCCGTGGTCCCACTCCAGCGGGCTCCACGGCTGCACCTCGGGGAGCCGCAGGCACCACCGGGACCCGGGGTCCCCGGGCCCGGGGGGCGCTGACCCCGGGCGGGTGACGTCGGCCACGAGCCCGAAGCGGGCCAGGACGACGACCATGTCGTCCTTGAGGGCGTCGCCGGCGACGGGGAGGTCGTGCCCGTCGACGGTGAGACCCTCGGGAGGGCCGACGCCTTGCCGGTAGCCCTCGACGAACCACTTGAGCCGGGCGAGGGGCAGGCCGAGGACCCAGCCCGGGACCGCCTTCGGGCCCGGGCCCAGGCCGACGTGGCCCAGCAGGGCTCCGAGGAGCCGGTCCTCCACCACCAGCTCGGCGCCGTCGCCGGCGGGGTCGCCCACCAGCGTGGGTCGCCCGCCCAGGTCGCGCTCCACCACCTTGGCCGCCCGCCGCACGACCGACCGATGGCCGTGCACGGCGAAGGCGGGCCCGGCCGCCGCCCCGCGCCAGCGACCGGCGGCCATCCCCAGCCCCACGAACCACAGCAGCTCGTCGGTGAGCTCCGGGGACGCCGGCAGCCAGGGCGAGGGACCGCCCGGGTGGCGGTGTCGGGCCACGGCGCCCTCGGCCGGGGCGAGGCCACGGCGCCTCAGCTCGGCCAGGTCGACGGCCGCCCCCAGGCCCGGCCACCGGACCTCGACCTCGTGGTCGGGCCCGGCCCCGCCCGCCCACGCCTCGGCGAGGGACAGCCGGGCCCGGTCGCGCTCGGCGGCGGGGAGGCGGCCGGCGATCGCCACCCGCTCCCCCACGGCCAGGCTGGCCACCGTGCGGGCCACGGGAGCGCCGTCCGCCCCCAGGACGAACAGCGAGTGGTCGCCGGTGACCCTGACCGACCGGCCGTACCCGGTGCGGACCTCGAAGCAAGGCCCACCCGGCCGGTGGCCGACGAGCGCCGACGCCTCGGTGGGCTCGATCGCCCCGCCGGGGCCGAAGGCCGGCACGCGGCAACCATCGACCCGGCCCCCTCGCGCCAGGCGGGCCGCCAGGTCGGCGACCGGCTCCCGCCGCAGCCCGGTCCCGTCGTCGTAGAGCACCTGCTCGTCGGCGAGGATCGAGTTGAAGATCCGCAGCAGGCGCACCTCGAGCCCGTGGTACCGGTGGTACGCCATCGTCATCGCCTCGGCGAAGCGCTTGGCCTCGTCGTACACCCCCCGGGGGCCGACGGGGTTCACGTGGCCCCAGTACGACTCCGGCTGGGGGTGCACCTGGGGGTCGCCGTACACCTCGCTGGTCGACGCCAGCAGGAACCGGGCACCCTTGGCCTTGGCCAGCCCCAGCCCGTTGTGCGTGCCGAGGCTCCCGACCTTGAGCGTCTGGATGGGCATCTCGAGGTAGTCGACGGGCGACGCCGGGCTGGCGAAGTGCAGCACCTGGTCGACGGGCCCCGGGACCCACACGTACTGGCTGACGTCGTGGTCGACGAAGGTGAACCCGGGCCGGCCGAACATGTGCTCGATGTTGGCCACGTTGCCCGTGAGCAGGTTGTCGATGGCCACCACCTGGTCGCCCCGATCGAGGAGCGCCTCGCACAGGTGGGAGCCCAGGAACCCGGCCCCGCCCGTGACGACGACGCGGGCCATCAGCGCCCGATGCCGCGGTAGGCGAAGCCCCGCCGCTCGAGCGCCGGCTTGTCGAGCAGGTTGCGGGCGTCGACCACGCGGGGCGCGGCCATGAGCCCGGCCACCTTGTCGAAGTCCAGCCAGCGGAGCTCGTCCCACTCGGTGAGGACGACCAGCACGTCGGCCCCGTCGCACACCGCGTAGGGGTCGGCGGCCCGGACGACGCCGGGGACGGTGGCCTTGACCGCCGGGTCGTAGGCGTGGACCTCGGCCCCCTGCTGGAGCAGGAGGTCGACGACGCGCAGGGCGGGCGAGTCCCGGACGTCGTCGGTGCGGGCCTTGAAGGCCAGGCCCCACACGCCCACCTTGACCCCCTCCAGCGAACCGCCGGCCAGGGCCCGCACCTTGCCGGCCACCCGCTGCAGCTGCTCCTCGTTCACGGCGATCACGCCACGGAGCAGGTCGAAGGCGTAGCCGGCCGAGTCGGCGATGTGCACGAGCGCCCGGGTGTCCTTGGGGAAGCACGAGCCGCCCCACCCCGGCCCCGGCTTGAGGAACTCGTGGCCGATGCGCCTGTCGTAGCCCATGCCCAGCACGACGTCCTTGACGTCGGCACCCACCGCCTCGCACACGGCCGCCACGGCGTTGACGAAGCTGATCTTGGTGGCCAGGAAGGCGTTGGAGACGTACTTGATCGTCTCGGCCGAGGCGGGGTCGGTCACGATGAGGGGTGCCGTCACCCCGATGTAGAGCGAGGCGACCCGGACGGCGGCCGACTGGTCGTCGCTGCCGATGACGATGCGGTCGGGGTGGAGGAAGTCGTGGACGGCCGAGCCCTCCCGGAGGAACTCGGGGTTGGACACCACCACCACGTCGTCCCGGCCCAGCACCCGCTCCACCACGCGGGTGGAGCCCACGGGCACCGTCGACTTGTTCACCACCACGGCCTCGGCCGGCAGGGCAGGGCCGATCTGGCGGGCGGCGGCCTCGATGTAGGAGAGGTCGGCGGAGCCGTCGTCCCCCTGGGGCGTGGGCACGCACAGGTAGGCGAACTCCGCGGTGCGAGCCGCCGCCTCCGCGCCCACCACGAAGCGGAGGCGGCCGCCGCTCCGGCCCTCGCGCACGAGGGACTCCAGGCCGGCCTCGACGATGGGGATCTCGCCCTCCTCGAGGCGGGCCACGCGATCCTCGTCGATGTCGGCGCACACGACGTCGTGCCCGAGCGAGGAGAAGCAGGCGGCCGTGGTGAGGCCGACGTACCCCGCCCCGATCACCGCGATCTGCGCCATGGCGGGATCCTCCCGTCGCCTCCGTGACCCGATCCGTCGATCCGACCGGTACGGAGGACAAACGCTAGCCGGTGGGGCCCAGCGGGCGGCACATGCCGGGGCGCGGGGACCCGACGGCGGTGTCGACTAGCCTCGCGCCGACCCGCCGCGGCTGACCGCCGCGGTCGTGACCGGCGGGTGCCCCCGCCGCACCTGCTGGAGCACCTCCACCCGGACCGAGGGAGTCACCGTGCGCAATGCCGTCGGAGCCGTCCAATCGCTCGTCGTGCTGGGCGGCGCGTCCGACATCGGGGCCGCGGTGGCCGCTCGGCTGGTGGAGGGGGGGTGCCGGCGGGTGGTCCTGGCCGGCCGCCACCCCGGGGCGATGGAGCCGGTCGCCGACCGGCTCCGGGAGCTGGGTGCCGACGTGGCCCTCACGGCCTGGGACGCCACCGACGTCGGCGGCCACGCCGACGCCGTCAAGGCCGCCTGGGAGGCCCTGCCCGGCCACGGTGGCGCCGACGACGTCGACTGCGTCGTCCTGGCCGCCGGCGTGCTGGGCGAGCAGCCACGGCTGGCGGCCGACCCCCAGTCCGCCGCCGAGCTCCTCACCACCAACCTCACGGGACCGGCGTCCACTCTCCTGCACGTCGGCCAGCGCCTCCGCCAGCAGGGCCACGGCGCCGTCGTGGTGCTCAGCTCGGTGGCGGGCGAGCGGGTCCGCCGCTCCAACTTCGTGTACGGCGCGTCCAAGGCGGGGCTCGACGCCTTCGCCCAGGGCCTCGGCGACGACCTCGCCGAGGCGGGGGTGTCGGTGCTGGTGGTGCGGCCCGGCTTCGTCCACACCGCCATGACGGCAGGGCACGACGCCCCCCCGCTCTCCACCACGCCGGACGCCGTCGCCCGGGCGGTGGTGGCCGGCCTGGCCGCCGGGCGGCACACGGTGTGGGTACCGGGTACGTTCCGGTACCTGATGGTCGCCTTCCGCCACCTGCCGCGCCGGGTGTGGCGCACGGTCTCGGCACGGATGTGAGGCACGGGCCACCATGAGCACCGTGTCCACGCCGTCCGGCCCGCCGGGGGCCGCCGCTCCCGCCGGCGCCCCCCGCCCCGGCCGGCCCGACGCCGCCGGCCGCGCCCGCTCCCTCGCCCGCGGGCTGCTGCGCCTGGCCCGACCGAAGCAGTGGTCCAAGAACGTCCTCGTGCTCGCGGCGCCGGCCGCGGCCGGCGTCCTCGACGACGGCCAGCGGCTCCTCGAGACCCTCCTCGCCTTCGTGGTGTTCTGCCTGGCCGCCGCGGGCACCTACTACGTCAACGACGCCCGCGACGTCGACGCCGACCGGCTCCACCCCGGCAAGCGCAACCGCCCGGTGGCGGCCGGCATCGTCCCCGTGCCCGTGGCCTACGGGGGCGGCGTCGTCCTCGTCGCCGCGGCGCTGGGGCTGGCCAGCGTGGTGAACGGCAACCTGGTGCTGACGGCAGGCGGCTACGTCCTCCTGACCACCGCCTACTCGACCGTGCTCAAGCACGTGGCCGTGGTCGACCTCGTCGCCGTGGCCGCCGGCTTCGTGCTGCGGGCGGTGGCCGGGGCGGCCGCCACCGAGGTCCCCATCTCGGACTGGTTCTTCATGGTCACCAGCTTCGGTGCGCTGTTCGTGATCTCCGGCAAGCGGGGCGCCGAGCACCGGGAGATGGGCGAGGGTGCCCGCGACTTCCGTGCCGTCCTCGAGTCGTACTCACCCGCCTACACGGCGTACCTGCGCGCCGTCACCTCGGGCGCCGTGCTCGTCGCCTACTCGCTGTGGGCGTTCGAGAAGGCCGGCACGGCGACGGGCTCGCCCCTGCTCCCGTGGTACCAGCTCTCCATCCTGCCCTTCGTCATGGCCGTGCTGCGCTACGCCCTCGTGCTCGAGGAGGGCCAGGGATCGGCCCCCGAGGACATCGTCCTGGGCGACCGCCCGTTGCAGCTCATCGGCGTGGCCTGGGCCGCGGTGGTGGGCATGGCGGTGTACACGGCATGAGCTCCCGGAGCCGCCGGCGGGGCGGCACCGCCGACCACCCGGAGATCGTCACCGGCTGGGGGCGGTCGCCGCGGTCCGCCGCCCGGGTCGTCCGGGCCACCAACCCCGACGAGCTGGCCATGGCGGTCAAGGCGGCCGGCCCCCGGGGCGCCATCGCCCGCGGCCTGGGCGCCTCCTACGGGGACGCCGCCATGAACGCCGGTGGCACCGTCGTGTGCTCCACGGACGTCTCCGGCCTCCTCGAGCTCGACCAGCAGGCGGGCACGGCGCGGGTGCTGGCGGGCACGTCCATCGCCGACCTCCTGCGCGCCGTCGTGCCCCGCGGGTGGTTCGTCCCGGTCACCCCGGGGACCAAGCACGTCACGATCGGCGGGGCGATCGCCGCCGACGTGCACGGGAAGGACCACCACGCCACCGGCAGCCTCGGCGCCCACGTGCGCTCGATGGTGCTGGCCCTCCCCGACGGGACCCGCCGCACGCTCACCCCCCACCAGCACCCCGACGAGTTCTGGGCCACCTGCGGCGGCATGGGCCTCACCGGCACGGTCATCGAGGCCACCATCGGCCTGCACCGCATCGAGACCAGCCTGCTGTCGGTCGACAGCGACCGGGTGCCGGACTTCGACACCCTCCTGGCCCTCCTGTCCGAGGGCGGTCGCCGCTACCGCTACTCCGTGGCCTGGGTGGACGTCCTGGCCCGGGGGCGGGCCCTGGGCCGGGCCGTGCTCACCCAGGGCGACTTCGCCCGCGTCGACGACGTCCCCGACCGCAGGCGGCGGGGCGGCGACGCCCTCACCTACTCGCCGCTGCCCACCCTCACCGCGCCCGAGGGGCTCCCCAGCGGCATCCTCGGCCGGCCGACCGTGAGGGCGTTCAACGAGCTGTGGTACCGCAAGGCACCCCGCCACCGGCGGGGCGAGCTGCAGACCATCGACACGTTCTTCTACCCCCTCGACATGGTGCGGGGCTGGAACCGCGTCTACGGGCGTCGCGGCTTCCTGCAGTGGCAGTGCCTCGTGCCCTTCGGCCAGGAGGACGTGCTGCGCGGCATCGTCGAGTCGCTCTCGGGCCACCAGACCCCCAGCTTCGTGTCGGTGCTCAAGTACTTCGGTGCCGCCGACCCGGGGCCACTGTCGTTCCCGGGCCCGGGCTGGACGCTGACCGTCGACGTCCCCACCGGGCTCGGCGGCCTGGCCGAGCTGCTCGACCGGCTCGACCGGCGGGTCGTCGACGTGGGGGGCCGGCTGTACCTGGCCAAGGAGAGCCGCATGCGCCCCGAGCTGGTACCGGCCATGTACCCGCGGCTCGACGAGTGGCGCCACGTCCGCGACCGCATGGACCCCGACCGCCGGCTCGTGAGCGACCTGGCGCGCCGCCTCGACCTGCTGGGCTGAGGGCGGTCACGCCGTCAGGCGGGCCACCAGGCGGTCGAGGCTCTCCCGGTGGTGGGGGAGCAGCGGGAGGCCGGCCAGGCGGAGGGCGGCGTTGTCGAGGACCGAGTTGGCCGGGCGGGGGGCCGGCCGCGGTGGGTCGAGCTCGGCCGTGCGGATGGGGCGCACCTTGGCGGGATCGCGACCGGCGGCCTCGAGGATCTCGCGGACCAGCTCGTACCAGCTCACCGCGCCCTGGTTGGTCATGTGGAACAGGCCCGGCAGCCGCGCCACCGCCAACCGGCGCAGGCCCACCGCCAGGTCGGCGGTGAAGGTGGGATGGCCCCGCTGGTCGTCCACGAAGGCCAGCTCGGGACGGTCGGCCAGGCCCAGCACGGTGGTGACCATGTTCCTGCCGTGCTCGCCGCACACCCAGGACGTGCGGACGACCGCGGCCCCCGGGGCATGGGCCGCGACCTCGCGCTCGCCGCCCCACTTCGAGCGCCCGTACACCGACCGCGGGTTGGGGCGGTCCCACTCGAGGTAGGGCCCGTCCTTGGTCCCGTCGAAGACGTAGTCGGTCGAGATGGCCACGAGGTGGGCGCCCACCCGCCGGCTGGCGTCGGCCACCCAGCGGGTGCCGAGGGCGTTGACCCGGTAGGCGGTGTCCGGGTCGCCCTCGCAGGCGTCGACCGCCGTCCAGGCACCGGCGTGCAGCACGACGTCGGGTCGCACGGTGGTGATGGCCTGGTAGACGGCATCGCGATCGGCCAGGTCGAGCGTGGCCCTGGTGGTGGCCACCACCTCGTCGCCCGCGGCGCCGCAGTGTGCCTGGAGGTCGCGGCCCAGCTGCCCGGCGGCCCCGGTGACGAGCACCCTCATGGCCGGGGCAGCCGGGGGCCCAGGCCCGCCCGCTCCTTCAGCGGCCGCCACCACCACTCGTTGGCCCGGTACCAGGCGACCGTCTCCTCGAGGGCCTCGTCGAGGGTACGCCGCTTGGACCAGCCGAGGGCGGTGACCTTGTCGACGTTCACCGAGTAGCGGCGGTCGTGCCCGGGGCGGTCGGGCACGTGGTCGACCCGCTCCTCGCCCACGCCGAACAGGGCGAGCAGCTTGTCGACCAGCACGCGGTTGGGGGTCTCGTTGCCGGCACCGATGTTGTAGACCTCGCCCGGTGCCCCCGACCCCAGCACGAGGGCCACGCCGGCGCAGTGGTCGTCGACGTAGAGCCAGTCGCGCTCGTTCATCCCGTCGCCGTAGAGCGGGATGTTGCCGCCGTCGATGAGGTTGGTGGTGAACAGGGGCAGGGCCTTCTCCGGGAACTGGTAGGGGCCGAAGTTGTTGGTGCAGCGGGTGACGGTGACGGGCAGGCCGTAGGTCGAGTGGTACGCCAGTGCGATGAGGTCGCTGCCCGCCTTGGACGCCGAGTAGGGCGACCGGGGCGCCAGCGGGTCCGCCTCCCGGGACGAGCCCTCCTCGACCGAGCCGTACACCTCGTCGGTGCCGATGTGGACGACCCGCGGCACCTCGAGGCGCCGGGCGGTGTCCATCACCACGTTGGTGCCGAAGCAGTTGGTGGTCACGAAGTCGTCGGGGCCGGCGATCGAGCGGTCGACGTGGCTCTCGGCCGCGAAGTGCACCACGGCGTCGTGGCCGGCCATGGCCTCCTCCAGCGTGCCGGGGTCGCAGATGTCGCCCTTGACGAAGCGGTAGCGGGGGTCGTCGTCGACGTCGCGGAGGGTCGAGAGGTTGCCGGCGTAGGTGAGGGCGTCGTACACGGTGACCTCGTCGTCGGTGTGGGCGAGGACCCAGCGCACGTAGTTGGAGCCGATGAACCCGGCGCCGCCGGTGACGAACTGCTTCATGCCTGGAGCTCCTGGAGATCCCGGGGGCGACAAGTCTGTCAGAGCCGCCCCCGGGCACCGACCATCGCCGCCGTCAAGCGACCGGCAGGCCGAGGTCGCGGGCGATGACCAGGCGCTGGATCTCGCTGGTCCCCTCCCCCACCTCCAGGATCTTGGCGTCCCGGTACTGGCGAGCCACCAGCGTCTCGTCCATGAACCCGTAGCCGCCGAAGACCTGGGTGGCCATGCGGGTGGCGGTGACCGCGCTCTCGGTGGCGTAGAGCTTGGCCACCGCAGCCTGGCGCCGGTAGGGGCGCCCGGTGTCGCGCCGCCATGCCGCCTGGTAGGTCAGCAGGCTGGCCGCCTCGGCCATCACCTCCAGGTCCGAGCACGAGAACGCCACCGCCTGGTTGGCGCCGATCGGCCGCCCGAAGGCCCGGCGCTCGCCGGCGTAGGCCACCGACTGCTCGAGGCAGCACCGGATGACCCCCACGGCGAGGGCGGCGATGGCGATGCGACCCTCGTCGAGGATCTCCAGGAACTGGGCCAGGCCCCGGCCCCGCTCCCCCAGCAGGTTGCCGGCCGGCACCCGGCAGCCACTGAACGTGAGCCCGTGGGTGTCCGAGGCGTGCCACCCCACCTTCCGGTACGGCGGCTCCACCGCCAGCCCCGGAGTGCCGGCGGGCACGACGATGGTGGAGATCTCGGGCCGGCCCGGCCCCGCCCCGCCCGTCCGGGCCGTGACGGTGACGAGCGAGGTGATGTCGGTGCCGGAGTTGGTGATGAACGCCTTGTGGCCGTCGACCACCCACTCCTCGCCGTCGAGCACGGCCGTGGTGCGGGTGGCGCCGGCGTCGCTGCCGGCGTCGGGCTCGGTCAGCCCGAAGG
>DASUJB010000125.1:0-30553 GCA_036279475.1 Acidimicrobiales bacterium | reverse complement strand
GCTTCGACCGAGCCCGCCAGCCGCTGCTCCACCTCGGCGAGGCGACGACGGAGGAAGCCGTCCCGGTCGGCCAGGGCGGTGCGGCGCTTGTCGATCTCTCCCCGACGGTCGGCCACGGCGCGGGCACTGCGATCGAGCTCGGCACGGGCGGCCGCCATCGCCCTGGCCCGCGCCTGGCGGGCAGCCTCCTCCGCCTCCAGCCGGGGCAGCTCCGCCGCCAGCTCGGCCGCACGCTGGCGGTCGCGGGACAGCCGGTCGACCGCCTCCCGGTCCTGCTCGGCCAGCAGCTCGAGCTCGGCGACGGCGTCGGCCCTCTCGGCGCGGCCACGCTCGACCGCCTCGGACAGGGCCACCAGGGTTCGCTGGCGGCGGTCGCGGGCGGTGGAGGCCTCGGTCTCGGTCCGCCGGGCGGCGGCCAGGACCTCGACCGCCCGCCGGTGGTCGGCCCGTGCCCCCTCGGCGGCCGCCGCGGCCTCCGCCGCCCGCTGGCGCGCCTCGTCCCCCGCCGCACCGGTGGCACCGGTGGTGTCGGTGGAGACGTGCCATCCGTCGGGGCCGAAGCGGCCCCCGGCCCGGGTGACGACCACGGCGCCGGGGTGGGCGAGGGCCGTGTCGACCGCCGCCACCCAGTCGCCCTCGACGGCCACCGCCGTGCCCAGCACACCGGACAGCAGGGATGCCACCTCGGGACGCCGAGGGCGGACGTGGGCCAGGACCGGCTCGCCCACCCTCGGCGCCATCAGCTCGGGGTTCGCCGCCCCCAGCGCCAGCACGGCACCGGACACGTCGCCGTCGGCCAGCACCTGCAGCGCCCGCCGGGCCGATGCCACCGAGTCGACGACCACGGCCCGCAGCGCCTCCCCGCAGGCGGCCTCGGCCGCCGCCTCCCACCCCGGGTCCACGTCCACGAGGTCGAGGAGGGTGCCCACCACCCCGGGGACGTCCGCCAGCCGGGCGGCACCCGCCCGCGACCGGGCGGCGTCGAGGGCCTGTGCCAGGGCGTCGGCCCGTGCCGACCACCGGTGGCGCTGGGCCTCGGCGGCGTCCCGGCGCTGCTCGGCGGCCCGGGCGGCGTCCTCGGCCGCCTGGCGGGCGGCACTGGCGTCCCGTACCGCCGCCAGCACGTCGGCCTCGGCCGGGAGCGACGCCAGGCGCTCGGCGGCCCGAGCGGCCTCGGCGTCGAGCCGCTCCACCTTGGCCTGCACCGTGGCCGCCCGAGCACGGGTCCGGGCGCGATCGCCGTCGGCCCGCTCGAGGACCCGGCGCAGGGTGCCCAGCTCGCCCCGCAGCTCCGAGGCCCGCCCCGACGGCAGGGGCACCCCCTCGCCCCACTCGGCGTCGAACGCCCGGCGAGCGGCAGCGAGGTCCGCCTCGCCAGCGGCGAGCTCCCGGGCGCCGGGCTCGAGGGCGTCGACCTCGGTCGCCAGGCCGTCGATGTCGGCCCGCAGGTGGGCGGCGTCGGCCTCGAGGCTGGCCACCACCCCGCGGTCCACCGAGGCCGACCGCTCCCGCTCGACGCCGCGACGCCGCTCGGCGACGAGGGCCAACAGCCCGCGCGCCCTCTCCCGGAGCGCCTGGGCCCGGGCGAGGGCGTCACCGACCTCACCGCCCCCGAGGTGGGCCAGCTCGGACTCGGTCGCCATGACCGCAACGTCGAGCTCGGCGAGGGTCCCGGCTAGGAGCTTCTCCTCGCCGAGCACCTCGGCCCTGGCCGCGGCCACCTCGCCCGACCGTCGCCGGAGGGTGGACAGCTCGCGACCGGCGACGAAGACCTGGAGGGCGTGCAGCTCGGCCACCAGCTCGCCGTGGCGGCGGGTGGACTCTGCCTGGCGCTCGAGCGGCCGCAGCTGGCGCCGCACCTCCCGCAGCAGGTCGTTGAGCCGGGTGAGGTTGCCCTCCGTGGCCACCAGCCGCCGCTCCGACCGCTCCTTGCGCTTGCGGTGCTTCAGGACACCGGCCGCCTCCTCGATGATGAGCCGCCGGTCCTCGGGCCGGGCGTTGAGGACGGCGTCGATCTGGCCCTGCCCCACGATCACGTGCTGCTGGCGGCCGACCCCGGTGTCGCTGAACAGGTCCTGCACGTCGAGGAGGCGGCAGGGCACGCCGTTGATGGCGTAGTCGCTCTCGCCGGAGCGCCAGAGCGTGCGGGTGACGGTGACCTCGCTGAGCTCGATGGGCAGCACGCCCTCGGCGTTGTCGATGGTGAGGCTGACCTCGGCCCGGCCGAGCGCCTGGCGCTTGGCCGTACCGGCGAAGATGACGTCCTCCATCCTCTGGCTGCGGACGACCGACGGCGCCTGGGCGCCCAGCACCCAGCCGATGGCGTCGACGACGTTCGACTTCCCGGAGCCGTTCGGGCCGACGACGACCGTCACCCCCGGTTGCATCTCGAGGACGGTCGACTCCGCGAAGGACTTGAAGCCCTTGAGGGTCAGGGCCTTGAGGAACATCGTGGGGAAGAGGCTAGGTGAGCGCCGGGCGGGAGCCGGCGGATGCCACCCCCCGTGGTCGGCGCCAGCGCCCCGGGAGCGCCGGGCCGGCCGTCAGACCTGGCAGCTCGGGCACCAGTAGGTCACCCGGCTGCCGCTGCGCTGCTTGGTCACCGTGTTGCGGCACCGGCGGCACGGCTGCCCGTCGCGTCCCCACACCTCGAGCTCCTGCTGGAAGGCGCCCGGCTTGCCGTGGAGGTCGGTGAACGGGTGCTGCGCGGTGGACGTCCCGTGGTGCTTGGTGGCCTCGTGGAGGATCTCGACCAGCGACCGGTAGAGGCGGCGGATCTCCATCGTCGTGACGGTGGCCACCTCACGGTCCGGTCGGAGGCCGGCGTCGTGGAGGATCTCGTCGGCATAGAGGCCGCCCAGGCCGACCACGAACGTCTGGTCCATGAGCAGCGGCTTCAGCCGGTCGCCGCTCCTGGCCACCAGGGCACGGGCGAACGCCGTCCAGGACACGGGAGCCGCCACGGGGTCGAGCCCGAGGCTGGCCAGCTCGGGCACCTCGTCGAGCAGCAGGTCGGGGAGGACGACGAACGCCTCGGCGGCGCCCTCGGGGTCGGCCATCCGCAACTGCCCGCCCTGGGTGAACGACACCACGAGCTGGGTGTCCTCGGTGACCTCGTCCCGGGGAGCGGCGCGGACCAGTCGGCCGGTGGCGCCCACGTCGACGACGAGCAGCTCGCCGCTGTCCAGGGTCAGCACCAGCAGGGAGCCCCGCCGCTCGACGGCCTTGATCTTGGCGTTGTCGACGCGCGCCTGGAACGCCTTGCGAGAGCCGTTGCGCTGCACCGTCCGCGGCTCGAGGACCTGGACGGACTTCACACGGCGGCCCACCGCCTCACGCTCGAGACCGCGGCGGATGGTCTCGATCTCGGGCAGCTCAGGCATCTTCGTCGTCTCTCTCCAGCTCTGCGACGAGCGCCGTATAGGCGGCTCGGGCGGCGACCTGCTCGGCCTGCTTCTTGGACCGGCCGTCGCCCCTCCCCCGGGCGACCCCCGCGACGGCCACGACGACGTGGAACCGACGGGCGTGATCGGGTCCCTCGGCCTGGGTGTCGTAGCGGGGCTGGTCGTCGAACTGGCGGGCGGCCAGCTCCTGCAGGCGGCTCTTGTAGTCCTGCCCGCCAGGGCCGCCGGCGTGGGCCTCGACCACCCGAGCCTCCAGCAGGCGTAGGACGAGGGCCCGAGCCTCGGCCATGCCCGCCGCCACGTACACGGCGCCCAGCACGGCCTCCAGGGCGTCGGCCAGGATGGAGGGCTTCTCCCTCCCGCCCGACTGCTCCTCCCCCTTGCCCAGGAGGAGGTGGTCGCCGAGCCGGAGCTCGTCGGCCACCTCGGCCAGGGTCACGGCGTTGACCACCGCCTTGCGGACGTCGGTGAGCTCGCCCTCGCTGAGCTTGGGGTAGGCGCGGAAGGCGTGATCGGTGATGATGAGGCCCAGGACCGCGTCGCCGAGGAACTCGAGGCGCTCGTTCGAATCGTGACCAGGGTTCTCGGCGCACCACGAGCGGTGGACGAGCGCGGGCGCGAGATGGTCAGGGCTGTCGAGGGCGACGCCCAGACGGCCGGCCAGTTCGTCGAGTCGGCTGACGGGAAGTTCGATCGCGATGCCTCGGTGCGCTACAGCCGGGCGAGCACGTAGTCGACGGCGTCGCGCACGGTCTTGATGTCCTCGAGGTCCTCGTCCTCGATGCGGAACCCGACGCTGCGCTCCCCCAGCTCCTCCTCGAGGGCTTCGGCCAGCTCGATGAGCGCCAGCGAATCGGCGTCGAGGTCGTCGGTGAACGAGTCACCCTCGTGGATGGTCGATGGCTCGACCTCGAGGATGTCCGACAGGCGGTCGCGGATCAGGTCGAACACCTGCTGGCGATCCATCGGACTGCGCTCGACATGGGTCTCGGCAGGCACCTTGACGACTCCTGGTCACGCAGGGGAAACGGCGGGCAGTGTAGCGAGGTGGGACATTGTGCGCTCGTGAAGAGCGCCGGGCCGGCGAGCGGGCGGCTCACGCGCTGGCGACCGCCGCCCGCAGGTGGGCGACGAGGTCGCACTCGACCATCTCCCGCGCCACGCGGGCCGCGTTGACGATGGCCCTCGCCGAAGAGGAGCCGTGGCTGATGATGCACACGCCGTCGACGCCGAGGAGCATCGCGCCCCCCGTCTGGTCGGGGTCGAGGGTGGCGTAGAGTGGCAGCAGCGACTGGAAGGCCCGGTCCGCGACGTCGCTCGAGCCCAAGGCGTCGAGCACCGCCTCCACGAGGACCGTGATCCCGCCCTCCAGGGTCTTGAGGGTCACGTTGCCGGTGAACCCGTCGGTGACGACCACGTCCACGTCGGACGTCATGACGTCGCGCCCCTCGACGTTGCCGAGGAACGTGCCACCGGCCCGGTCGAGCGCCCCCTCCGCGGCCAGGAGGACGTGCGCCTCCTTCACCAGGGGGTTGCCCTTCGACGCCTCCTCGCCGATCGACAGCAGGCCCACCCGGGGCCGGGCGATGCCGAAGCGCTCCCGGGCGAAGACCGTCCCCATCTGGGCGAACTGCACGAGCCAGGCGGGCTGGCACTCGGCGTTGGCCCCGGCGTCGAGCAGGACGGTCGGGGTGGCGCCCGGCACCGGGATCGGCGTGGCGATGGCCGGCCGGGCCACTCCGGCGAGGCGCCCCATGCGCAGCAGGGCCGCCGCCATCGCCGCCCCCGTGTTGCCGGCCGACACCATCGCCGCCGCCCGACCGTCCCGTACGGCCTCGGCCGCGCGCACCAGCGACGAGTCCTTCATGCGGCGGACGCTGGCGCCCGGATCGGCGCCCATGGCGACGACCTCGGAGGCGGCGATGAGGTCGAGGTCGCCACGGAGGGGGTCGACCTCCTCGGGCCGACCCACCAGCACGACGGCCACGCCCAGGTCGGCTGCGGCCTGGAGGGCGCCGTCGACGATGGCGGCGGGCGCATTGTCGCCGCCCATGGCGTCGACGGCGACGGGCAGCTGGGTCCCGGCCGGGCCGGGACCAGCAGCGGTCGACACGGTGTCGCTCAGCGGAGTGGCCGGGGACGGGGGGTCAGTCGACCTCGACGGCCACCCGGCCGCCGTACCACCCGCAGTTGCCGCACACCACGTGGGGCACCTTGGCGGAGTTGCAACGGGGGCACACGCTGCGAGCGGGGCGTTCCAGCCGCCAGGCGCTGGCCCTGCGGCTGCGGTGCTTGGCCTTCGACGTCTTCTTCTTGGGGACGGCCATGGGTCTTCCTGGGAGGTCTCGGGACGGCGCGCGGACGCCGCCGCGGCTCGGGCGCGGGCAGCCGAGGCTAGCGGCCACCACCCCGGCCGTCGAAACCCGGGCGCTGGTCCGACGCCTCCGGGCGCTCAGCCGTCCTCGAACCGGAGGGCGTCGAGGACGTGCCACCTCGGGTCGGCCGGGCGCCGTGCCGGCGTGGCCTCGGAGGCCACCTCGACGGGATGGCCTTCCGGGTCCGGCCCGCCGCAGGTCTCCGAGCACAGCGGCGCCAGGGGCAGCGCCAGGGCGAGGGCCTCCCGGAGGGCAGGCTCGAGGTCGACCTCGTCGCGGCCGAGGGCGTAGGTCTCGCCGTCGACGGGGTGGGGCTCGAACACCTCGCTGAGCCGGACGGCGACCTCGCCTCCGGTGGGCTCCAGGCAGCGACGGCACTCTCCCGTCCACCGGGCGCGCACGGTGCCCGACACGGTGAGGGTCTCCCCCTGACCTTCGAGCACGACGTCGGCCACGACGTCGTCGGCGGTGAGGCGGGTCGTCGACACGGCGAGGTCGAGGGGGCCGGCGAGGGTCACCTCCCGCCGGGCCCCGGGGCGATGGGCGGTGCCGGCCGCCGGGACGATGAACGCTCGGGCCACCGGGCCAGGCTACGGCGGCGACCCGGGACCGGGCACGAACCCGGGCCACCTCCCGGTGCCCCGGCGCCCGCCGGGGGCGACCGACGTGCGGTCGGGCGCCCGTCCCGGGCACCGGCCTTCGGGTGGCCTCGCCGGTGGCGAGGGCCCCCGACGGTGCCCCGACCCCGGCGGCCGGGACCTAGTGGCGGTCCTGGTCGAAGAAGGCCGACGAGCGGTCGTCCCGGTCGGTCCCCGGACCGTCCGCCGGCCCCGGGCCGTCGGCCACCCGCCCGGCGGGCGGCGTGCCCTCGCCCGCCGGTCCCCGCAGCTTGGCCCGGCCGGTGCCGATGACGGTCATGGTGCGCTCGAGCACGGTCTCCAGCTGGGCCAGGCGACGGTCGCAGAAGTCGTCGGCCTCGTTCCTCTGCCGGCTGGCCTCGGCCCTGGCGTTCTCGACGATGCGGCGCGCCTTGGCCTCGGCCGCCTTCATCACCTCCGACCGCTGGACCATGCGCTCGGCCTGGCCGCGGGCGGCGGCGAGCATGTCGTCGGCCTCGCGCTGGGTGCGCTCGAGGAACTCGTCGCGGTCCTTCATCAACCACCGCGAGGCACGGACCTCGTCGGGCAGCCGCTCGATGGCCTGCTCGACCAGGTCGAGCAGCTCGTCGCGGTCCACCTTCACCTGCGAGGACAGGGGGGCGGGCCGGGCACAGTCGACGATCTCGTGCACCCGGCGCAGGAGTGCCTCGACGTCCCCGCCCGGAGCCCGCTCGGCGACGCGGGCGTCGAACCCGTCGTCGAAGCCGTCCTCGTCGAAGCTCTCGTCGTCGTCGCCGGTCATCCGGCTCCTTCGCCGTACTTCTCTCTGAGCAGCTTGGCGACCGCCGTCGGCACCATGGAGCTGATGTCGCCGCCGTAGCGCGCGATCTCCCGGATGAGCTTGGACGCGAGGTAGGAGTGGGACGAGCCGGACGGGATGAACAGCGTGTCGACACCTGACACCTGCTTGTTCATCTGGGCCATCATCAACTCCGACTCGAAGTCGGACACCACGCGCAGCCCCTTGACGATGAAGTCGGCGCCCACCTGGCGCGCCAGGTCGACGACGAGGCTGGAGAACATCGTGATGCGGACGTTGCCGAGGTGGGACGTCGAGTCGGCGATGAGCCCCTGGCGCTCCTGGAGGGTGAAGAGCGGGGTGCCCTTCTGGGGGTTGCGCACCGCCGCCACCACGACCTCGTCGAACAGCCGGGACGCCACCTCGATGATCTCGATGTGGCCGTTGTGGATGGGGTCGAACGACCCCGGGTACAGCACGGTGGTCACTGGTGGAGCTCCTGGTCACGGCGCAGCAGAGGCCGCGGGGGACGGCGCTCACGGTAATGCACGTCACGCCCACGGCCCGGGATCGCCCGGGTCGGGTCTCGGAGCGGCCACCCCCTCGAGGAACCCCACCCACGTCCCGCCGTAGCGGGCCTCCCGCACGAGCCGCCAACCCGTGGGTGGCCGGACCGGGCGGTCCGACTCGACCACGACCAGGGCGGCGGGCAGGGCAGCCAGGAGCCCGTCCCACCCGGTGAAGGCGTAGGGGGGGTCGCACAGGGCGAGGTCGAGCCGGGTGCCCGGCTGGAGGCCCGCCAGCCAGCCCTCGACCGGCGCCCGCTCCACCGTGGCCCGGTCCGCCAGCCCGCACGCCTCCAGGTTCCGCCGGACCGCCCGCACGGCGGCCTGGTCGCGGTCGACGAACGTTGCGTGGGCCGCTCCCCGGGACAGGGCCTCGATGCCGAGGGCCCCGCTGCCCGCGTACAGGTCGGCGACCGTCGCCCCCTCGAGCGCCCCCCGGCTCCACAGGGCGTTGAACACGGCCTCGCGCACGCGGTCGGCGGTGGGCCGGGTGCGGTCCCCGGGCGGAGCGACCAGCGGGCGGCCCCGGGCGGTCCCGGCCACGACGCGCATCGCCGGCACCGTACCGTCGTGCCCGGGCGTCGACCGGGCGGCGGGAGCCGATCCCCCGTGGCCACCGGGGGCATGGCATCCTCGGACGATGGGCGACCACGTGCGCGTGATCAGGATCGGCCAGCCGCAGGTGCGCAACGCCATCGACACGGCCACCGCGGGGCGCCTTCACGACGAGCTCGTGGCCTTCGACGGCGACCCGTCCGCCCGCGTGGCCGTGCTCACCGGCGACACCGCCGCCTTCTGCGCCGGTGCCAACCTGCGCTCCCTCCCCCGGCTCCGGGCCAGCGGGCCCCTCGGCCCCACCCGCCTCGAGCTCTCCAAGCCGGTGGTCGCCGCCATCGAGGGGTGGTGCGTGGCGGGCGGCATGGAGCTGGCGGCGTGGTGCGACCTGCGGGTCGCCGGCACCGGCGCCCGCTTCGGCTGCCTGGAGCGGCGGTGGGGCGTCCCCCTGGTGGACGGGGGGACGTACCGGCTGCCGCGCATCGTCGGTCTGGGGCGGGCCCTCGACCTCATCCTCACCGGCCGTGAGGTCGGAGCGGCGGAGGCCGAGCGGATGGGGTTCGTCGACCGCCTGGTGCCCGACGGCACCGCCCTCGACGCCGCCCTCGAGCTGGCGGGCGGCATCGCCGCCGCACCGTGGGCGTGCGTGGTCAGCGATCGCCGCGCCGTGGTCGAGGGGTTGAGCCTGGACCGGGCGTCGGCCCTGGCCAACGAGGACCGGCTCGGCCGGGAGGTGATCGAGTCTGCCGACTTCGCGGCCGGCGTCGAGCGGTTCGCCGAGCACCGACGGCACCGGCAGGCGACGTGACCTGTGGCGGGGCCCGGCGACGCCTGCCCGTCGGGGCCACGGCTAGGGTCGGGGCCCGATGACCGTCGACCCGGTGATCACGTGCGTCGACTGCGGCGGGCGAGCGCACCTCACGTCCCGCCCGCCGGAGGGCGGCTGGGAGCCGGGCGACGTGGCCGTCTACCGGTGCGAGGACTGCCTCGACCGATGGGACCTGGTCGTCGCCGACGACCGGTGAACGGCCCCTCGGCTCCCCGGGCGCGTGCCGCCCTCCCGTCGCCCCGGGGCCCCGCTCCCTCCCGCCGGCGCCGCCACGCCCGTCCCGTGAGCCACTCCCCTCCCGCCGGCGCCGCCACGCCCGAACCACCCGACGACCACACGCACGGAGCCACCACCATGCCTCCCCACCGCCCGAGCCTCGCCCGCGTCGCCCAGCTCGCCCTGTGCCCGACGCTCGTGCTGGCGCTGGGATCCTGCGGCGGCGGCGACGACGGCGACGGGGCCGCCGCGACGTTCTGCGAGGACGTCAGGAGGATCGACGCCGCCATCGACGACGTCGGCGACGCCACGTCGGCCCAGGTCGGCGAGGCTCTGGAGGATCTCCGCCACCTCGAGGCGCCAGCGGCGATCGCCGAGGACTGGGCGACCTACACGTCGGTCCTCGACCGGCTGGCCGCCGTGGACCTGCGCGACCCGGACCCGGCGGTGCTCGCGCTGGGCGACGACGAGGAGATGCGTGACGCGTCGCGCCGGCTCGACCGGTACGTGTCCGAGGAGTGCGGCGTCCGGTGACCCCGCGGCTCAGCGGGCGATGCCACGCGGCACCCGCTGCCGCGCCGCCTACAGGGCCGTGCCCCGGCGTGCGTCACCACCAGCCGGGGGCGTCAGGTCAGGGCGGCGGCCGCCGCCACTGGTGGGCACGACGCCCGGCGGCCGCCTCCTCGACGGTGACGGCCACGCGCCGTGCCCGGGTCTCCGACCGTCGGGCAGTGAGGATCCACTCGAGGATCGCCCGGCGGGTCGAGGGCGGGAACCCGTCCCAGTGCCGGCGGGCGGCCGCACGCCGGTCGAGCGCGGCCGCCAGGTCCTCCGGCTCTGCCAGGGCGTCGACCTGGTCCAGCGCGCCCCAGGCACCGTTGGCACGCGCCGTCGCCACCGCGGCCAGGCCCGCGGGCGCCATCCTCCCGTCGGCGGTGAGCCGCTCGATGCGCGCCTTGTTGGCGGCGGACCACCGGCTGGCAGGCCGGCGGGGTGTCAGCAGGAGCATGGAGCGCCGGGCGTCGAGGGCACGGGGCTGGCTGTCGACCCACCCGAAGCAGAGCGCCTCCTCGACGACCGCCTCGTAGGTGACGTGGCGATCGGCGACGTGCCGCTTCCAGCGGACGAGCCAGATGCCGGGAGAGGTGGCGTGGCGGTGGGCCAGCCACCGGCGCAGCTCCCTGCGGGAGGTGACCTCGACCTGGGGGCGGTCGACCAGCATCGCCGACGAGCGTAGGGGCCCGGCCACTCCGGGGACGGCGGCCGCACCGGGGGCGAAGCCGCGGGCCGCGGAGGCGAGGGGGTCGACGGCGTCACGTGCCCCGACGACGTCCGGAGGTCGCCGACCGGCTGGCAGGGTGATCCGGCGGGCTCGACATCCTCGTCATCAACGCCGCCGCCGACTCGACTGGGCCGAGCCCGCCTCCCTCGCCGACCTCGACGCCGCCGGCCACGTGCTCGACACCGACCTCCTCGGCGCCTGGCGGATCACCGCCGCCCCGCTCCCCCTCGTCCGGGCCGGCCCCCGCCGGCGCATCGTCATGGTGTCGAGCGGGGCCGGCTCCCCACGGCGACGACCGGTTCGGCCCGGCACGGCGCGGCGGCGCCCCCCCCGGCCGGGGACCCCTCGAGGACCGGGTCGGACCGGCGGCCGCCCCCGGGTGGGAGCGGGTCGGCGGCCGGCCTCAGCCCTTGAGCAGGAAGTCCTGGTCCTCGTCGTCGAGGAACAGGGCCACCTCGTCCAGCAGGTCGGGGTTGGCCTCGAGGCCGCCGGTGCCGTCGACGATGGCGAAGGCGGCGTCGCGGGCCCGCCCCACCCACTCGCGGTCGCGGCGCAGGGACGCCAGCTTCAGGTCGCTGCGGCCCTTCTGGCGCTCCCCCGTGATCGTGCCCTCGCCCCGCAGGTCGAGGTCGACCTCGGCCAGGGCGAACCCGTCGGTGGTCGCCACCAGCGCCCCCAGCCGGGCCTCCGCCTCGGGCGTGTCGGACGCGCTGACGAGGTGGCACCACGACCGCTCGCTGCCCCGTCCCACGCGACCCCGGAGCTGGTGCAGCTGGGCGATGCCGAACCGGTCGGCGTCGAGGACCACCATCACCGTGGCGTTCGGCACGTCGACCCCGACCTCGATGACCGTGGTGGCGACGAGGACGTCGAGGCGACCGGACCGGAAGGCGTCCATGGTCGCCTCCTTCTCGGCCGGGGCGAGGCGCCCGTGGAGCAGGCCCAACCGCAGGCCCGAGAGGTCGCCGGCGGCCAGGCGGGCCACCGTCTCCTCGGCGGAGCGGGCCTCCAGGCGCTCGGAGTCCTCGATCAGCGGCGTCACCACGTAGGCCTGGCGCCCGGCGGCGACCTCACGGCGCACCGCCTCCCACGTGGCGGCCTCGTCGGCGTCGCTGCGGGCCCACGAGGTGACGACCGGCTGGCGACCGGCCGGCCGCGACCGGATGACCGTGACGTCGAGGTCGCCGTAGACGGTCATCGCCGCGGTGCGGGGGATGGGTGTCGCCGTCATCACCAGCACGTCGGGCACCGGGCCGCCTCCGCCCTTGTCGCGCAGCGCCGCCCGCTGCTCGACGCCGAACCGGTGCTGCTCGTCGATCACCACGGCACCCAGGGAGGCGAAGCCCACCCCCTCCTGGATCAGGGCATGGGTGCCGATGGCGATGTCGACCTCCCCCGCGGCCAGGGCGGCCAGGATGCGCCGCCGGTCGGCCGCTCCCACCTTGTTGGTGAGCAGCTCGACCCGCACCGGGCGGGAGCCGAACAGCGACGTGCCGCCGTCGGGCACCTCGACGCCGTCGAGCAGGGAGCGGATGCCGTGGGCGTGCTGCTCGGCCAGCACCTCGGTGGGGGCCATGAAGGCCGCCTGGTGCCCACCCTGCACCGCGGCCAGCAGGGTCCACACGGCCACCACGGTCTTGCCCGCGCCGACGTCGCCCTGCAGCAGCCGGTGCATGGGATGGGCGGCGGCGAGGTCCCGTCCGATCTCGGCGATCGCCGCCGCCTGGTCGCCCGTCAGCTCGAACGGGAGCCGCGCGGTGAAGGCGTCGAGGAGGGGCCCCGCCGTCACGTGGGCGACGCCCCGGGTCGTGCGCTCGACGTGCCGCTTCCGCTGGACCAGGGCGAGCTGGACGCGGAGCAGCTCGTCGAGCACCAGGCGGCGGCGGGACGCCTCCTTGTGGGCCATGGACGTCGGCGAGTGGATGCCGGCGAACGCCTCCGCCCGGGTGACGAGGTCGTGGCGGTCGAGCACCCAGCGGGGCACGGGGTCGGCGAGGCCTCGAGCCGCCGAGCGGCGCAGGGCCTCGTCGACCCAGCCGCCGATCTCCCACGTCGAGACGTGGGCCTTGTCGGACTGGGGGTAGATCGGCACGATGCGCCCGGTGCGGTCGCCGATGAGGTCGACGACGGGGTTGGTCATCTGCCGGCGCCCGCGGTACAGCTCGACCTTGCCGAACAGGGCCACGGTGAGGCCCGGGGTGAGCTGGTGCTCGCGCCAGGCCTGGTTGAAGAAGGTCACGCGCAGCTGCCCGCTGTCGTCCCGGACGTCCACGGTGACCAGCACCCGCGACGGGCGGCCCCGGGTGCGGCGCGAGGTGGCACGCTCCACGGTTACGATGACCAGCGCCTCGTCGCCCACCGTCAGGTCGCGCACCCGGGCCTCGCGGGAGCGGTCGACGTAGCGGCGGGGGTAGTGGGTGAGCAGGTCGAGCAGGGACGTCACGCCCACCGCGGCCAGCCCCTCGGCCTTCTTCCCGCCGACGCCGTGGAGCCGGGTGACGGGCCAGTCGGCCAGCTCGCCGAGGGTGATGGGCCCGTCGCTCATGGCGGGACCTGGCCCACCGGCTACTCCACGCCGAGGAGGTAGGGGTAGAGCGGCTGCCCGCCGTGGTGCACCTCGGGTGACACGCCCGGGTGCCTCTCCCGCAGCCACTCGGCGATGGCCCGCGTGTCCGCGGGGGTGGCGCCCTCGCCCTCGATGATGGTGACGATCTCGTGCTCGTCGGCCACCAGGCGGTCGAGCAGGGCCGTCGCCGCGGCCACGGCGGACGACGCCACCACCTCGATGCCGTCGCGGGCGATGCCGAGGTAGTCGCCCTCGCGGATCGGCCCGGCCGACGACGTCGAGTCGCGCACGGCCCGGGTCACCTCGCCGGCCCGCACGTTGGCCGCCAGCGCCGCCATCTCCTTGGCGTTCTCGTCCACGGAGGCCTCGGGGTCGTAGGCCATGAGGGCGGCGAAGCCCTCGGCCACGCCGCGGGTGCCGACCACCCGGACGGTCCGGGCGGTGTGGGCGTCGACCTGCTCGGCCACCGGGATGATGTTCTTGTTGTTGGGCAGGATCACCACCTGCTCGGCCGGCACGCCCTCCACCGCGGCGAGCAGGTCGGCGGTGGACGGGTTCATCGACTGCCCGCCGGCCACGATGCCCTGGACCCCCAGGCTGTAGAAGATGCGCCTCACCCCGTCGCCGGCGGCCACGGCCACCACGGCGGTGGTGACGGGCTCGCGCACGTGCGGCGGCTGCTCGACGACGGCGTCGTCGGCCGCCTCGCGGACCCACCGCTCCTCCTCGACCTGCTCCTTGAGGTCGGTGACGCGGATGTCGCGGGGTCGCCCGGCGTCCAGGGCCGCCTCCACGGCGGCGCCGATGTCGTCGGTGTGGACGTGGCAGTTCCAGATGCCGTCGCCACCCACCACGACGATCGAGTCCCCGATCCCGGCCCACACGTCCTTGAACGCCGGGACCGCCTCGTCGGGCGCCTCGAGCAGGTACATGACCTCGTAGCGGAGGTCGGACACGGTGCCGTGGGACCGTTCGCCCGCCGGCTCGACGAGCCGGGCGTCTGCCCGGAGGGCGCCCTCGCCCACCTCGGGCCGGGGGAGGTCGCGGCCGTCGGCCACGTGCAGCAGGGCATCCAGGAGGAGCAGGAAGCCGGTGCCGCCCGCGTCGACGACCCCGGCCTCCGCCAGGACGGGCAGGAGCTCGGGCGTGCCCTCCAGCGCCACCTGCCCACCGGCCCGGGCGGCGTCGAGCACCACCACCAGGCCCGCCCCGGGGTCCCCGGCCACGCACGCCTCGGCCGCCTCGGTGGCCGCCCGCACCACGGTGAGGATGGTGCCCTCCACGGGTCGCACCACGGCCTGGTAGGCGGCGTCGCTCGCCGCCCGGAGCGCCCGGGCCGCGGTGGGGCCGTCGAGGCCACCCTCCTCGCCGATCACCCCCACCAGGGCCCGCAGGACCTGGGAGAGGATGACGCCCGAGTTGCCCCGGGCGCCCATCAGCGACCCCCGGGCGACGGCGGCGCACACCTCGGACAGCCCGTCGCCGGCCTCGGCCACGTCCTCGCACACGGACGCCAGCGTGAGGGCCATGTTCGTCCCGGTGTCGCCGTCGGGCACGGGGTACACGTTGAGGCGGTTGATCGGCTCGCGGTGGGCGGCCAGGGCGTCCCGGTAGGCGACCACGGCCGCTCGCAGTTCGGTGGCCCCCAGGTGGTCGAGCGCCGTCACGGAGGTGGATCGTAGGTGACGCGCCGCGCCGGCCCTCGCCCCGGTCACCGGAGCGCACGAGTTGTGGGGCCGGCAGACCACCAGTACAGTCCCCCGGTCCCCTCGAGCCCGACCCTTCCGAGGTATCCCGCCATGGCAGCCGTTTGCGAGGTGTGCGGCAAGCACCCGTCGTGGGGCATGAGCGTCAGCCACTCGCACCGGCGCACCAAGCGTCGGTGGAACCCCAACATCCAACGCGTCCGGGCCCTCGTTGACGGTACGCCCCGGCGGGTCCAGGTGTGCACCGGCTGCATCAAGTCGGGGAAGGTCACCAAGGTCGCCCGCTGAGGCGCGGCGCCTCGCCGCGCCGATCGCCCCGGGACCGGTGCCCACCGTGGGGGAGTGCTCCGGCCTCCCCGTCCCGGGGCGAGGACTTGGGCCACGCTCTCGAGCGTCCGGTACGGTGGCCGGACCCCTTGGTCCGAGGGGCACACCGCACACCCACCGCCAGGGAGATCGATCGTTGCAAGGTGTCATCAAGGCGTACGACCCTGGGTCCCGCGACGGGATCGTGGTCCGCGACACCGACCTGGTCGAGCTCGACCTGGCGCCCGACGCCCTCGACGGCTCGGTGTTCCGCATGCTGCGCCAAGGCCAGCGCGTGGTGTTCGAGCTCGACGACCAGGGTCGGGCCACGCGGCTGCACCTCGGGTCCGAGGTGGACATGGGTACGCCGGGCCTCGCCCCCGAGACCTTCCCGTCGGGAGCGGAGCCCCCCACGCCCTGACCGCCCATCCAGCGCACCCTTCACCGGAGGACCATGGCTGCAACGACCGACAACCAGAAGCTCAAGGACTGGGTCGATCAGTGGGCGGAGATCCTCCAGCCGGACGCCGTCGAGTGGTGCGACGGCTCGGACGAGGAGTGGCGGCGCCTCACCGGGGCGCTCGTCGACGCCGGTACCTTCCAGCAGCTCTCCGAGGACCGCCGTCCCAACAGCTACCTCGCCCTCTCCGATCCGGCCGACGTCGCCCGCGTCGAGGACCGGACGTTCATCTGCTCCGAGCGGCAGCGGGACGCCGGCCCCACCAACAACTGGCGGCCCCCCGCCGAGATGCGATCCGAGCTCACCGCCCTGTTCACCGGGGCCATGCGGGGCCGGACGCTCTACGTCCTGCCGTTCTCGATGGGGCCGCTCGGCTCGGAGATCGCCCACGTGGGCGTGCAGCTCACCGACTCGGCCTACGTGGCCGCCAGCATGCGGGTCATGACCCGCATGGGCCAGGCCGCCCTCGACGTGCTGGGCGCGGACGGCGAGTTCGTCCCCTGCGTCCACTCCGTCGGGTACCCCCTCGTCGACGCCGACGGCAACCGCCGGCCGGACGTCCCGTGGCCGTGCGACGCCGACAACAAGTACATCGTCCACTTCCCCGAGGTGCGCGAGATCTGGTCCTACGGGTCCGGGTACGGGGGCAACGCCCTGCTGGGGAAGAAGTGCTTCGCGCTGCGCATCGCGTCGACGATGGCGCGCGACGACGGCTGGCTCGCCGAGCACATGCTCATCCTCGGCGTCACCCCGCCGGGCGGCGAGACGGTCTTCGTGGCGGCGGCGTTCCCGTCGGCGTGCGGCAAGACGAACATGGCCATGCTGATCCCCACCCTCCCCGGCTGGAAGGTGGAGACCATCGGGGACGACATCGCCTGGATGAAGTTCGGCGACGACGGGCGCCTCCACGCCATCAACCCCGAGGCCGGCTTCTTCGGCGTGGCCCCGGGCACCGGGCGCGACACCAACCCCAACGCCGTCGCCACGCTCCGGGCCAACTGCGTGTTCACCAACGTGGCCCGGACCGACGACGGTGACGTCTGGTGGGAGGGCCTCTCCGAGCCGCCCGCGCACGCCGTGGACTGGAGGGGGCAGGACTGGACGCCGGCCTCCGGCACCCCCGCGGCCCACCCCAACGCCCGGTTCACCGCTCCGGCGGCCCAGTGCCCGTCCATCTCCTCCCGCTGGGAGGACCCGAGGGGCGTGCCCATCTCCGCCATCCTCTTCGGTGGGCGCCGGGCCACCAACGTCCCCCTGGTGACCGAGTCGCTCGGCTGGGAGCACGGGGTGTTCCTGGGGTCGATCATGAGCTCGGAGACCACCGCCGCCCAGGCGGGGGCGGTGGGGGAGCTGCGCTTCGACCCCTTCGCCATGCTTCCCTTCTGCGGCTACGACATGGGCGACTACTTCGCCCACTGGCTCGAGATCGGCCGCGCCACGGATCCCGAGAAGCTGCCCCGGCTGTTCTGGGTCAACTGGTTCCGTCGTGGCGAGGACGGCTCGTTCCTGTGGCCCGGCTTCGGTGAGAACAGTCGGGTCCTCAAGTGGGTCGTCGAGCGGGTGGCGGGTGGCGGTACCGCCGCGGACACGCCCATCGGTCGGGTCCCCACGCTCGACGGGCTCGACACTCGGGGCCTCGACGTGGCACCGGAGGCGCTGGAGGCCCTGCTGGCGGTCGACGTCGAGTCGTGGCGACGTGAGCTGCCCCAGATCGAGCGCCACTACGGCAACCTGGGTGACACCGTCCCCACCGCGCTGCGCGACGAGCTCGAGGCGCTCGAGAAGCGCCTGGCCGCCCGCTGAGCCCGGCCCGAGCCCGGTCGCCCTCCGCGGGCAGGGAGCGACCGGGCTCAGGACCAGCCGTAGGCGGCCATCTGCTCCAGCGCACCGGCGGTCCCGCCGGCGACGTAGTGGCCCAGGTCCCGGTAGACGGCGGCCACGTTGACGACGAACCGCTCACGCTCGCCGAGCCGGGCGTACGGCCCGAGGTCGATGTCCCGAGCCGCTTCCAGCGGCGACATCCCGGCCGCGGCCCGAGGCGGCACCTCGCGGTGGAGGAAGGCGAAGTAGTCCCTCTCGGCGACCACGGCCTCCAACCCGCACACGGGACCGTGGCCCGGTACCACCACCTCCGGCTTCAGGGCGACGACGGCGTCGCACGCCGCCATCCAGCCGGCGACGGGACCGCTCCACACGATGGGGTGGCCCCCGTTGAAGACGATGTCGCCGGTGTAGGCGACCCCGGCGTCGGGCAGGTGGACGACGACGTCGCCCCGGGTGTGGGCCGGGCCCACCTCCACCAGCTCGACACGGGCGTCCCCGACGAGGAGGGTCGTCCGGCCGTCGAAGGTGGAGCTGGGCGGCACCACCTCGATGCCCTCGAGATCGAAGGGGCCGAGCATGCGCCGCAGGAGATCGCCCTCGCGCCCCGGGGGCGGGTCCGCCATGACCGCGGCCATGGTGGCCGGGGACAACTCGAGCATCTCGGCGGCGCACGCCGAGGACGCCACGATCTCGGCACCGGCCACGAGCTGGTTGCCCCAGCAGTGGTCGCCGTTGGCGTGGGTGTTCACCACCACGTCGATGGTGCCCGCCGCGGGCGACGTCCGGCGCATGGCGTCGAGCATGGCGCCGGTGGTGCGGAGGTCGTACAGCGTGTCCACGAGCAGCGAGGCGTCGCCGTCGACGACGAGCCCGGCATTGCTCCATCCCCAGCCGCCGTCGGGCTGGAGGTAGGCGAACACCCCGTCGCCGATCTCGTGGAGGCCGTGGCGGTACGGCGGTCGGCTGGTCACGCCGGTCACGCCGCCCGACCGGCCGAGAACGGCCCTACAGCATCGCCATGAGCAAACTTGAGTTGCACGGACTCACGTTTCTTGTATGATAGTTCTCGTACGGAGAGCTCGAGAACGAGCCCACATCGCGATCGAGGAGGACTCCCCCGATGCTCATGCGCTTCGACCCCTTCCGGGACTTCGACCGGGTGACCGAGCAGGCGTTCCGGCGGCCCCCCACCATGCCGATGGACGCCGTCCGCCACGGTGACAGGGTCTTCATCAACTTCGACCTGCCCGGCGTCGACCCCGAGGCCATCGACGTCACCGTGGAGCGCGACGTCCTGACCGTCACCGCCACCCGCCAGTTCGAGCGGGGCGAGGGCGACGACGTGCTCGCCAACGAGCGGCCCCAGGGCACCTTCACCCGGCGGGTCTTCCTGGGCGAGAGCCTCGACACGAACCGGCTCGAGGCCGCCTACGACCACGGGGTCCTCTCGATCAGCATCCCGGTCGCCGAGAAGGCCCAGTCGCGGCGGATCGCCGTGGGTGGCGGCGGCCAGGCCCACACCATCGAGGCCCAGTCGCACGAGACGACGTCCAGCTGAGAGCGGCGACCGCGCCGACGTCATCTCACCGGAGCCCGGTGGACGAGCCACCGGGCTCCCCCGCGCCCCTCGGCGGCGACGCCCCGCGGTAGGCGCCCTCGCTCGCTGCCACACCCAGTATCCTCGGCAGGGCGGTCGTCACCCCGGAGGCCCCTGCGATGACGGTGAGCGCGTACATCCTCGTCCAGACGGAGGTGGGTCGGGCGGCCGAGGTGGCCAGCGAGGTGCGGGCCGTGCCGGGCATCGTGTCGGCCGAGGACGTGACCGGCCCGTACGACGTCATCGCCCGGGCCGAGTCCGACACGGTGGACGAGCTGGGCAGGATGGTCGTGAGCCGGGTGCAGGCCATCGAGGGGATCACCCGCACGCTCACGTGCCCGGTGGTCCACCTCTGAGGGAGCACCCCGCGGCTCATCGTGTCGGGCCGATGACGATGGCACGGAGGGCCAGGCCCACCAGGAAGAGACCGCCTCCCCCGTACAGCAGGTACAGCTGGGGCCGTAGCTGCTGGCGGTAGCTGTAGATGATGCCCACGGAGGCGAGGGCCACGAACCCGTAGAGCGCATGGAGCTGGGGAGCCTCGAGGTCCTCGGTGGTGACCAGGAGCACCCCCAGGACCACCTGGACGGCGATGAGGAGCTGGGCCGCCGTCGTGCACCACCACAGCGCCCGACGGCGCAGCGCCGGCAGCCAGTGCGCTCCCAGGGCCCACAGGGCGACGAGGGCGTTCGCCACGACGACGACCCATGCCACCACGACGTGGGCGTCGTGGAGCAGCACGGACTCGGCGCTGCCGCGTCAGGAGGTGCTGGGCGACGAGGTCGACACCTCGTACGACCACAGCTCGCTCGACACCGACACGGGTCCACCGTGGGGGTGCGGCCGGTCGGCGCCCTGGTGGCCGTGGGCGAAGGCGGGGCTGGAGACCCAGGCCTGGAACGCGTCGTCGTCACGCCAACGGGTCACCACCAGCCACGTCGCTCGACCGTCGGTCGGTCGGAGCAGCTCGAACCCCTCGAAGCCCTCCTGGTCGTCGACGGCACCGGCCCGGGCCGCGAACCGCTTGGCCAGCTCGTCCCCCGATCCCTCCGGCACCGTGATGGCGTTGATCTTGATCACCTGAGGCAAGTGACTGTGCTCCTGAGCAGGGATGACATCGGCAGGCCCCGCAGCCCCGAGGGCTACGGGCCCGCGCCCCGGATCCCACCGGGGCCGCCCCGACGCTAGCCGCTGCTCCGGCTCGCACCCGATCACGGACCGACGCCCCGCCGGATCGGGGCGCCGGCCGGCCGCCCCACCCCGGCAGCGGCCGTCCCTCAGGCCACGGTGCCGGCGGCCCGCAGCTTGGCCACCCGGTCGTCGTCGTAGCCGACCTCGGCCAGCACCTCGTCGGTGTGCTGCCCGGGGTGGACCGGTGGGCGGCTGATCTCGCCCGGTGTGCGGCTGAACCGGGGCGCGGGCCCGGGCTGGGTGACGCCCGCCACCTCGACGAAGGTGCCGCGGTGCACGTTGTGGGGGTGGTGCGGCGCCTCGGCCATGGACAGCACGGGCGCGAAGCACACGTCGGTGCCCTCCATGATCCGGCACCACTCCTCGCGGGTCTTGGAGCGGAAGACGTCGGCCAGGCGCTCCTTCAGCGCCGGCCACTGATCGCGGTCGTGCTGCCAGGGCAGGTCCTCGCCCTCGAGGCCGGTCAACCGCAGCAGCTCGGCGTAGAACTGGGGCTCGATGGAGCCGATGGACACGTACCTCCCGTCGGCCGTCTCGTAGACGTCGTAGAAGTGGGACCCGGAGTCGAGGAGGTTGGTGCCCCGCTCGTCGTTCCACATGCCCATGGCCCGCATGCCGTGCATCATGGTCATCAACGTCGCTGCACCGTCCACCATGGCGGCGTCGACGACCTGCCCCTCGCCGGAGCGCTGGGCCTCCAGGACGGCGGCCACGATGCCCAGGGCGAGCAGCATGCCACCTCCCCCGAAGTCGCCCACGAGGTTCAACGGCGGCACCGGCGGCCCGCCCCGCCGGCCGATGGAGTCGAGCGCCCCGGCCAGCGAGATGTAGTTGATGTCGTGCCCGGCCGTGGGGGCGTACGGGCCGTCCTGGCCCCACCCCGTCATCCGCCCGTAGACAAGACGGGGGTTGCGGGCCAGGCAGTCGTCGGGCCCCAGGCCCAGGCGCTCGGTCACGCCCGGGCGGAAGCCCTCGAACAGGGCGTCCGCCCGCTCGACGAGCGACAGCACGACCTCGACGCCGTCGGGGCTCTTGAGGTCGACGCCCACCGACCGGCGACCCCGGCCGAGCAGGTCACCCGGCGGCTGGCCGGGGTCGCCGCCGTGGACCGAGGCGGCCCGGTCGACGCGGATGACGTCGGCCCCCAGGTCCGACAGCAGCATGCCGCAGAAGGGCCCGGGCCCGATGCCTGCGAGCTCGATGACCGTGATTCCGGCGAGGGGTCCCATCCGTTCTCCTCTCAAGGGTGGTCGGCCACGTGGGCGACGACCGCGTCGATCAGGCGGGGCCACAACGGCGGGGCCAGGTCGTGGCCCATGCCTTCGATCATCAGCAGCTCGGCGCCGGGGATGACCTCGGCGGTGCGCCGGCCGCCGGACGGCTGGACCAGCGTGTCCGCCGTGCCGTGGACCACGAGGGTGGGCACGTCCAGGCGGGCGAGCTCCGCCGACCGGCTGCCCGACGCCACGATGGCGGCGAGCTGGCGGGCGGTGCCGGACGAGTCGCCGTCCCGATCCCAGGCCCGGCCGGCGACGTCCCGGAGCAGCGCCTCGTCGAACAGCCCGGGGCTGCCCCAGACGTGGGCGTGGTGGACGGCGGCGTCCTGGCTCGCCTCGCGGGTGGCCGCAGGCGGAGCGGTCAACGCCGCCAGGGCCTCGGGCGTCGGCGTGCCCACGTCAGCATCGCCGGTGGTCGACATGATCGACGTCAGCGACGCCACCCGGGTGGTGTGGCCGATGGCCACCACCTGGGCGATCATCCCCCCCATCGACATGCCGACGACGTGGGCCCGCTCCACGGCCAGGGCGTCGAGCACGGCGACGGCGTCGTCCGCCAGGTCGGCCAACAGGTAGGGGACCTGCGGCGCGCCCGCCGCCGCGGCAGGGCCCGGGGCGGCCGCGGCCCGGCGACCGTCGACGTGGGTCGACAGGCCGGTGTCCCGGTTGTCGAAGCGCACGACCCTGTGCCCCCGCGCCACCAACGCGGCGCAGAGGTCGTCGTGCCAGCTGATCATCTGGCTGCCCAGCCCGGCCACCAGCAGGATCGTCGGATCGCCGGGCGCCCCCATGGCCTCGTAGCAGATCTCGACCCCGTTGCTGGCGGCGATCGGCATGGCGTCATCGTGTTCGGGACTGACCGCGCGGTCAAGTCTCCCCCGGCGTCCGGTCCCCTACCGTGCCGGCATGACGACCTCCGGCGTGCCCGCTGCCCCCCGCCGCCCGGCAGCCCCCCACCTCCGCCGGCGATCGGCCCGCCCCCCGGTGCGGTCGGCGGCGGCCGGCGGCTCGCCCGGGACTGCCACCACGGCACCGGCGGCGGCCGGTGCCGCTCCCGGGCAAGGCTGACGCCTCCCCGTGCCCGAGCTGCGCGTGGACGAGCTCTCCGGCCATCACGTGGTGGTGGCCGGCAACCGCCAGCACCGGCCCAACCGGCCCCGGGCCGAGGGCTGCCCCTTCTGCGTCGGCGGCGTGGAGGCGCCCCGGCCCTACGAGGTCCGCGCCTTCACCAACCGCTGGCCGTCGCTCCCCGACGGTCGCTGCGAGGTCGTCCTCTACACCCCCCGCCACGACGCCACCTTCCCCGACCTCGGGGTCGAGGGTGCCCGGCGCGTTGTCGACCTGTGGGCCGAGCGCACGGCGGTCCTGGGAGGTCGGCCCGACGTCGGCTACGTCCTGGTGCTCGAGAACCGGGGCGAGGAGGTGGGCGCCACCATCGCCCACCCCCACGGGCAGATCTTCGCCTACGACGAGGTACCGGCCGTCCCCCTCCGGGAGCTGGGCCGTGCCGCCACCACGCGGTGCACCCTGTGCGCGCCCCCCGGGTCCCACCTGCTGGTGGCGACCGCTCCCGGTTGGCGAGCATGGGTGCCCCGGGCCAGCGCCTGGCCTTACGCGCTCCTCCTGGCACCCGCCGCCCACCACCCCGACCTCCCCTCGCTCGACGGGCCCGGGCGCCACGGGTTGAGCGCCCTGCTGGTCGACGTGCTCGCCCGCCTCGACCGGCTGTTCGGGGTGCCCCTGCCCTACATGCTGTGGCTCCACCAGCGACCGACCGACGGCGGTGCCTGGCCCGAGGCCCACCTCCACGCCCACGTGGTGTCCCCGATGCGATCGCCGGGCGTGCAACGCTACGTGGCCGCTGCCGAGCTGGGCAGCGGCACCTTCGTCAACCCGGTCGTCCCCGAGGACGCCGCCGCCGCACTTCGAGGAGCGTGAGATGGGACTGCGAGCGTGGGCTCCGGGTCGGGTCAACCTCGTCGGCGACCACACCGACTACATGGGCGGCCTCGCCCTGCCGATGGCCATCGGCCTGGGGACCGAGGTCACCGGGGAGCGGGGGGGCGACTGGGTGATGCTGGGGTCCGACGGCTTCGAGGGGGTGGCCGAGGTCCCCGTGGGCGGGGTGGCCGACCCCGCGACCGTCGAGCCGCGCTGGGCCCGCTACGTCGCCGCCGTCGTGGGCGAGATCCGGCCGGCGGACGGGCTGGTGGGGACGGTCCACTCCACCCTGCCGAGCGCCAGCGGGCTGGCATCCTCCGCCGCGCTGGAGGTGGCCGTGGCCACCGCCCTCGGCGTCGAACCCGGCGACCCCGTGGCCACGGCCCGGGCGTTGCAGCGCGCCGAGCACGCCGCGGTGGGCGTGCCCTGCGGGATCATGGACCAGCTGGTGTCCCTGGCCGCCGTCGAGGGATCGGCGCTCCGCGTCGACTGCGACACCCTCGAGCTCCGCCACGTCCCCTTCCCCGACGACGCCGAGGTGGTGGTCGTCCACTCGGGGAGCCACCGTGAGCTCTCCTCGTCGGCCTACGCCCGACGGCGTGCCGAGTGCGAGGAGGCGGAGCGCGTGGTCGGGCCCCTCCGGACGGCGTCGCCGGTGGACGTCGAGCAGATCGACGACCCGCTGCTGCGCCGGCGCGCCCGTCACGTGACCACGGAGAACGAACGGGTCGACGCCCTGTGCGAGGCGCTGACCGGCGGTCAGCTCGCCGTCGCCGGAGAGCTGCTGGCCGCCAGCCACGCCAGCATGCGCGACGACTTCGAGGTGTCCACACCCGCGCTCGACGAGATCGTCGCCGCCGTCCGGGGCGTGCCCGGCGTGTACGGCGCCCGGGTCACGGGCGCCGGCTTCGGGGGGTGCGTGGTCGTGCTGTGCCGGCCGAACACCCGCCTCGACCTGCCGGTGGTGTGGCGCGGGCGCCCCACCGGCGGCGCCCGCCTGGAGGGAGGGTGACCGCTCAGCCGGGTCGGATCCCCGCCAGCCGCTCGCCCAGGCGGGCCACGGCCGCCGGGGTGCGCACGCCCCACCAGAACAGGTCCTGACCGTCGACCAGCACGACGGGCGCCACCTCCTCCAGGGCCGGCACGTGCCGCTCGCCGAACGGGTACGGCTCGCTGGGTGCCAACACGACGTCGGCCCTTCGGGCGCGCGCCTCGTCCAGGGTGACGGTGGGGTAGCGGGCGGCGGCGTCGGCGAACACGTTGGCCACGCCGACCGCCTCCAGGAGGGAGGAGCCGTAGGTGCCACCGGACAGGGTCATCCACGGCCGCCGCCAGATCGGGACGAACGCCCGCAGGCGGGGTGCCGCCCTCCCGGCCGCCGTCGCCACCACCGCCTCGGCGGCGGCGACGTCGCCCGCGGCCGCCTCGGCACCGGTGAGGGCGGCCAGCATGCGCAGGGCCGGCGGCACGTCGGCGACGGAGTCGATCGACAGCGCGGCGGTGGCCACCCCCGCGGCGTCCAGGGCCTCGGCATCCTGGCGCCGGTTCTCCTCGACGCACATGACGACCAGGTCGGGCGCCAGGTCCACGATGGCGTCCACGTCGGGATCCTTGGTCCCGCCCACGTGCTGCAGGTCGGGTTGACCGCAGAACCGGGTGCACGCCACCGGGGTCACGCCCCACGCCCGCAGGGTCTCGGTGACCGAGGGAACCAGGCTGACCACCCGTGGCCGCGGAGCCGAGGCCGTCACATGCGGTCGAGCAGCTGCTGCTTCTTGGCGGCGAACTCGGCCTCGCTCAGGAGGCCCTGGCGCCGCAGCCCGTCGAGCTCGCGGATCTGGGCGGCGATGGACGAGGCGGGAGGCGCCGCCGCGGCCGCCGCCGCCACGTCGCCCGTCACCGCCGAGGTGCCCATGCGGTCGAACTTCCGGTTCTCGTTGGCCTCGATCTGCCGGTAGATCTCGTTCTGCACCGCCGAGGGGTTGCGGACGTTGGAGAACGCCTGCCGCCCCATCTCTCCCGCCGACTCGATGACGAGGTCGCCCGAGCCGAGGACGCGCTCGAAGAGCGACTGCCGGAAGAACACCGTGTTGACCCGGTCGAGCGGGATCTCGATGCCGTGCTTGGTCAGGACGCCGTGCCGGTAGACGAGGCGGTCGGTCGTCACCACGAAGTTCGTGGTGACCCACCGGGCGTAGCGCAGGCCGAACCACACCAGGCAGGCGATGATGAGCACGCCCACCGCCACCTGCAGGCCGGCGACGTCGGTGGTCGACCACACCACCGCCCCGAGCACCACCGAGCCGACGACGGCCGCCGCCGGTGGCGTGACGAACCACCAGTGCGGGTTCAGGTCGAGGGCGATGTCCTCGCCGTCGTTCAGCAGCTTCCGAGGAAACGGCACGGGGGCAGCGTACCCCCGGTGCTCGTCGGCCCGGGGCGGCCACCCCCCGCCCCCGGGGCGGGGCGCGCGATGCCCTCACGCCCAACCCAGGTCGGCCAGCCGGCGGTCGTCGATCCCGAAGTGGTGGGCGAGCTCGTGCACGACCGTGACCCGCACCTGGTCGACGACCTCGCCGTGGGTCGAGCACCGGGCGCAGATGGGACGCCGGTAGATCGTGATCCGGTCGGGCATGGTGAGGCCCAGGCCGTAGCCGGCGTCGCGTGCGGTGAGGGGCACGCCGCGGTAGAGGCCGAGGAGGCCGCTGTCGGACCGGCCGTCCTCGACGACCACCGCGACGTTGTCCACGAGCTCCGCCAGCTCGCCGGGGATGGCGTCGAGGGCATCGCCCACCAGCTCCTGGAACGTCTCCTCGTCCACCTCGATCACCCCCGCATCGTAGGAGGGGACCTAACGTCGGGCGCGGTGGTCCCCGACGACCTGCTGCACGACCTCGACGACGCCCAGCGGCGGGCGGTCACGTCGCCTGCTCGGCCCCTCGCCATCGTCGCCCCGGCCGGCTCCGGCAAGACGCGCGTGCTCACCCGTCGCATCGGGTGGCGGGTGGCGACCGGTGACGCCGACGCCAGCCACGTGCTCGCCCTCACCTTCACCCGCCGGGCGGCCGGTGAGCTGCGCCAGCGGCTGGCCGGCCTGGGGCTGCGCTCCGAGGTGGCGGCCGGCACCTTCCACGGGGTCGCCCTCGCCCAGCTCCGGTCGTACTGGGCCGACCGGGGTCACGCCGCCCCGGCGCTGCTCGCCCGCAAGGGTCGGCTGATGGGAGGCGTGGTCGGGGGGGCCACCGTCACGGTGGCCCAGCTCGCCGGCGAGGTCGAGTGGGCCAAGGCGCGGCTCGTCGGACCGGACGGCTACGCCGACGCCGTGCGCCGCCACCGTCGGCGGACCCCCGGCCCCCCCGAGCGCATCGCCGGCCTGTACCGCGCCTACGAGGAGGCGAAGCGCGCCGCTCGCATGGTCGACCTCGACGACGTGCTGCGGCTGTGCAGCCACCTGCTGGAGACCGACGCCGCCTTCGCGGCCGCCCAGCGCTGGCGGTTCCGCCACCTGTTCGTCGACGAGTTCCAGGACGTCAACCCCCTGCAGCTCGGGCTCCTCGACGCCTGGCGGGGCCCCAGCACGGACCTCTGCGTGGTCGGCGACCCCCACCAGGCGATCTACGGGTGGAACGGCGCCGACGCCCGGTTCCTCGAGGGGTTCCGGGAGGTGCACCCCACGGCCGACGTCGTGGTGCTGGAGGGCAACTACCGCTCGTCACCCGCGATCCTCGCCGCGGCCGCCGACGTGCTGCGCCGGGCGGGCGTGGAGGAGCGGGTGGTGCGAGCGGCGCGGCCCGAGGGTCCCCCCGTGCACCTCGAGGGCCACGCCAGCGAGGTCGCCGAGGCGGTGGCGGTCGCCCGGGCGGTGCGCGACCGGCACGCCCCGCGGGCCCCGTGGTCGGCGCAGGCCGTGCTGGTCCGCACGCATGCCCAGGCCGCCGGCATCGCCGAGGCGTTGCGGGCGACGGGGATCCCCCACCGGGTCCGCGGCGGCCAGGCGCTGGCCGAACGGCCGGCGATCCGGGCGGCGGTCACCCTGCTGCGGCGGTCGCCCGGTCCCCTCGCCGCCCGCCTGCCCGACCTGGCCACGATGGCCGAGGAGGTGGCCTCGGCACGGGACCACCCTGGGGACGAGGACGGGGACGGAGCCCCGGAGGACCTGGCCTTCCTGCAGCGGCTGGCCGACGACCACCTCCGGCTCGACCCGGACGCCACCACGTCGAGCTTCCTCTCGTGGCTGAGCGCCACCCTGGCGGCGGAGGGTGCCGAGGACGGGCGGGACGCGGTCACCGTCGCCACGTTCCATGCCGCCAAGGGCCTCGAGTGGCCGATCGTGCACCTGGCCGGCCTGGAGGACGGCCTGGTGCCTATCGCCCACGCTCGCACCCCGGGCCAGCGCCTCGAGGAGGCCCGGCTGCTCTACGTGGCCATGACGCGGGCAGCCGACGAGCTGCGCTGCACGTGGTCGGCCGTGCGCACGGTGGCCGGCTCGCCCGTCGACCGCCAGCCGACGCCGTGGCTCCGAGGCGTCGCCCGGGCCGGACGCACCGGTTCCCCTCCGCCGACCGGCCCGCCCCCGGACTGGCGACGGCAGCTGGCCGAGCAGCGGGCCTGCCTGGCCGCCGCCCGGCCGTCGACCACGCCCGTGCTCGCCGCCCTGCAGCGCTGGCGCGAGGAGCGGGCGCGCGCCGCCCGGGTGGAGCCGGCCGCGCTGGTCGACGACCGCCTGCTCGAGTCGATCGCCGAGGCCCGACCGGGCTCCCACGAGGAGCTGGCGGCCGTCCCCGGCATGGGCCGCGTGCTCGCCGCCCGGCTGGGTGACGGCCTGCTCGAGGTCGTGGCGGCGGGGGGACCGCACGGGTGACGGCACCACGGCCCCACGGCGGTGCGGCTGCCGCCGTCAACCGGCGGCGTCGGGGCCGCGGGCCTCCTCCCGCCGGCGCCGCATGTCGTCGATGCGGGGGAAGTCGACGGCCACGAACAGCGCCTCCCCCTCGGCACAGAGCCGGTCACCGGCGTGCAGGGTGCCCTCGGTGAACGTCTTGCGCCCCTCGACGCCCACTACCCGACCCCGGAAGTGGAGCACCACCTCCAGCGGCGTGGGGCTGCGGTAGTTCACGGTGAGGCGAGCGGTCATGCCGGCCCGACCGGCCAACGACTGGGCCGAGCCCAGCACCTCGTCGAAGGCGGCGGCGATGTAGCCCCCGTGCACGCAACCGGGCGGGCCCTCGTAGGCGGGGCCGAACGTGGCCTCGCACCGGACCTCGCCGTCGACCATGGTGAGCTCGAGCGGCGGGGCCAGGGGGTTGGCTCGCCCCAGCATGGGGCTGTGGTCGAAGAAGGCGTGGGGATCGGGCCCCGCCAGCGGGGACTCGCCGAACCCCTCGTACAGGGAGCCGTTGGGGAAGGCGTCGAGGCGCCGGCCGAGGCGCTCCAGCTCGTCGGCGGCCGCCGCCAGCTCGTGCGGGGGAGCGGGGCTGGCGTGCAGGCGGTGCAGGATGCGCCGCAACGCCTCGCCGGTGCGGTGCAGCTCGCGGCGGCGGGCGTCGGGCTCGTCGCCGTGGAGGCCGCCGAGCACGTGGGGCCAACCAGGCGAGCCCGGGGTGGGGAGCTGGGCCGCACCGGCCACGGACGGCTCGTGGGGAGGCGGCTCGACCGGGGGCGAGGGAACCTGGGGGGCGGGATCGGTCATGGAGAACCTCGTCGGTCAGGGGACGGCGGCGGGGAGGTCGACGTCGACGAACAGGGGGGCGTGGTCGCTGGGCTTCGGACCCTTGCGGGCATTGCGGTCGATGAGGGCGAACGTGGTGGCGTCGGCGAGGCCCGACGAGAGCAGCACCATGTCGATGCGCATGCCGCGGTGCTTCGGGAAGTTGCCGGCCCGGTAGTCCCACCAGCTGAACAGGCCCTCGACCCCGGGGTACTGCTCACGGAAGGCGTCCCGCAGCCCGAGGGCCTCGAGCTCCGCCACCGCAGCCCTCTCCTCCGGGGTCACGTGGGTGGAGCCCTCGAAGGCGCGCGGGCTCCACACGTCGAGGTCGGATGGAGCGACGTTGAAGTCGCCGCACGCCGCCCGGGGCCGACCCGGCCCGCCGTCGGCCACGACGTGGTCGCGCAGCCTGGCCAGCCAGCGGAGCTTGTAGCGGAACTGGTCGTGGCCGACAGCTCGCCCGTTGGGCACGTAGACCGACGACACCCGGACGCCGCCGCAGGTGGCGCTGACGAGCCGCGCCTCGCCGTCGGGCGGGCCGCCGTCGGCGAACCCCGCACAGGGGTCGTCGAGCCCGACCCGGCTGAGGATGGCCACCCCGTTCCACCGGCCCTCGCCGTGGTGCAGCGCGTCGTAGCCTCGGGCATGGAGCTCGAGGGCAGGGAAGGCGGCGTCCGCCTGCTTGGTCTCCTGGAGGCACAGCACGTCGGGCTCGGCGATGGACATCCACCCGAGGACGCGCTCGAGGCGCTCGGGTGTCAGCGCGTTGACGTTCCACGTGGCGATGCGCACCGCCCGACGCTACCGGCGCGATCGCCGGGCACCGGTGCCCGTCCGCTCCCCGGCGCCGGGGGGACGGCGCCGGCCCGTCCCCGGCCGGCGCGGGGCCGAACCCTCCCTCTGTCCCGTCAACCGACGGCCGACCCCGGGCGGGACGGCGCCGGCCCGTCCTCGGCTGGTGCCGGGAGCAGCCCCGGCGCAGGCGTGCCGGCCTGGCCCTCGCCGGCCGGCTCGGCCTCCGATCGCACGAGGCCCTCCTGTCCCTTCGCCGGGGGTTCCTCGGCGGTGTCGCCCGACGCCTCGACGGCCTCGCGGCCCGTCGCCGGGGAACCGGGCCTCCCGAGGCCCTCCGGGGACACCGGCTCCGGCGCCTCCGCCGCTCCTCCCGCCTTGCGAGCCGTCACCTTGCGGGGCGTCGCCTTGCGGGCCATGGCCTCGCGGGCCGTCACCTCGGGCGTGGGACGCGGCTCGGCCTCGGTCGTCGCGGCGGAGGCCGAGGCCGCGTCCTCGACCATCGGCTCCGACCCCGCCTCTCCCGCCTTGCGAGCCGTCACCTTGCGAGCCGTCCCCTCG
>DASUJB010000124.1:0-10961 GCA_036279475.1 Acidimicrobiales bacterium | reverse complement strand
GTGCGGAGGAAGGCCGTGGGCGCCTCGTGGTAGAGCCCCCGGACCGGACCGAGGGCATGGTGACCGACCGTCCGGAACAGGCCGAGGTCCGCCTCGGCCTCGGCTCCCGCCACGACCGTGGCCAGGGCCTGGCGCGCCGCGGCGTCGTCGCCGGCGAGGTGGTCGAGGACGGCCCGCCACAGCAGGCGCTCACGACCGGCGTGGGGTCCCGTGCCGGCCGGCCACCGGGCCATCGACGCCTCCGCGGCGCCGAGGTCGCCGCTCTCGACCGCCAGGTGGACGCGGGCCGCTGCCACCTCGGGCCCGTCGAGCGGAACGGCGTCGAGGGCCCGGCGTGCGGACCCGAGGTCGCCGACGGCCAGGGACAGGCGCGCCTCCACCGCTCCCCTCCGGGCCAGCACGGCCCGCGGCAACGGCGAGGGCGGCCGGCCCGCCGCCCGGTGCGGGGTCGCGGCTTCGCGACAGGGGCCGGGTCCCCCGACCGCCCGGGCCAGCATCGCCCGCTCCGTCTCCACCAGCGCGTCCAGCACGGGTCGCCGGGCCCCGCCGGCGGCGAGCGCCGCCTCCCCCAGGGCGGTGGCGGCCTCGTCCAGCCGGTCCCGCTCCCGGGCGACGTGGGCGAGGGCCAGGTGGGCCTCGGCCACGGCCGGCCGCTGCCCCAGCTCGACCTCCCCGGCCAGGGCGAGGGCCCGCCTCCCCCACCGCTCGCCCCGTGCGAGCCGGCCGGCCCAGGCGTCGAGGAGCGCCAGCGAGCCGAGGGCGAGGACCTCCCACAGGGGGTGACCGCCCCTGCCGAGGACGTCCTCGAGAGCGTGGCGGGCGGCCGGATCGCCCTGGTGCCACTGCGCCACGCCGAGAGCGTGCCCGGCCGCGGCCTCGACGTCGGCGGGCCCGGCGACGACCCCGAGGCCCGGGGGGAGCGGCTCCCCGAGGGTGCGCACGCCGGCGAGCGCCCGGCGGGCAGCGGCGAGCGCTCCGTCGAGCGATCCCAGCTCCAGGTCCGAGCGGGAGCGGAGGAGGTCGGCCACCACCCGACCGGAGGGCGGCACCGCCGCCCGGGCGTCGACGGCGTCCAGGCTGTCCCGGGCCACCTCCGGCTCCCCGGCCAGCACGGCGGCCGTGGCCCGCAGCAGCAGGACCGGGACCTTCCCACCCCACGCCGAGCGGGGCACGCGGTCGATCCAGCCGACCACGTCGGCCGGCCGGCCCCGGGCGAAGGCGGCGCTGCCGTGGGTGGCGGCCACCGTGAGGACCTCCTCCCACGATCGGCCGTCGGCCAGATGGCCGACGGCGGCGTCGAGGTGGCCGCGGGCCAGGTGCCACCGCCCCGCCCGGCGGAGCAGGCGCTGCTCGAGCCCGGGATCCTCGGCTCGCAGCCGCTGCCGGAGGAGCGCCCGGAACATCGGGTGGTACGCGAGCTCCCCGGGCCGGCCAGCCAGCCTGGCTGTGAAGACCGATCCCCGCTCGAGCGCGTCGAGCGTCGCCTGCCCGCCGCCGCGCCGGGTCACGAAGTCGCAGAGCGGCCCGCTCAGGTGGTCGAGCACGGACGTGGACAGCAGGAACCGCCGGGTGGCGTCCGGTTGGCGGTCGAGCACCTCCTCGCTGAGGTAGGCGGCGGCCTCCTCGCTGAGGTCGGCGGCGGCCTGGTCGGCGACGTGGGCGGCGGCACGGCCTGCGCCCCCGGGGGCCGGGGCGCCGGCCGGCTCGCCCGCCGCCCGCCGGCACAGGGACCCGGCGGCCGCGCGGAGGCCCACGGCCCACCCGCCCGAGCCGGCCACCAGCCCGTCCACCACCGGAGCGGGCAGGTCGCGCCCCGGTAGGCCCCGGACGAGCTGGGCAGCCTCGTCGGACCGGAAGGCCAGGTCCTCCTGGCGCACCTCCACCACGGCGTCGGACAGGAGGAGGCGGTGATACGGCAGCGGCGGGTCGACGCGGGTCGCCAGGGCGAAGTGGATGCCGGGGGGCAGCTCGGCCAGGAGGGGACCGAGCACCTCGACGAGGGAGCGGTCGGGCGACCGGTGGAGGTCGTCGAGGACGACGGTGGTGGGAGGAGCGCGCTCGATGCTGGCACGGAGCGCGGTGAGGACCGACCGGTCGTCGCGGGGGCCGGAGCGCGGCAGGCCGCCCCCGCCGCCGGCGGCCGACGCCTCGAGCGCGGCGCCCAAGCGCAGGGCGAGGCGACCGGGGTCGTCCCCGGGGTCCAACGTCAGCCACCGCAGGCGACGCCGGGGCCGCGCCGCCGCCCACTGGGACAGCAGCACCGTCTTGCCGTAGCCGGCGGGCGCAACGACGACCGTGAGGCGGTGCCCGGGCGAGGAGTCGAGCAGGGACAGGAGGCGGTGGCGCACGACGGCCGAGCGGGGCACCGTGGGGGGCGCGAACCGGGCGACGCGGGGGTGGCCGTCCATCCGGCGGGCCGGCCGAGGGGCCGCGCGGGCCGGTCGAGGGGCCGGTGCCGTCACGACGTGGTCAAGCGTCCGGGGCATGCCGTCGCGCCTTCCGCTCCGCTCCCTGCGAGAGGCGCCGTCCAGGGTAGCCGGGAGCGGCGCCGCCGCGCCGCACCTCCGACCGGGCCCCACCGCGCCTCGCCCCACCGCGGCACGCCGCCCAACCGGCACGCCGCCCACCGGGTGCCGGCGGCGGAGATCGCCCTGCCGGGGTGATGCCATGGGCCCGTCGGCTCGGCAGGGTGGCCTGGAGACGTGCGGTGCGACCCGAGGCCAGGAGGCTCCGATGCTCGCTGCAGACTTCGGCACCGGCGAGGTGTTCCTGTCGATGTTGTGGTTCTTCCTGTTCGTCGTGTGGATCTGGCTGCTGGTCTCGGTCTTCGGCGACATCATCCGGAGCCCCGACCTGGGGGGCTGGGGCAAGGCCCTGTGGTCGATCTCCTGGTCGTGCTGCCCTACCTGGGCGTCTTCGCCTACCTGGTCGCCCGGGACCAGGGCATGGGCGACCGGGCGGTGGACACGGCGAGGCGCCGGGACGAGGCCTTCCGCCGGTCGGTGCGCGACGCGGTGGCGACCTCCCCCACCGACGGTGACGACCTGGCGAAGCTCGACGCCCTCCGGGCGAGCGGCGTCATCGACGCCGCCGAGTTCGAGCGCATGCGGACCAGGGTCACCACCTGATCGCCGTGGGGCCCGCGGCCTCGCCCGGCCGACCCGGGCTGCCGGGCTGGTCGTCGCCGCCGTCGCCGTGCCGTCGCCGTGCCGTCGCCGTGCAACGTGGCCGTGATGCTCCTCGGGTGGCGCGACCTCCGGCCGGCCGGGGTCGGCGCTCCCGTGCCGGGCGGTCGGGGCGCTCCCGGCGTCGATCCGGTCCCGGGAGGCTCCCGCCGCCGGACGGGTGCCCCGGGCGCTGCCCGGTCCCCGAGCCCTGCCCCGGCCGCCCGGTCAGCCGGCGATCACGGCGTCGTACCCGTCGTCCAGGTCGACGCGGACGAGGGCGGCGACGAGCCGTGGCATCCCGTCGGGACCGTCCGGCGCCAGGGCGGCCAGCTCGTCCGGGGCCGTGGGCAGGCCGAGCCGGCTTGCGCTGGCGGCGGCACGGTCGTCGACGAAGGGGGCCAGCTCGTCCCACGTGCCCTGGACCTCGCGGCAGAAGATGTCGGCGCCGACCTCGCCGATCCCCTTCACCTCCTGAAGCAGGCGACGCTCGGCATCGGGCTGGCGCCCGGCCTCGTCACGGAGCCGGCGGAGGTCGCCGCCCCAGCGCTCGTGGACCGTGTCGGCCGCGTCACCGAGCACGCGGGCCGTGCTCTCGTCGTAGCGGGCGTAGCCGGAGCGGTTGAGGACGTGCACGCGCTCCTCCCACGTCGAGGCTCGCATCTTGTCGACGGTCGTCCAGCCGGCGTCGGCGAGCGCCCGGGCGGCCGAGACGGCGGCACCGGCACGGATGCGGGCAGCCAGCAGCGTGGCCAGGCACAGCAGGCGGTAGAGGGGGCTCGGGGTGTCCTTGACGGTGAAGCCGGCCTCGTGGGCGTAGGTCTCGCCGTAGCGGTCGAGCAGGCGCTCGGCCAGCTCCGCCCGGTCGCGGCGGGAGGGGGTTCGGCGACCAGCCATGGCCCCGCTGCTACCCCGCCGCGGTGGCGCCAACCCGCAGGTCCTCGCTGTCGCTCCGGGCCGGCCACCACCGGCGCGGACCGGGCACGGGCGCGAGGGCGAGCGGCGGTGGTCCGAGCCACGCCACCGCTCGGCCGCGCCCGAGCGGACCGACGAGCGGGCCCGACGTCCTCGTGGGCGGCGGCGAGATGTGTGCGGGAGGCCTCGGGGCGACAGACTTCGGGTGTGGGTGTCGGCCTCGCCAACGGTGGCGTGCGCACGATGGCCGTCCGATGGTGGCAGAGCCGCTACGGGGCGAGCCTCCTCCGCGAGGTTGCCATCGTCGTCGCCCTGCTCTACCTGTACCGGCTCGGGCGGACGTTCGGCCGCGACGAGGGCGACCGGGCGCTGGCCAATGCCCGGCACGTCCTCGGCTTCGAGGGGTCGCTGGGCATCGACACCGAGCGGTCCTGGCAGCAGCTGGCGCTGCAGCACCCCGGCGTGATCCGCCTGCTGAACCGCTACTACGCCTCCGTGCACTTCTCGGCGTCCATCGCGTTCCTCGTGTTCGTCTACGTGTGGGCGCCCCGGCTGTGGCCGCGCGTGCGCTTCCTGTTCGTGACGGTCACCGCCACCGCCCTCGTCATCCACCTCGCCTATCCGCTGGCACCGCCACGCATGCTCGACGGCTACGTCGACACCATCGCCCGGTGGGGCCCGGCGATCTACGCCCGCTCCGACGTAGCCTCGGTGGCGAACCAGTACGCGGCGATGCCGTCGCTCCACTTCGGTTGGGCCGTGCTCGTGGCCTACGGCGTGGTGGCGGCCCTGCGCACGCCCGGGCGCTGGCTCGTGGTGCTGCACCCGCTCGTGACGCTGGCGGCCATCGTGCTCACGGCCAACCACTACTGGCTCGACGCCATCGTGGCGCTGGGCCTGATCGGCGCGGCCGCCGCCGTCGAGGTCGGGCGCCAACGTCCTGCCGGCGCCGAGGCCGCCTCGGCGGCGGCGAGCAGCGGCCGCCGCCCCCCGCCCGACCCCCCGGGCCCCGAGGGCGAGCTCGTCCCCGACACCCGCTGACGCCGCGACCGGCCCTTGTCGGAACCCCCCATCGAGCGAGCCGCTCGCACCACTGGCGGGACGCCGCCTCGGATCCACGCGAGACTGGGAGGGATGGTCGCGCCGGGTGTGGCCCCACGGCTGGTACCGGAGATCGACGGCGGTGGCCGGGCCGACGAGCCGGCCACTCCGGATCGTCGCCACCCGGCGGGATCCGCGGGCCGGGGACCGGAGGCCGGTGGGCCGCACCTCGACCGGGCGCCGCCCACCGGCGCGGCCCACCACCTCGGCGAAGGGACGGAACGTGGGTGACCTGGACCTCCAGACCGTCAAGTGCGAGCTGGTCGAGGAGCACATCGCCGTCGTGAGGCTCGACAACCCGCCGGTCAACGCCCACTCGGCCCAGATGCTGGCCGACATCCCCACCACCTTCGACCGGTTGAGCGAGCTCGACGAGGTCAGGGCGGTGGTCCTCACCGGAGAGGGCCGGGTCTTCTGCGCGGGTGCCGACATCAAGGGCTCCGGGAGGGCTCCGGAGCCGGGTGACCAGCTGCGGTCCAGCCGTGCCGCCCGCGAGGCCTACCACTCGATCCGCGAGTGCCGGAAGCCAGTCGTGGCCGCCCTCAACGGGGCGGCGCTCGGTGGCGGCCTGGCCATCGCCGCCTCGTGCGACATCCTGGTGGCCTCGGAGCAGGCGAGCATCGGCCTGCCCGAGATCGACGTGGGCCTGATGGGCGGCCAGCGCCACGCCATGCGGCTCTTCTCCCACTCCCGCCTGCGGACGATGGCGCTCACCGGCCAACGGATCCCCGGACCCGAGCTCCACCGGACCGGCGTGGTCGAGGCCTGCGTGCCACCCGACGAGCTGATGGAGGCGGCCATGGCCATCGCCCGCTCGCTGGCGTCGAAGAGCCCCGTCGCCATGCGCATGGCCAAGGACTCCCTGAACACCATCGAGGACATGAGCCTGCGGGACGGCTACCGCTACGAGCAGGGCCTCACCGGCGAGCTGGTCAAGACCGAGGACTCCCGCGAGGCCATGCGGGCGTTCGTCGAGAAGCGCCCGCCCGTGTTCAAGGGCCGCTGACCGGCCACGTCGGAGTCGCGCCCGGCCCCCGGCCCGCACCACCCCGGCCCCCGCCCGCACCGGCCCGCACCACCCCGGCCCCGGCCCGCACCAGCCCGGCCCTGGCCCGTGGCTCCGGCGCAACCGACGCCGGCCCGGGCCCGGCGCGGCCGCCTCACCGGCCCGCCGGGGCCGTCGACCGGCGGCATCCCTGGGCGCCGGCTGCGTGGTTGGCGTAGACCCTTGCCATGGAAACGTGGGATGCCGTCCGGGCACGCCGCAACGTCCGCCAGTACACGGACCAGCCGATCGACCGCGAGGATCTCGAGCGCATCCTCGAGGCGGGACGGCGGACGCCGTCGTCGATGAACTGGCAGCCGTGGCACTTCGTGGCCGTCACCGACCGGGAGCAGCTCACCGAGCTGGCGAAGGTGTGGCAGGGTGCTCGCCACGTCGCCGGTTCGGCGGCGACGATCGCGCTCGTCGCCGCCGAACCGGCGGACGAGCAGCAGCGGGACCGGCTGCAGTACGACCTCGGCCAGGCGACGGCCAGCATGATGCTGGTGGCCGCCGACCGCGGCATCGGATCCGGCCACTCCGCCGTGGTCGACCAGGAGCAGGCGCAGCGCGTGCTCGGGTTCCCCGACGGCTGCTTCTGCGCCTACCTCCTGGCCCTCGGCTACCCCGCCGACCGGCCGCTGCGACCGCTCGCCCACCCGGACCGCCGGCCCTTCGACGACGTCGTCCACTGGGGGCGCTGGTAGCGGTGCCTCCCGCCGCCACCCGTGCCGGCCACCGGCTCAGCGCCGACCCTGCCGGGCGCGGTAGCGGGCGAAGAGCAGCACGCTGGCCGCCACCGAGACGTTGAGGGACTCGACGTCCGGGCTCATCGGGATCCGGCAGGCGAGGTCGGCGGCCTCCTCGATCTCCGGGCTGCATCCGCGGGCTTCGCTCCCGAGGACGAGGGCCAGCCGCCGGGGCGAGTCGAGGACCTCCTCGAACATGTCCTCGGTGCCGTGCGAGGAGGTGACCACGACCTGGGTCCCGCTGGCCCGGCAAAAGCGGATGAGATCCTTGGTCTTCGAGGTCACGAGGGGCAACGCGAACATCGTCCCGGCCGTCGCCCGAGTGACCCCGCGGCGATAGAGGTCGTTGTGGTGCTGGTTCAGGGCCACGATCCCGCCCGCCTCGAAGGCCGTCGCGGACCTGATGACGGAGCCGATGTTGCCGGGGCCCTCGACACCGTCGAGGACGACGATGTCCCCGGTCGTGGCCTCGAACGCGCGGAACCGCTTCTTGGCGGGCACCTTGGCGATGGCGAACACGTCGGGGACCCTGGTGCGCTGGAAGACCTGGCCGAGCACGTCGTCCGGGACGACCGACACGGGCACCGATCCGGACAGCTGCCCCACCAGCGGGTGCGTGGCGAACCTGGGCGCGACCAGCAGGTGGACCAGCTCGACCCCCGCCGCGACGGCGGCCGCGATGTTCGGCTCGTTCTCGATGAGGATCTCACCCTGCCCGCGGCGATGCTCCGCCTCTGCCACCCGACGCAGCCGGACCGCCAGCGGATCGTCCCCTCCCGACACGACGTGCAGGTCTGTCGGATCCCGATCGGGGAGGTCCTGGCCCGTCATCTCGGCGAACCCTACCCAGTGCCGCAGCCGCCGACCTCGGCCGCAGCCGCGAGCACCAGGTGAGCGACGGGACCGGGCCCGCCCGAGAGGCTGAGCGGTCGGCTCGGTCGCGTCCCGTTCGGCTCGCTCCGCACGTCGCGCCACGGGCCGTGGTGCAGGACCGGGCGGCGATCGGCGCACCACCGAGCTGACGCTGCTGCCACCGCACGTCCATCGTGCTGCGGCGGAGGAGAGAGCTTCGCACCGTGCGGAACCTCGCCATCCGCCACCAGTCCGAGCATCTGACCTAGATCCATGGGTGAGCGCGCGCACGTTGGCTCGAATGGGCGGCCTGGCCCAGCGGTCCGATCCCGAGGTGCTCGCCGAGCTGGAAGCCGCCGTGCGCGGCTTGGTGGGTCGCTGGTGGTCGGCGCTGCACCAGCGGCGGCAGGACGACCTGGCCGCCCGGCGGCCGACCAGACCCGCCGGCTCCCCCTGTCGGTCAGAGGCGACCGGCCTGAGCGTCCTCCTCGATCGAGGGTGGGTCGAGGCCCACGGCATGCTGCTCCGCTGCTGTGAGGTCCGCTTCGGGTCGCCGCCATGCGGCCCAGACACCGGTTCCGAGCAAAGCCAGCGGATAGAGGCTGTGCCAGCCCAGACTTCCGACCATCAGCATGCAGGGTGCGGCGGCGAGAACACCCATCACGCGGCTGATCGGACCGTCGACGAGCCGGAGGTAGGCGAGCAGGCACGCCAGGTAGAGCACGAGGAAGGATTGTCCGGCGACGGCGAACAACGTGGCGATGTGCAGCGCCCCGGTGGCGGTGACCGCCGCTAGGGTCGCCAGGGCCGTGCCGGACAGCAGCACCGCCCGGGCCGGGACGCGCCGTTGGGGTTGCAGGCGGCCCAGCGCCGGGGGCAACAGGCTGGAGAGAGCCGAGGCGTAGACCAAGCGCGACACGGCCCAGACGGCACCGATCAGGTTGGCGAACACGAGCACCACGCCGACGAGGGAGAACAACCTCCGCCCCGTGCTGCCGGCGACGAGGGCGGCCAGCTCGGCGATCGGCGCGGTGCCAACCCCGGTGCTGTCGGGTTGCAGCGCGTACTGAACTGAGAACGCCAGCAGCACGTCCAAGACGAGGACCACGAGGTAGCTCGCCCACACCACGACCGGGAAGTGCCGGCGGGCATCGCGGAACTCGCCGGTAGTGAACGACACCATCTCCCAGCCGGTGAACGCGAAGAACACCGAGGCGAGCGCCGGCAACGCGGAAGGGATCTCCCCTGGCCCGGCCAGGATCTGTCGGCCGGGCCCGGGCCGTGCCACCACCAGCGCGCCGACGGCGACCACGACGATGGCACTGACGAACACCGCTGTGGCCACCACCTGCGCCCGGCTGGAGACCGACACCCCGAGGAGGTTGACCGCAACGGCAGCGGCCAACAGTCCGATCGAGCCTGCGACCGCGACCACGCGCCCGGCGTCGAGGAGCGCTTGGGCGTGGTAGCCACCGGCGACCGCCACGGTGCTCAACCCGGGCACCAGCGTGCCGAGCGCCACGACGGTGACGACGGTGCCGGCCTGGGCGCCGAACGCCCTGCGGACATAGCCGGCGACCCCGCCCGACCCCGGGTATCGCCGGCCCAGCCAGACGAACACGGCGAGAAGCGGTACCACGATGAGCGCGTCGAGCAACCACACGTACAGCGAGCTCGACCCGTGCTGCTCGTAGACGACGCCCGGCAGGACGAGGAGGCCGCTGCCCACGACGATGCTCACCGCAACAGCGGTGCCGCCCACTAGGCCGATGTCGCGCCGGAGGCCATCTTCGGATGCGGCAGGACGGTCGACGGTCATCGCTGTGCGGGCCGTCGCCATCGCGGTCGCGCCCCGACGGGAGCATCCTTGCTCGCCCGCTCACGGTCAGCGAGGGTCCGCAGCGAGAGCCACGAGCCGTAGGACCCCTGCCGCATCCACTCGTGGAACTGCTCGCCGAGCCGGCTGTCGTTCAGGCCGGCAGCCGCTTGCACGCTCACCACGCCGACAGTAACTCGATGCAGCCGCAGCCTGACGTCCCCGGTCGACGGATGATCGAGCCGGAGCGACCTCGAGGATGCGGTTGGCCACCGCATGCACGTCGTTGCCGACCACTCCGAGCACTACCCCGCCCCGGTGCATCAACGCGCGACGAAGTACTTCGCTGCGGGGTGGTGGCAGATGATGGCGGACGTCGACTGCTCGGGCTCGAGCTGGTACTCCTCGCCGAGCTTCACGCCGATCCGCCCCATCTCGACCAAGTCACCGACCTTCTCCTGGTCCTCCTGGTTCGGGCACGCCGGGTACCCCCATGAGTAGCGGCCGCCCCGGAAGCGCTGGCGGAAGATGCCGGCCAGCGCGGCGCCGTCCTCGTCCGCGATGCCCCACTCCTCCCGGATGCGGCGGTGCCAGCGCTCGGCCTTGCGGTCGTCGTCCTGCCGCACGACCAGGTCGTTGCCGTCCGCGTTGACCGGGAAGTAGCCCCAGGCGGGGGCCGGGACCAGCACCCGGCGGTCGTAGGCCGTGTCGAGATGCTCGCGCAGGATCGGGCGGAGCCGCTCCTTGGACGCCGCGTCGTCCTCGCCGGCCTCGGGGCGGAACTGCCACTGGTTCCGGAAGAGGGCGGTCTCGTTGATCCACTCGACGATCTCGCCGAGCCCGATGCCGGTGGCCACTCGGCTCCCGAGGAACGGTGGCGTCGGCACCGGCACGTCCTTGGCAACGGTGGGCGGCACGACGAACCGTGCGGCCTCGTCTGCCTCGGCGGCCTGGCGCTCGGAACGGCGGGGCAGGTCCCGGCCGGCGACCTCGCGCCCGAAGCCGGGGGCGACCTCACCTCTCTGCTTGGCGCTCATGAGGCGCTTCACGACGTCGAGCCCGTCGAAGGCGTCCTTCCCGTAGAACACCTGCCCGTCGTAGACCTCGCGCAAGTCCCGTTCGACGTAGGTGCGGTTGAGCGCCGCACCGCCGAGGATCACCGGGTAGTTGGCGAGGTTCCGCTCGTTCATCGCCTCGAGGTTCTCCCGCATGACGAGCGTGCTCTTCACCAGCAGGCCGCTCATGCCGATCGCGTCCGCCTGCGTCGACTCGGCCGCGTCGAGGAACTCCTGCAACGGCACCTTGGTGCCGAGGTTGTGCAC
>DASUJB010000123.1:0-14520 GCA_036279475.1 Acidimicrobiales bacterium | reverse complement strand
AGGACCTCGACGGCGCTCCAGCGGAGCACCCGCCCGTCCTCGTCGGCCGCGGCGTCGGTGCCGTCGTCGCCGCCGGCCGGCGGCTCGTCGCCCAGCTCGAGCGGCACCTCGGTGGGCGGTGGCGCGACCGGCTCGCCGCCGCCCCGTCCCCCGACCACGGCCGCGAACGCCGCGTCGTAGGCGTCGGCGTCCTCGGGCCGCCGGACCAGCGTGGCCCGGCCCGCCCAGTAGGCACCGGTCGGGGTGGTGCCCGCCGCCACCAGGGCACGGGCGCAGGTCACCGCGGCTTCGGTGGGCACCGCCACCCCCCGGGCCCGCAGGGCCCGGGCCAGGGCCACCGCCACCTCGTCGAGCGGGCGACCGCGGTGGTCACCACCGCCGGACGTCACCGCCGCACCGCCGACCCCACCGGGCGCGGCAGCGCCGACCCCGCCGGCCGGCACGGCTGCAGCGCCAGGCCCACCACTGGCCACCGCACCTCCGTGGGCCGCCACCGCACCCTCGCCGCCGGCCACCACCCCGCCGGCGGCGTCCCCCAGCCGGCGGTCAGGCGCCACGGGCCACCGCCTCCCGCACCAGGGCGTCCACGCCGTGCTCGCGCAGCCGCTGCACGTCCTCGTGGTACTTCACCACCGAGCCGAGGGTGGACTGGGCGGCCCGGGCGTCCAGCTCCTCGGCGCCCAGCACGGTCAGCGCCCGGGCCCAGTCGATGGTCTCGGCGATGCCCGGAGGCTTGTACAGGCCCAGCCGGCGGATCGCGGCCACGGCCCGGGCCACCTGCCCGGCCAGCGGCCCCGCCACCTCGGGCGCCCGCCGCCGCACGATGGCCACCTCGCGCTCGACGCTCGGCTGGTCGACCCAGTGGTAGAGGCACCGGCGCTTGAGGGCGTCGTGCACGTCGCGGGTGCGGTTCGACGTGAGCACCACCACCGGCGGCGTGGTGGCCCGCACCGTGCCCAGCTCCGGGATGGTCACCGCCCACTCGGACAGGAGCTCCAGGAGGAAGGCCTCGAACTCGTCGTCGGCCCGGTCGATCTCGTCGATGAGCAGCACCGGGGGCGGGCCGCCCTCGGGCGTGTCCAGCGCCTGCAGCAGCGGCCGGCGGACCAGGAACCGCTCGTCGTACAGGGCGTCCTCCAGCGCCTCGACACCGGCGCCGGCAGCCCGGCCGGCCGCCTCGGCGGCGCGCAGGTGGAGGAGCTGGCGGGCGTGGTCCCACTCGAACAGGGCCTGGGAGGCGTCGATGCCCTCGTAGCACTGGAGGCGCACGAGCCGGCCGCCCGTCCAGGCGGCCAGGGCCTTGGCCACCTCGGTCTTGCCCACCCCGGCGTCACCCTCCAGGAACAGGGGGCGTGGCAGGCGCAGGGCCAGGAACACGGCCGTCGCCAGCCCCTCGTCCGCCAGGTAGCCCTGGTCGCCCAGGCCGTCGACGACGGCGCCGACGTCGGGCACCTCGGACGGGGGCGGGCGGGGGGGTGACACCGCCGCCGGGACCGGCGCTGGCAGCCCCCCGCCCGGGGGCGGCGCGGCGGCGACCGGCCGCCCGGACCCGGGCGCCCCGTCCCCCTCCGGTCGCCGGGACGGGGAGGTCACGCCCCCGCCGCCTCCAGCGCCCGGCGGACCAGCACGCCGGCCAGGTGGAGGCGGTACTCCGGGGAGGCGTTGAGGTCGTCGGGCGGCTCGGTGCCCTCGCCGGCCCGGGCGGCCGCCTCGCCGGCGCCGAGCCCCGACCGCAGGGCCTCCTCGACGCCCCCGGCCCGCACGGGCGCCGATCCCATGTTCACCAGGGCGACGCCGGGGCCCACGTCCCCGTCGCCCAGCACGGCCGCGGCGGCGACGATGGCCCAGTCCTGGGCACGGCGGGTGAACTTCTCGAAGGCCCAGCCCACGCCGGGCACGGCGGGCACGCGGACCTCGGTGAGCACCTCGTCGGGCTCCAGGGCCGTCTCCAGGAACCCCCTGAACAGCTCGTCGGCCGCGATCGTGCGCTCGCCACTCGGCCCCCGGGCCACCACGGTGCCCCGCAGGGCCAGCAGCACGGCGGGCAGGTCCGACGCCGGGTCGCCGTGGGCCAGCGAACCGCCGATGGTGCCCCGGTGGCGGACCTGGGGGTCACCGATCTGGCCCGCCACCTCGGCCAGCAGGGGCACCTGCTCCCGCACCAGGCCCGACGTGGCCACGTCGTGGTGCCGGGTCATGGCCCCGATGCGCACGGTGCCCCCGTCCTGGGTGACGGACGACAGCTCGCCGATCCCGCCCAGGTCGACCAGCACCGCGGGCTGGGCCAGGCGCAGCTTCATCAGCGGGAGCAGCGAGTGCCCGCCGGCCAGGAGCTTGGCGTCGTCGCCGTGCTCGGCGAGGAGGGCGACAGCCTCGTCCACCGACGCGGCCCGCCGGTAGTCGAACGGTGCCGGGATCATCGGCGGCGTGCCTCCTGGATGGCGGCCCACACCCGGGCGGGGTGGGCGGGCATGGCCACGTCGGTCACGCCCAGCGGGGCGAGGGCGTCGACGACGGCGTTGACGACGGTGGGTGCCGAACCGATGGTGCCGGCCTCCCCCACGCCCTTGACCCCCAGGGGGTTGGTCGGGCTGGGCGTCACGGTGTGGCCGAGCCGGAAGCTGGGCACCTCGGCGGCGGTGGGCACGCAGTAGTCGACCAGGCTGGGGGTGCGCAGGTTGCCGTCGGCGTCGTAGACGGCCTCCTCCCACAGCGCCTGGGCCACGCCCTGCACGATGCCGCCGTGGATCTGCCCCTCGACGATCATCGGGTTCACCCGGGGACCGCAGTCGTCCACGGCCACGTAGTCGACCAGGTCCACCCGGCCGGTGTCCTCGTCGACCTCCACGACGGCCACGTGGGTGCCGAACGGGAAGACGAAGTTGGGCGGGTCGTAGGTGACCTGCGCCGCCAGGTTGGGGGTGGTGCCCTCGGGCAGGTCGTGGGCGCTGAAGGCCTCGAAGGCCACCTCCTGCAGCGTCATCGACCGGCTGGGCGTGCCTCGCACCCGCAGCTCGCCCCCCATCAGCTCCACGTCGTCCACCGCCGCCTCCATCTGGTGGGCGGCCACGGCCCGGGCCTTGGCGACCACCTCGTCGGCGGCCATGGCCACGGCCACGCCGCCCACCGGCAGGGAGCGGCTGCCGTAGGTGTCCATCCCCAGCGGGCTGGTGGCGGTGTCGCTGTGCAGCACCTCGACGTCGGCGGGATCGACGCCCAGGCGGTCGGCCACGATCTGGGACCAGGACGTCTCGTGGCCCTGGCCGTGCGGCGTGGTGCCGCTGACCACCTGCACCGTGCCCGTGGGCAGGACCGACACGCTGGCGACCTCCCAGCCCCCCGCCGCGAACCGCAGCGACGCCAGCACCCGGCTGGGGGCCAGGCCGCACATCTCCACGTAGGTGCCGATGCCGATGCCCAGGTGGCGGCGGTCGCCCGCCTCCCGCCGGCGCCGCTGCTCCGCCCGCAGGCCCTCGTAGCCGGCCAGGTCCAGGGCCCGGTCCAGCGTGGCCTCGTAGCTGCCCGAGTCGTAGGTCAGGCCGGTGACCGACGGGTAGGGGAACCGGTCGGGCGGGATGTAGTTGCGCCGCCGGATCTCGGCGGCGTCCACGCCCACGGAGCGGGCGAGGGCGTCCATCGCCCGCTCGATGGCATAGGTGGCCTCGGGCCGGCCCGCGCCCCGGTAGGCGTCGGTGGGCGTCCGGTTGGTGAAGACGCCGGTGCACTCGAGGTGGTAGGCGGGCACGTCGTACGCCCCGTGGTAGAGGAAGGCACCCAGCACCGGGATGCCCGGCGTGAGGAGCTGGAGGTAGGCCCCCATGTCGGCCGTCAGCCGCACCCGCACCGCCGTCACCCTGCCGTCGGCGTCGGCCGCCAGCTCGATCCGCTGCACCTGCCCCCGGCCCTGGACGGTGGCCACCGCGCTCTCGCTGCGCTCCTCGGTCCACCGGGTGGGGGCGCCGAGCCGGCGGGCCAGGGCCACGGCGATCAGCTCCTCGGCGTACACGTCCAGCTTGGCCCCGAACCCCCCGCCCACCGCCGGCGCCACCACCCGCAGCTTGTGCTCGGGGACGCCGCACGTGGTGGCGATCATCAGCTTGAGGATGTGGGGGATCTGCGTGGCCGAGTACACCGTGAGGTCGCCGCCGTGGACCCCCGGCACCGCGACGACCCCGCGCGGCTCCATGGCCACGGGCACGAGCCGCTGCTGGACGTAGCGCTCGGCCACGGTGTGGGCGGCGGTGGCGAAGGCGTGGTCGACGGCGCCGGGGTCGGGCGACAGCGTCCACGTGTAGCTGGTGTTGGTGCCCAGGTCCTCGTGCACCACCACCCGGTCGGTGGCGGCGTCCTCGATGTCGACGACGGCGGGCAGCGGCTCGTAGTCGACCTCGAGGGCGTCGACGGCGTCGGCCGCCTGCTGGCGGGTCCCGGCCACCACCACGGCGACGATGTCGCCCACGTGGCAGGCGCGGTGGCGGGCCACCGGCCAGTGGTCGGGCGCCCTCATGTCCTCGGTGACCGGCCAGGCGCACGGCATGGCCGCCGCCCACGCCCCGGCCAGGTCGTCGCCGGTGACCACCGCCCGCACCCCGGGCATGGCCAGCGCACCCTCCGCCTCGACGCCCCGGATGCGGGCGTGGGCGAAGGGGCTGCGCACCATGCCCATCCACAGAGCCCCGGGCACCTGCAGGTCGTCCACGAACCGGGCCTCGCCGGTGAGCAGCCGGGCGTCCTCCTTGCGCAGCAGCCGCCGGCCGAAGGCACCACCACCGCCGGCCGGGCCGGGGGCCGGGGGCGGCTCGGTGGCGGTCACGCCGGCAGCTCCTCGCCGGCCGCGGCCATGACCGCCCTCACGATGTTGTGGTAGCCGGTGCAGCGGCACAGGTTGCCCTCCAGGCCCAGCCGCACCTGCCGCTCCGTCGGGTGGGGCACCTCCTCCAGCAGCGACACGACGGCCATGACCATGCCGGGGGTGCAGAACCCGCATTGCAGGCCGTGCTGCTCGTGGAAGGCCTGCTGCACCGGGTGCAGGCCACCGCCCTCGCCCCCGGGCGCCAGGCCCTCGATGGTCGTGACCTCGTGGCCGTCGGCCTGCACCGCCAGGACGGTGCACGACTTCACGGACTCGCCGTCGAGCAGCACGGTGCACGCCCCGCACGAGGTCGTGTCGCACCCCACGTTGGTCCCGGTCAGGCCCAGGTCCTCGCGCAGGTGGTGGACGAGGAGGCGCCGGGGCTCGACGTCGGAGGACCGTTGCACGCCGTTGACGGACAGGGTGATCTCCACGGTGCCCTCCCTCGATCGTGGCCGGCCGGCAGGCCGGACCGCGTGACGTCGGCCACGCTAGCGGGGCGCGGCGCCGGTGCGCCCCACCACCGGCGAGCCGGTGGTGGGGCGCACTCAGCGGGCGGCGGTGATGGCCCGCCACACCCGCTCGGGCGTGCACGGCATGTCCACGTGGCGCACGCCCAGGTGGGCGAGGGCGTCGCACACGGCGTTCTGCACCGCCGGCGTCGAGCCGATCGTCCCCGACTCGCCGATGCCCTTGGCCCCCAGGGGGTTCACCCACGTGGGTGTCTCCATCGCCACCAGCTCGAACGAGGGCAGCTCGGGGGCGCTGACCACGGCGTAGTCGGCGAAGTTGGTGGTCCGGGGGTTGCCGTCGGCGTCGAAGGCGACCTCCTCGTACAGGGCCTGCGCCGCGCCCTGGGCCAGGCCCCCGTGCCGCTGGCCCTCGGCCAGCAGGGGGTTCACGATCCGGCCGGCGTCGTCGCACGCCACCAGCCGCAGCAACCGCACGTCGCCCGTCTCGGTGTCCACCTCCACCACGGCCACGTGGGCGCCGAACGGGTAGGTGGGGTCCGTGGCCGTGAAGTCGCCGTCGGCGACGATGGGGCGACCGCCGTCACCACCGCCACCCGGCCCCGCCGCGCCGGCGGCCCCGACCACCTCGGCCCAGGACCGGCCGACGGCCGGGGACCCGGCGACGTGGAACGTGCCGGTCCCCGTGTCGAGCACGACGTCGTCGGGGGCGGCCTCCAGCAGGTCGGCGGCCCGGCGCCGGGCCTCGTCGACGACCCGGCGGGTCGACGCCACCACCGCCGAGCCCCCGAGCTGCAGCGAGCGCGACCCGAAGGTCCCGACCCCGTGGTCGACGACGGCGGTGTCGCCGTGCACCACTCGGACGGCCTCGAGCGGCAGGCCGGTCCCGTCGGCCACCAGCATGGCGAGGGCGGTGCCCAGGCCCTGGCCGTGTGGCGACGCCCCCGTGCCCACCAACGCCTCCACCCCGGCACCGTCGGCGGCGGCCCGCACCTCGACCCGGGCGTACTCGTCGCCGGCGGTGGGGCCGGTGGTGACCTCGACGTAGCACGACAGGCCCACACCCAGGGCCCGGTGGTCGCCCGCCGCCCGCCGCCGGGCCTGCTCGGACCGCAGGTCGTCGTAGCCGGCGGCGTCGAGGGCCCGGCGCAGAGCCTCCGGGTAGTCGCCGCAGTCGTAGGCCACCCCGGTGGGCATGGGCAGGGGCCCGGAGAAGGCGGGCAGGAGGTTGCGGCGCCGGACCTCGGCGGGGTCGAGGCCCACCTCGGCCGCGAACAGGTCGACGGCCCGCTCGACGGCGGCCGCGGCCTCGGGGCGGCCGGCGCCCCGGAACGATCCCACGGGCGTGGTCGTGGTGACCACGGACCGGGCCCGCGACGACACGTGGGGGATGCCGTACGTGCCGGCCGCCATCGACCGGGTGAGGTACGGGAGGAACGCCCCCATGGCCGGGTAGCCGCCGGCGTCCTGGACGATGTCCAGGTGGTAGGCCTCGATCGTGCCGTCCCGCCGGCCGCCGACGGTCACCTCCTGCACCTGGGCCCGCCCGTGGACCATGGCGGTCATGTTCTCGGTGCGGGTCTCGGTCCAGCGCACCGGGCGCCCGCACCGGCGGGCCAGCCACCCGAGGAGGAGGTCCTCGGGGTGCCCACCGATCTTGGCCCCGAAGCCGCCGCCGACGTCGGGGGCCACCACCCGCACGTCCCCCTCGGCCAGCCCGTGGGTGGCGGCCAGGGCGGAGCGGAGACCGTGGGCGTTCTGCGTGGAGCACCACTGGACGAGGCGGCCGTCGACCCAGGCGGCCGCCGACGAGCGGCCCTCCAGGGGGCAGGCCGCCACCCGGGGGTTGACGATGCGCTGGCGGACCACGACCTCGCAGCCCTCGGCGGCGGCGGCGCCCGCCGTGTCGTCGTCGCCGAAGCTGACCACGAGGTTGGTGCCGACCTCGGGGAACAGCAGCTCGCCGCCCTCCAGCGCGGCGAGCGGGTCGACCACCGCCGGCAGGGGCTCGTGGTCCACGACCACCCACTCGGCGGCGTCGGCGCCCTCCTCGGGGGTCTCCGAGAGGACGACGGCCACCGGCTCGCCGACGAAGCGGACGCGGTCGACGGCCAGCAGGGGCCGCGCCATGGCAGGGTTGGCCGTCCCCGGCAGCGGCGGCAGGTCGAGGTCGGCCCCCGTCACCACGTCGACCACCCCGGGCCGGTGCCGCGCCTCGGCCACGTCGACGCCGGCGAGCCGGCCGTGGGCGACGGTGGAGCGGACGAAGGTGGCGTGCACCGCGCCCGCCAGCAACGGGTCCGCCACGTCGGCCGTGTAGCGCCCGCCCTCGGTGAGCAGCCGCGGGTCCTCGATGCGGGTCACCCGGGTACCGAGGATGCTCATGGCCTGCTCCTCCTGTCGTGCCGCCCCGGTCGGCTCAGCCGAGCATCAACGACAGCGCCACCACCGTGAAGCCCCAGACGAGGGCCACCACCACGGTGAGGCGGTCGAGGTTGCGCTCCATCACCGTGGAGCCCAGGGCGCTGGCACCCATGCCACCGCCGAACATGTCCGACAGGCCGCCGCCCTTGCCGCTGTGCAGCAGGACCAGGACGATGAGGATCAGCGACGCCAGGACGTTCAAGGTGACGGTGACGGCGGTCAGCAACGGTCGGCTCCTGTGACGTGGGCGCCGCTACGCTAGACCAGCTCGGCCGTCCGGGCGAAGTGGCAGGCCACCGGGTGGTCGACGCCGCTGCCGGGGCGGACCTCCAGCGCCGGCTCCTGCTCGACGCAGGCCGAGGTGTCCACGCCGTCCGCCTCGAGCTGGCGCTTGCGCCAGCAGCGGGTGCGGAACCGGCACCCCGAGGGCGGGTCGGCCGGGCTGGGCACGTCGCCGGTGAGGACGATGCGCCGGCGCTCCCGCTCCCGCCGGGGGTCGGGCAGGGGGATGGCCGACAGCAGCGCCAGGGTGTAGGGGTGGCCGGGGCTGCCGTAGATGGCCCTGCGGTCGCCGGTCTCGACGATCTTGCCCAGGTACATGACCGCCACCCGGTCGGAGATGTGGCGGACCACCGACAGGTCGTGGGCGATGAAGACGTAGGCCAGGCCCAGCTCGTCCTGCAGGCGCTGCAGGAGGTTGACGATGCCGGCCTGGATGGACACGTCGAGCGCCGACACCGGCTCGTCCAGCACGACGAGCTCGGGCTCGAGGGCCAGGGCGCGGGCGATGCCCACCCGCTGGCGCTGGCCGCCCGAGAACTCGTGGGGGAACCGGTTGGTGTGCTCGGGGGCCAGACCCACGGTGCGGAGCAGGTCGGCCACCCGGGCGTCGGCCTCGGCGGCGTCCAGGCCCAGGTGGACGCGGAGCGGCTCGCTCAGGGTGGCCCCCACCGTCATCCGGGGGTTCAACGAGGCGTACGGGTCCTGGAACACGATCTGGAACCGGCGCCGCATGGCCGAGAGCTCCTTGCCCCGCATGGCGCTGACCAGGTGGCCGTCGAAGCGCACCGAGCCGGCCGTGGGGGGGATGAGGTTGAGCAGCAGGCGACCGGTGGTCGACTTGCCACAGCCCGACTCGCCCACCAGGCCCAGGGTCTCCCCCCGGTCGACGGTCAGGTCGACGCCGGCCACCGCCGACACCCGACCGACGGTGCGGCCGAGCACCCCGCCCCGGATGGGGAAGTCCTTGACCAGGCCCTCGGCCTGCAGGAGGTGGGAGGCACCGCCGGGCGGCGCCTCCCGCGGCTCGCTGGCGACCTCGGTCACGGCGTCACCTCTCCGTCGGCGGCCGGCTCGCCCGCCGGCTCGTCCACGGGCCACCGGCCGGGGGCCCCGGGCTCGGCCCGCTCGACCACCCCGGGATGGGCCACGGCCTCGGTCACGGCGACGTCGGCCACCACCGCGTCCGCCTCCGGCTCGGCGCCGGGCCGGTACACCGTGGCTGGCACCTGGAGGTCGGCCAGCTCGCCCTCGCCCGCCACGTCGACCCCGCTCCGCAGCGACTCGACGGTCACGGTGGCCAGCTCCTCGGCGTAGTGGCAGGCGGCCAGGTGGGCGTCGCCCGCCACCAAGCGGAGGGTGGGGTCGTCGGACTCGCAGCTCCCCGGCACCCGGGCGAACCGGCACCGGGGGTGGAAGGCACAGCCGCTGGGCTTGCGGATGAGCGACGGCGGCGACCCCACGATGGGCACCAGCGCCTCGTCGCCGACGTCGTCGAGGCGGGGGAGGCTGGCCAGCAGGCCCAACGTGTAGGGGTGGCGGGTCTCGTAGAAGATCTCCGCCGTCGTGCCCTTCTCCACCGGGCGGCCCGCGTACATCACCATCACGCGGTCGGCCAGGCCGGCCACCACCCCCAGGTCGTGGGTGATGAGGATGATCGCCGAGTCGATCTCGTCCTTGATGCCCACCAGCACCTCGAGCACCTGGGCCTGGACGGTCACGTCGAGGGCGGTGGTGGGCTCGTCGGCGATGAGGAGGTCGGGCCGGCAGGTGATGGCCATGGCGATCATCGCCCGCTGGCGCATGCCCCCCGAGAACTCGTGGGGGTACATGGCGGCCCGCTTGCGGGGCTCGGGGATGCCCACCAGGTCGAGCATCTCCACGGCCCGCTCGAGCGCCGGCCGGCGGCCGAGCCCCTCGTGGATGTGGGCCATCTCGGCGATCTGGCGACCGACCGTGTGCACCGGGTTCAGGGCGGTCAGCGGGTCCTGGAAGATCATGGCGATCTCCTTGCCCCGGACGGCGCGCCGCCGCTCCTCCCCCGCCGTCAGCAGGTCCTCGCCCTTCCACACGATCTCCCCCTCGGTCACCTCGAGGGTGGGCTGGAGGCCCAGGACCGACATGGCGGTGACCGACTTGCCCGAGCCCGACTCGCCCACGATGGCCAGGACCTCGCCCCGGGCCACGTCGAAGCTCACCCCGTCGACGGCCTGCACGACCCCGTCGTCGGTGGGGAAGCCGGCCCGCAGGCCGCGCACCGACAGCAGGACGTCGGTGCCGGTGCGCCGGGCGGGGGGCGGAGCGGTGACGTGGGCCATCACTTCAGCTTCGGGTCGAGGGCGTCGCGCAGGCCGTCGCCGACGAACACGAACGCGAGGACGGTCAGGACGATGGCGCCCCCCGGGAAGAACAGCATGTGGGGGGCGTTGGACAGCAGCCCCTTGCCCTGGGACACCATCAGGCCCCAGGCCGGCGTGGGGTCCTGGGGGCCGACGTTCAGGTACGACAGGGCCGCCTCGGTGAGGATGGCGGTGCCCACGGCGATGGTGGCGTAGACGATGACCGGCTGCACGGCGTTGGGCAGGATGTGGCGGAACATGATGCGGCGGCGGGAGAACCCCAGCGCCCGAGCCGCCTCCACGTACTCCAGGTTCCGCAGGGACAGGAAGCTGGCCCGCACGATGCGGGACATCGCCATCCACCCGGTGAAGCCGAGCACGAGGATGACGGTGTTCTCGCTGCGGCCCAGCACGGTGGCGATGGCCACGGCCAGCACCACGTAGGGGATGGCGAGGAAGACGTCGACGAGGCGGGAGATCAGCGTGTCGGCCCACCCGCCGAAGAACCCCGCCGCGGCGCCGACCACCACCCCGATGACCACCGACAGCGCCGTGGCCACGATGCCGATGCGCAGCGACACCCGGGCGCCGAAGACCACCCGGCTGTAGACGTCGCGGCCCACGGCGTCGGTGCCGAACCAGTGGTCGGCAGAGGGGCCGGCCCGGAACTCGGCCGACCGCTCCTTGATGCCATAGGGCGTGACCAGGGGGGCGAACACCGCCGCCAGGACCAGCAGCACGAGGAACCCCAGGCCCAGCATCGCCAGCCGGTTGCGGCGGAAGCGCCGCCACACGTCGGCCCGCAGCGGGCGGGCCTCGCCCAGCTCCTCGCTCGACGGGGCGTCACCGACGGAGACGGCGGCCGCCGCGGCGCCGGGATCGACGATCGTCACGCCGGCTCTCCCTTCCCGAGGCGGATGCGGGGGTCGAAGAAGGCGTAGGAGACGTCGACCACCAGGTTGATGAGCGCGAAGGCCAGCACCACGGCCAGGGTGAGGCCCAGCAGCACGGGCAGGTCGCGCGATCCCACGGAGTCGGCGATCTCCGAGCCCAGGCCCGGCCACGAGAAGGTGGTCTCGGTGAGGACGGCGGCGCCGATCACGGTGCCGAAGTCGATGCCGATGAGGGTGACCACGGGCAGCATGGCGTTGCGCAGGCCGTGCCTGACCACCACCTGGCGCTCGCTCAGGCCCTTGGCCAGGGCCGTGCGCATGTAGTCGGCCCGCAGCACCTCGAGCATCGACCCCCGCGTCATGCGGGCGGCCAGGGCCGTGGACACGCAGGCCAGGGTCACCGCCGGCAGGACCAGGTACCGCCACTGGTCACCGGTGGGGACGAAGAAGAACGTCCACGTGTCGGGACCGAGGCCCGAGGTGTGCAGCTGGGCCCACTCCGGCCACCCCTGCTTGTGGGGTTGCACCGCGAACAGGTACTGGAGGAGGAACCCCAGCACGAAGGGGGGGACGGCCGAGGCGGCGGCGGTGACGATGGTGGTGAAGCGGTCGCCCAGGGAGTAGCGGCGGAGGGCCGACAGGACCCCCACCGAGATGCCCACGACGACCTCGATGATGATGGCCCAGAGCCCCAGGCGGACGCTGTTGACCGCCTTCTCGCCGAGGATGTCGTTGACGCTGCGCCGGTCGAGGTACGACTCGCCGAGGTCCCACTGGAGGGTGCGGGCCCAGTAGTCCTTGAACTGCACGAGCAACGGGTCGTCGAGCCCGTAGCGCTCGTTGATGCGCTCGACCACGCCCTGGTCGACGACCCGGTCGGCGCCCCCGGCGATCAGCGACGCCGGATCGCCGGGAAGGGCGAAGAAGATGAAGAACAGGAACGACAGCGCGAAGAACACCGTCGGGATGATGAGGAGCAGGCGCCTGATGATGTAGCTGGTCATCGTGGTGGTGGAGGGGTGACCGGCGACCGGGGACCGTGCGGGTGGTCCCCGGCCGGGCCGTGGGCCCCGCGCCGGGCGCGGGGACCCACTGCCGGGTCACTGCTTGATGTAGACCGTCTCCCAGGGGATGATGCCGAGCGGCGACTGCGCCAGCCCGCCGACCTTGTCGCCGTTGTAGGCGTACTCGCCCTTGTACCAGTTGATGGGGATGACGGCTGCGTCCTCCAGCAGCATGGTCTCGGCCCGGCGGAACAGCTCGCCCTGCTCGTCGGGGTCGGTGGTGGCCTTGGCCTCGTCGACCAGGGCGTCGAACTTCGGGTTCTTGTAGTTCGAGTAGTTGTTGCCGCCGTTGGCGCTGTCCGAGTGGAACAGGTCGTACATGAAGTTGTCGTAGGTGGGGTAGTCGGCGTACCAGCCGGCCCGGCACATGCGGCAGGCCCCGTCGGCCAGCTGCGAGAAGTACGTCTCCTGGTCCATGGGCTGGGGCTCGGCGTCGATGCCGATGGCGTCGAGGTCGTCGATGATGATGGCCGTCACCTGGTCGTGGTTCTGGCCGGTGTTGAACTGGATCTTGAGGGGCTTGGTCAGCTCGTGGCCGGCGTCGAGCCACTCCTGGTAGCTGGCCTTGGCCGCCTCCGGGTCGTACGTGCAGGTGTCGCACAGGTCCGGCCCCCACCCGGGGATGCCCTCGGGGGTGACGGCGTTCGACACCTTGCGGCCGATGCCCTCGAACACGGCCTCGTTGATCTCGTCGCGGTCGATGGCCTGCTGGATGGCCTGGCGGAGCGGCTTGCCCTCCTCGCCGCCCAGCACCGGGTCCTCCATGTTGATGTCGTAGTAGTAGCTGCCGACGATCTCGTCGTCGAGCGTGGTGGCGTAGGTGTCGGCCGCGTCCTGGAACCGGCCGGCGGGGATCTGGGCGGTGTCGCCCTCACCGGCCTCGAAGGAGTTGTACGAGGTGTCGGGGTCGGCGGTCACCCGGAAGACCAGCCGCTCCAGGTAGGGCTGGGACGGCAGGTCGAGATCGGTGTACTTGGTCCCGTCCCACTCGGGGTTGGGCACCAGGGAGATCTCCGTGTCCGTGCGCTCCTTCTCCAACATGAAGGGGCCGTTGCCCACCATCATGCCCCGGTCCCACTGCTTCTGGTCCTTCAGCTCCCGTACCGCCTTGGGCATGGGGAAGAAGGTCTGGAAGCTGGCGACGGTGGGGAAGTTGGCGTACGGCTCGTCGAGCGTCACCGTCAGCGTCATCGCCGCGTCGTCGACGCTGATGCCGCTGATGGTGCGCGCCTTGCCGTCGAGCTTCTCCCGGCCCCCGTCGATGAAGTTGAAGAGGTACGCGTAGTCACCGGCGAAGTCGGGATCGCTGGCCCGCTCCCAGGCCAGCTGGAAGGAGCTGGGCAGCACGTCCTCGCCGTTGGAGAACTTCAGGCCGTCGCGGATGGTGAAGGTCCACACGGTGGCGTCGTCGTTCGACTCGAAGGACTCGGCCACCAACGGCACGGTCACCGGGTTGTCGGGGTCGCTGGTGTCGACCTCGGTGAGGCCGTCGTAGAGGACGTTCACCGCCTGGGCGGCGTCGAGGGTCTGGTTGAGGCCCGGGTCGAGGAACTCGGGGGGGTCGCCCACGAACGTGCCCAGGTCGACCAGCTCGCCCCCCTGGGTGGGCTCGCCCTCCTCGGGCTCGGCGGCCGAGCCGCCGCCACCCTCGCCGTCGTCGCCGCATGCCGCGGCCACCAGCGAGAGGCCGAGGACCAGGGCGAGGAGCCCGCGGCTCCGGCGCTGCCGTCTCACGTGGAGGACCTCCTGAAGGTGTCAGCCACCACACGGGGCGACCGGTGCCCGGGCAGTCCGCCCGACGGGGCGATGACCACGGTTGCTGTCACGGTCGACCTCCTGCGGTGTCGCAGAGGGCGCGAGATGTCGCGCCCGGCGTCGGGCAACATAGCAGCATCGTCCGGGATGTCACCCGTTGGCTGGCCGTCGTGAACAGCCGGTCGCCGTCGAGCCGGGCAATCCGCCGGCCTCTGGCCGGCTCGCCTGGCAATCCGTCGGCCCTTGCCCGCCCTCCGTCCCGGCCGGCAGGCTCCCGCTCGGCAAGACCGGGAGGGCATCGGCTTACGCACCGCAGGCGGCCGGGTCCCGGGTCGGCACGGCCCGGCCTGAGCACGGGCCAGCACGGGGGCATCGGCTTGCGCGCCGCGGGCCGGCCTGAGCACGGGCCAGCACGAGCCGGCCCGGTCGCGGGCCAGCAGGGGC
>DASUJB010000122.1:0-10288 GCA_036279475.1 Acidimicrobiales bacterium | reverse complement strand
GCACGGTGGGCGACCTCGCCGACCTGCCCGAGAGCGCCGTGGTGGCGGCCCTCGGCCCCGCTGCGGGGCGCCACCTCCGGTCGCTGGCTCGGGGTGTCGACCCCGGGCGGGTCCGGCCCGACCGTCGGGCCCGGTCGATCGGCCACGAGGAGACGTTCGCCACCGACCTGCGCGGCGAGGCCGAGCTCGGCCACGCCGCCGTCCACATGGCCCACGCCGTGGCCGGCCGCCTCCGGCGCGAGCGTCGGGCCGCCCGCACCGTGACGCTCAAGGTCCGCTTCGCGGACTTCCGGACCGTCAGCCGCTCGGCGACCCTGCCCCGGCCCGTGGACGACGGGTCGGCCTTGGCGGCGGCCGCCCGGGACCTCCTCCGCGGGATCGACCTCCGCGGGGGCGTGCGGCTCCTCGGCGTCACCGGCAGCGGGCTGGGCGACGCCGGGGTGCGCCAGCTCAGCCTCGACGACGCCCTCGCCGGTGACCGGCACGAGCTGGGCGGGGCCGTCGACGCCATCCGCGCCCGCTTCGGCGATGCCGCCATCGGCCCGGCGTCCTCGGTGGCGCTCCGGGGGTGGGGAGCGGGGACCGGCTCCGGCGCCGGCCGGTGGGGACCCGACGCCGGCACGGCGGACGGGCCCTGAAATCGCCCGCCCCGGCGGCTCGCACGCGTTGTCGTTCGCCCGACCCTGTGGAACACTTGGACGTGCCGGTTCGGTCGAGCGGGCGACAAGGGGTTCACGTGCCGCTTTCCGAGGACGAGGAACGCATCCTCCGGGAGATCGCACAGCGCTTCTACGAGGATGATCCGTCATTCGCTCGCGAGGTGAGCGAGACCACCCTCTACCGGCACACGGTGAGCCGCATGAAATGGGCCGTCGTCGGCTTCATCGCCGGGGCGCTGTTCCTGGTCTTCATGCTGTCGACGTCCTTCTGGCTCTCCTTCGCCGGCTTCCTCGTCATGCTGGGCTCGGCCCTCGTCTTCGAGCGCAACGTCCGCAAGCTGGGCCGGGCCGGGCTCGACCAGCTCACCCAGTCGGTGCGGGCCAACGGCATGCGCGACGCCCTGGGCGGGGCCGGGCGTCGCATGCGTGACCGCCTCCGCCGCACGGACCAACCGCCGCCCCCGGGCGACTGACGGCAGGCCCCCGCCCGCCGCCCTGCGGGCCCGCGACACGGCTGCCGGCGGGGATACGAGGGCAGACGGATGGTCGCCTCGGCACGGGTGGTCGGCTGGGCACGGCGGGTCGGGTCGCTCGGCGGGTCGGCGCGGCGGCTCGGCTCGGCGGGTCGGGTCGGGTCGGGTCGGGTCGGCGGTCGGCTCAGCCGGCCCCGGCCTGCCGGGTGGTGGTCGGCCCGGTCGGCCTCCGGGCCAGCCGCCGGACGTCCAGCCCCCTCGCCATCCGCCGCCACGACGGCTGGCGGTGCCGGGCGGCACCGGCGACGGCACGACCGTCCTCCAGGGCACGGGTGGCCGTCTCCACCGTCGGGGGGATCCCCGCGTAGTCGAGCTGCTCCACCTGCCAGGCCAGCGACGACACGCGTGCCGCCACCTCGGGCAGCGCCACCGTCATGCGGTCCGCCTTCTCGGCCACGGTGGACCAGGCGGGCAGGGCCACGCCGGCGTCGACGGCGCCGTCGATGGCCAGGTCCCAGGCCAGGCCGATGCGGGCGACCGGGTCCCGGGCCCGCCGCCGGCGGATGGCCCGCTGGGCGGCCAGCACCGAGGGCACCAGCACCGCGTAGGCGAGGAGCGCCCCACCCAGGGTGGCCACCAGCCGGCCGACGGCGTCCCCCGGGGTCGGGCCGGGGTCGGGCCCGTTCGCCGGGCCCGTGGCGGTGCCCACCTCGAGCCCCTCGCCCGCCCGGCGGCCGTCCGCTTGGTCGGGGGTCCCGCCCGGGGCCTCGACCCCACCGTCCGCCGCGGGCTCCGGGCCGGGGTCGGTCACCCGCGCCCCGCCCGCCCTGGTGTCCTGCTGCTCGCCGACGCCGAGCCAGCTGCGACCCCGAGGCGGTCCCCGCCCGACGGTCGGCTCGAAGGGCACCCAGCCGTACTCGCCCAGGTACACCTCGGGCCAGGCGTGGGCGTGCACCCCGCGCACGCTGTACAGGGTCGGGTCCTCGTCGTCCTGGATGCCGGGGGTGAAGCCCACCGCCACCCGGGCCGGCAACCCCACCGATCGGGCCAGGGCGGCGAACGCCGCCGCGAACTGCTCGCAGTAGCCACGGCGGGTCTCGAAGAGGAAGGTGAGCAGCGCCTGGTTGCCGTGGCCGACGCCGACGTCGGTGTCGTAGGTGAAGCGGCCGCTGCGGAGATAGCCCTGGAGGGCGAGGGCCTCGTCGTAGGGGGTGGGAGCGGCGGCGGTGACGCGGCGTGCCTCGGCGGCGGCCCGCTCGGGGAAGTCGGCGGGCAGCGGCAGGTACCTGTCGGCGACCTCTCGGGGAACGCGGGTCGACGCCGCTCGCAGCTCGGCACCGGACCAGTCGGGCACCGCCGAGGTGACCGTGTAGGACAGGCCGTCGGACGTGGGCAGGTCCCGGTCGACCATGAGGGTGGCCGACCGCTGGTCGTACAGGACGTCCCGTCCCGACGCGGGGCGGACGGCCCGCGGCTCGAAGGCACCGGGGAGCCAGACCGACCCCAGCTGGTCGATGGTGATCTCCTGGGTCACCGTCCGGGCGTCGCCGCTCGCCGGCACGGCCCGCGGCAGCTCGCCGTCGGCTCCCTCGGTGCGGTACGAGGACCGCCATGCCTCGCCGTCGAACTCGTCGAGGGACGTCAGCCGCCAGTAGGCGCTGCGGGGGCTGCGCACGGTGAAGAGCTGCACGTCGGGCTGCTGGAGCAGCTTCGTCTGCAACGAGACGATGGGGCTGAGCACCACCCGCGTGGCGTCGTCGCGGGTGATGTCCCGCCACGCCAGCACCGGCTCCCCGCCGGCACCGGGGAGCCGGGGACCGACGACCGCCCCGGCCACGACGCCGGCGGCGATGACGGCCAACCCGGAGCCGAGCAGCGCCCGGCGGCCCCGCCGCGCCGGTCCCCCGCCGCCCGCCCACCGCACCCGCCCGGCCTGGGCCGCCGTCCGGTGCAGGAGCACGAACGCCAGGGCGCACACCGCGAACAGGGCGGGGCCGGCCACCGGCGTGCCCGGTCCCGCCAGCGCCGCGGAGAACACGAAGAGGACGGTGGCTGGCAGCAGCGCCTCGAAGGCCGCGGCCGTCCGGAACGCCGCCCAGTCGGCGAGGAACGCCAGCGCCCACACGGCCACCGCGGCGCCGACGACGAAGCCGTTCTCGACGGGGGCGGGGGCCCGGACCTCGCCGAAGAGCGACCAGGCGGCGGCCAGGTCGTCACCCGCAGCCCGGAGCGTGGCGGCGGTGGGCAGGCCCCAGCGGACGGTGTCGGGGAAGCGGGCCCACGCCACGGCGAGCACGGCGGTGCCCGCCGTCGCCAGGCCGGCGGGCACCAGCCGGAGGTTGGCGCGCCGCAGCGAGGTGACCACCACGTGGGCCAGGACCGCCTGAGCGACGAGTGGCGCCCTGTAGCTGCCGTCCTCGAACAGGCGGTTCATCCCCAGCACCGCCGCCACCGTGACCAGGCCCAGGGCCACCTCGGTGGCGAGCCGCAGCGACCCGGGCACCCGCCCGGGCGAGCCGTCCGGGCCGGCCGGCAGGGCCGTGGCCGCGTGGTGGGCACGGGACGCGAGGCCCGGCTCGGCGACCGTCACCACGTCGCTCCCATGCGGGCGACGCCGGCGCCGCCCCACGCCACCGCCCCCATCGCCCGGTCCCAGGCCGGCGCCAGGAGGGCACCGGCGCCGACCTCGACCCGCGCCAGCCCTCCCGCACCGCCGGTCGACCCCGCCGCGACGACGCCGGCGGCGTCCACGCCGGCGACCGTGCCCGTCCCCCCGTCGGCACCGGTGCCGGTCGTCCCCACCCGCACCACCACCACCATCCCGAAGCGGTGGCGGAGGCGGGAGGTGGCCCGGAGCTCGTCCTCGGTGACCTGCCCGGTCACGACGACCAGCGCCCCCTGGCCGTCGCGCTGCACCACGTCGATCATCGACCGCAAGCTGGCCGGGGTGGACGCCGACAGCACCGCCAGGTCCTCGAGGCGGGCGTGCAGGTGGTGAGGGCCGGAGCCGAAGCCGGAGTCGTCCCCGGCCGTCGTCACCAGGCGGACGAGGTCCCGCCGCCCCCCACTGGACACGAGGACGCTGGCCGCGGCGGACACCGCGGCCTCCAGCGAGCCCCGGTCGTGGGCCGCCTGCCGCACGTCGAGCAGGACGGTCGTCCGTCCCTGCCACGGCTGCTCCTGCTGGCGCACCAGCAGCTCGTCGTGGCGGGCCGTGGACGGCCAGTGGATCCGCCGCAGGTCGTCGCCCACGACGTAGGCCCGGAGGGCGTAGAAGTCGTCGCTGGCCCGCCCGAGGGCGTGGGGCTGCAGCGACCCGGCCAGCGGGTCGCGGCCGACGGTGAGGGGGACGGGGCGCAGCTCCTCGACCCGGGGCAGCACGGTGACCTCCACCCGGGGGGCCGCCTCCACCGAGGCCTCGGCCAGGCCGAGAGCGTCCGCGACGACCACCTCCAGCGGGCCCACGCCCAGGATGCCCCGGCGGTCGGTCGGCAGGGCGTAGGAGGCGCTGGTCCTCGCCCGCGGGGCCAGGGGCGAGAGGAGCAGCTCGACCCCGGCAGTGCCCGTCACCGCCTCGTGGAGCCGGAGGACGGGGGTGGCCGCCGGCCGGCGGTTGCGCACCCGGACCTCGACCCGGCTGAGCTGGCCGACGTGCACCCGGGCCGGCTGCCGCGTGCGGTCGACCTCGACGTCGAGCCGGGTCAGGGCCACGGAGCAGGCGGCCACGGCCACGAGGGCGAGCACCACGGCGCCGAGGACGTCGAGCTCCCCGATGCCCATCAGGCGGCCGGCGACGGGCAGCCCCAACCCGCCCCACAGGGCCGTCCAGCCCGGGCGGGTCAGCCTGGCCGCCGCCAACTGCCGCTCACCGCCCTCCGGGGACGCGCACGGCGCGCAGCACGTCGGCGAGGACGTCGGCGGCCGACACGCCTTGGAGGTGGGCCTCGGGGGTGACGAGCAGGCGATGGGCCAGCACGGGCACGGCCAGGGCCTTGATGTCGTCGGGCAGGACGTAGCCGCGACCGGCGGCGGCGGCCCGTGCCCTGGCCACCCGCTGCAGTGCCAGGGTGGCGCGAGGCGAGGCACCGAGGGCGATGGCGGCGTGGTGCCGGGTGGCCTGGGTGAGGTCGACCAGGTAGGCCTTGAGGCTCGGTGCCACGTGCACCTGCCGGGTGGCCCGGGCCATCCGCTGGACGTCGCGGCCGGAGACCACCGGCCCCAGGTCGTGGAAGGGGTCGTGGTCGCCGTGGGCGTCGAGGATCTCCAGCTCGGCCTGGCGCGAGGGGTAGCCCACCGATGCCCGCACGAGGAACCGGTCGAGCTGCGAGTCGGGCAGGGGGTAGGTGCCCTCGTGGCCCACGGGGTTCTGGGTGGCGACCACCATGAACGGCGGGGCCAGGGGGTAGGTCACGCCGTCCACGGTGACCTGGCCCTCGGCCATCGCCTCCAGCAGGGCGGCCTGCGTCTTGGGCGACGCCCGGTTCACCTCGTCGGCCAGCACGATGTTGTTGAACACCGGGCCCGGCCGGAAGTCGAAGGTGTTGGCCCCCCGGTTCCAGATGGTGAGGCCCACCACGTCGGAGGGCAGCAGGTCCGGGGTGAACTGCACGCGCCCGAAGCTGCACTCGATCGACGTCGCCAGCGACTTCGCCAGGTTGGTCTTGCCGACGCCGGGGACGTCCTCGAGCAGCAGGTGGCCGTCGGAGAGGAGGCACAGCAGCATCAGCTCGATGACGTCGCGCTTGCCCTGGATGACCCGCTCGACGTTGGCGAGGACGCGGCCGTACAGGTCGGCGAAGGTCGCCGCCCCCTGGGTCGCCGCGGTGTCGATGCTGGCCACAGCCGGGGTCTCCCTCCGTTGCCGGCGATGCGTTCCGCCAGGTTACGTGGTCGCTCCCGCCACCCACCCGCGCCGGCCGCCGGCCCCCGGGGCCGAGGCCGGAGGCGGGGAGGCTACGTTGCCGGCGGCATGGACGCGGTGCTGGCCATCGACATCGGCGGGACCAAGCTGGCCGCGGGCCGCGTCGACCGTGCCGGCACCCTCAGCCACCGGCAGACGGTGCCCACGCCGGCCGGCGGCCGGGCGGAGGAGGTGTGGGAAGCGCTGGCCACCCTGGTCGGGGCGGTGCGAGGAGGTGACGAGGCGGTCGTGGGCGTGGGCTGCGGCGGCCCCATGGCGCGCCACGGCGCGACGGTGTCGCCGCTCAACATCCCGGCATGGCGGGACTTCCCCCTGCGCTCCCGCCTCGCCGACCTGACCGGCCTGCCGGTGCACGTGGACAACGACGCCAAGGCCCTGGCCCTGGCCGAGGGATGGGTGGGGGCGGCGCGCGGCGCGCGCTGCTTCCTCGCCATGGTGGTGTCCACCGGCGTCGGCGGGGGGGTGGTCCTGGAAGGTCGCCTGCTCGACGGCGAGACGGGCAACGCCGGCCACATCGGCCACGTAATCGTCGAGCCCGAGGGGCGGCCGTGCCGGTGCGGGGGGCGCGGCTGCCTCGAGGCCGAGGCATCGGGCACGGCCATCCGGGCGGTCACCGGGCAGGATCCCGCCGTCGCCGGCGAGGCGTGGCGGCGGCGCACCGGCACGTTGGTGGGGCGGGCGGTGGCCTCGGTGGCCAACCTGCTGGACCTGCGGCTGGCCGCGGTGGCCGGATCGGTGGCCCTGGGCTACGGCGACGCCTTCTTCGCCGCCGCCCAGGCCGAGCTGGACGCCCGGAGCCGCATCGCCTTCGCCCGGGGCGCCCGCGTGGTCCCGGCCGGGTCGGGCGACGCCGGACCCCTCGTGGGCGCGGCGGCGGTGGCGCTGCGGGCCGAGGGCGTCGACGTCGGGGTCGAGCCGCCGTGACCTGGCGGGGCCGGTGCCCCTCGCCGTCCCCCCCCCGCCGGGGGAGTCGGGGACCCCGTCCCCCCGAGGGACCAGCCGGTGGGTGGGCGTGCCGGCGTGGCCACCGGGGTGGCCACCGGGCGCCGGCGGTCGACGCCGTGAGCGCCCGCGGCGCGTCCTCCGGCGCCGGCTGGGTGCTGCCGACCGCCGGCGCCGTCGCCCGGCGGCCGTCGCTGTGGGCCACCGGCGTCCGCCAGGCCCTGGTGCTGGCCGCCCCGGGCTGGTGGCGGAGGCCACCCTTCCTACCGCTGCCATCGCCCTCCTACCTCCGGTTCCGGTCGCAGGCGGCCTACGGCGGCGACGGTGACCGCCCGCCCGACCCCGCCGACGTGGTCACCTACCTGCGATGGTGCCGTGACGTGCGGCGGTCCCGCCGCCCCGATCCACGACGGACGCCGGGCTCCCCCTTGTAGCGTTGCGGCGATGAGCCGGGCTCTCGTGCTGAACGCCACGTTCGAGCCCCTCGGTGTCGTCAGCGACCGCAGGGCCGTCGTCCTGGTCCTGGGAGGGACGGCGGAGACGGTCCACGCCAGCGAGGCGGTGATGCACGCGGCCCAGCTGGCGGTGATCGTGCCCTCGGTCGTGCGCCTCCGTCGCTTCGTGCGCGTCCCCTACCGGTGGACGACACCGCTGAACCGCCGCTCGGTGTTCGCCCGCGACGGCCACCGCTGCCAGTACTGCGGCGCCCCGGCCGACAGCATCGACCACGTGGTCCCCCGCAGCCGGGGCGGCCGGCACGCGTGGGACAACGTCGTGGCGGCCTGCCGGCCGTGCAACGTCCGCAAGCGGGACCACCTCCTGCACGAGACGCCGATGCGGCTGCGCCACCCGCCGGTCGAGCCCCGGGGCACGAGCTGGCTCACCTTCACGCTGGGCACCGTGCCCGAGACGTGGACGCCGTACCTGCAGACGGCGGCGTGACCGGGCCGGTCGGTCGACCGGCGCCGGCCGAGCCGGTGGGCACCGGTGGCCCCGGGCCGGCGCCCGGTGCCGCGGCCGCCGGTTCCGCGGGGTGGCAGGTGGAGCGCCTCCGGGGCTCGGCGGCCCGGCTCCACGCCATCCCCCTGCCGGACGTGCCCCGGCGCGCCGCATGGGTGCTGGAGGCGGACGCGCCGGCGCTGGTGCTGGGATCGACGCAGGGTTCCGACGTGGTCGACGCCGAGCTCGCCGCCCGCCGCGGTGTCGCCGTGGTGCGCCGCCGGTCGGGCGGGGGAGCGGTGTGGGTCGACCCGGCCACCACCGCCTGGGTCGACCTGATCGTGCCGGCCGGCGACCCCCTCTGGGAGGACGACGTCGGTCGGGCACCGCTGTGGGTGGGCGAAGCGTGGCGGGCGGCGCTGGCCGAGCTGGGGGTGGGTCCGGCCGTCGTGCACGCCGGCCCCCTCGCCTGCGGGCCCCTCGGACGGCTCGTCTGCTTCGGCACGGTGGGGGCCGGCGAGGTCACGACGCCCGGGGGGCGCAAGCTCGTGGGCGTGAGCCAGCGTCGCACCCGTGCCGCCGCCCGCTTCCAGGGCGCGGTGTACTCGACGTGGGACCCGGCGCCGTTGGTGGACCTGCTGCACCTCCCCGCCGACCGCGCCCGCTCCCTCGTGGCGGCCTCGGTGGGGACCGGCCTGGCACCCGGCGCCATGGCCGAGGCACTGCTGGCCCACCTTCCCGCCTGAGCGCCGTCCGGCCCCTGGTCCCGGGGAGCGGTCGCCGCCGCTCGACCGGCCGCGGCTGCGGACCGACCCGTCGCCGGGGCGGCGTCGGCCACGCGCCTGCCCCGGCGCGGGCCGGGCCCCGGCCGGCCGGGGACCGCGGTGGCCCGACGGCGGGGCGCCGGGGGTGACCAGGCACCGTCGTGGTCGCCCGGGGAGCCCCGTCGGCGCGGCCGGCCGCCGCGGGGCCCGAGATCGCGTGCCCTGCCGTCGGCGGAGTGCCGGCAGGTGGGGCGCAGTCCCCACGGTGGGGGGACCCTTGTCGCCGGGGAAGGTAGTGGGGTACTTTCCCACGAAGTGGAGGACTCCCCCCTCTCCCCGGGCGCTCGGCCAGGCGCCGGTGCCGCGGCCGCGGAGGCCGTCGACGCTCCGCCGCGGCCCACCGGTCCCCGCTTCTTCACCGGGTCCTTCGAGCACTCCGTGGACGACAAGAGCCGCCTCGTCCTGCCGTCGCCGTTCCGCTCCCGGCTGAGGGTCGGTGCCTACCTCGGCCCCCTCGACGGCTACCTCGGGCTGTGGCCCGACGACGAGATGGAGTCCGTCTTCGCCACCTGGGACGACGGCGTCGCCCTCGGCCTCGTGTCCGAGGAGGCGGCCGAGGCGTTCGTCGCCGCCACCTTCCCGGTCCAGCCCGACGGGCAGGGCCGCATCGTGGTGCCCCGCTCGTTGCGCACCTACGGCGAGCTGACCGGACCCGTCATGGTGGTGGGGGCCCGCCGCCGGGTCTCGGTGTGGGCCCGTGACCGGTGGGAGCGGCGCATGGAGGCCATCCCCGAGGGGCCGGACGCCGCCCTCCGCCAGGCCGCCAGGGACCTGAAGCTGTGAGCCCTCCCGACGGCCCGCCCCCCGCCGCGCCCCGCTTCGAGCACCGCCCGGTGCTCGTCGACCTCGTGGTCGAGCTGTTCGCCCCGGTGCCACCCGGGGTCGTGGTGGACGCCACTCTCGGCGGGGGCGGCCACGCCGAGGCGCTGCTCGACGCCCACCCCCACCTGGCGGTGCTCGGCCTCGACCAGGACCCCGACGCCGTCGCCGCCGCCTCCGACCGCCTCGCCCGCTTCGGCGACCGGTTCACCGCCCGCCGCACCCGCTTCGACGAGATCGCCCGGGTGGCGGCCGACGTGCTCGCCGGCCGTGGCCACGAGGGGGACGGCATCAGCGGCGCCCTCTTCGACCTGGGGGTCAGCTCGCCCCAGCTCGACCGGCCCGAGCGCGGCTTCAGCTACCGGCGGTCCGGCCCCCTGGACATGCGCATGGACCCGTCACGACCGGTGCAGGCGGGCGACCTGGTGAACGGCGCCCCCGAGCGGGAGCTGGCGCGCCTGCTGCGCGCCTACGGCGACGAGCGCCACGCGCCCCGCATCGCCCGGGCCATCGTGGCCCACCGCCCCCTGACCACCACCGGGGAGCTGGCCGAGGTGGTGCGCGACGCGGTGCCCGCCCCCGCCCGGCGCCGTGGCGGTCACCCGGCACGACGTACGTTCCAGGCCCTCCGCATCGCGGTCAACGACGAGCTCGGCGTGCTGCCGTCGGCCCTGGACGACGCCGTAGAGCTACTGGCCCCGGGCGGCCGGT
>DASUJB010000121.1:0-17341 GCA_036279475.1 Acidimicrobiales bacterium | reverse complement strand
GGCGGCGCCCGGGGCTCCCGTGGCGGCCGCCGTGGGGGCCGGGCCGAGGCCGAGGGGAGTGGCCGCCCCGCCGGTGGTGGGGGCGGCCGGATCGGTGGTCGTGCTGCGGGCGCCCGCCGGCCCCGGCCGGCGTGGCCCCGGGAGGAGCAACGCCAGGAGCGAGGCGCCGACGGCGGTCGCCCCGCCGGCCAGCGCCAGCCAGCGGCCGACGCCGCCCGCCGACGCCGTGGCTCCGTCGTCGTCCTCCGCGACGTCGACCGCGCCGGTGCGGGCCCCGTGGTGGAAGACGAACGAGCCCGCCAGGGTGTGACCGTCCTCGCTGGTCACCCGCCAGGCGACGGTGTAGGTGCCCTCGGCGTCACCCTCGAGCGGGGTGCGCACGACGGTGCCGTGGTCGGCGGCCTCGACCGTGCCCCGGTCCGCCCGCTCCCCGTCGGGGGCGTACACCCGCACGGCACCGTCCAGGGTCTCGACCGGCTCGTCGAAGCGGAGCTCGACCGCCTCGGGGACGGTGGCCACCTCGGCATCGGCGGCGGGGACGGTGGCCAGGAGGGTGGCATGGGCGTCGGCCGGGGGCGCCCCCTGGCCCGGGAGCCCAGCGACGACGAGCACGGTGCCGAGCGCCACGGCGGCCACGGCGCATCGGAGGGCACTCACCGCACGGCACCGCATCGGCCCAGCGTAGGCGGCCCGAGCTGGGGCCGACCGGTCGCGGCCGGGCTCCCACCGGCGATCTCGGGGGTGCCCCCCTGCCCGGGGGCGTGCCGCCCCGCCCCAGGGCGGTCCCGGTCCCTCAGAGGGCGCCGGTGGCGGCGAGGCCGGCCGCCGCGGCCAGCAGGCACGACGTCGCCGTGGCGACCAGGTAGGTTGCCGCCGCGCCCGACCGTCCCTCCTCGACCTGGTGCACCACCTCGGCGCTGAAGGTGCCGAACGTGGTGTAGGCGCCCAGGGCGCCGGTCCCCACCACCGTGCGGGCGGCACTGCTCAGGCCGTGCTCGAGGGCGAGGCCGGTGACCACGCCCAGGGCCAGCGAGCCGGTGACGTTGACGAGGAGGGTGCCCCACCGGAACGACCCGCCCACCCGGTCGTGCACCCACCAGTCGACGACGACGCGAGCCACCGCGCCCATCGCCGCGGTGACGAGGAACAGCAGCCAGGTGGTCGTGCTCAACGGCAGCGTCCGGGGCTCGCGGCGGGCGAGGGCCGTGCGGGCGGTGCGGGCGGTGCCGCCCCGCCTCGTCGGTGCCGGCCGATGGCCAGCCCCAGGCCGGCCAGCACTGGGCCCCCCACGGCGCTGGACGCGGCGTAGGCGGCGGCGGTGGGCCCGTGCCCGCCCGCCACCAGGAGGACGGTCTCCACCTGCAGGGTCGACATGGTGGTGAAGCCCCCCAGCACCCCGCTGGTCAGGAAGGGCCGCAGCACGGCGTGGCGGGGCGGGCGGCGGGCGAGGACGCCCAGGACGGCACCGAGGGCGAGGGAGCCCGAGGCGTTGGCCGCCGCCGTGGCCCAGGGCACCCCGCCGGCGTCGACGGGTAGCGCCTGGGCCAGGACGTGGCGGGCGGAGGCCCCGAGGAGCCCGCCCAGCGCCACGACCGCCAGCACCGTGGGGCGCCCGGCCGGGCGCGGCGTGGTCACGGTGCCCGCAGCACCACGACGGCCAGGGGGTCGAACGTCCCCCGGGCCAGGCCGCGCAGGTCGGTGCGGGTGACCTCCTCGGCCGGCTCGGCGAGGCGGGCGCACACCGCCACGGCCCGGGGTGGGCAGCCGGCGGCCACCAGGGCGGTGCCCAGGGCCTGGGGAGGCACGCGGGGCGACACCAGGACCGCCACCGGGGACCGCTCGGCGACCGCCCGCACGACCGCCCCGAGGGGCTCGGACCGGACCGACAGCACCGTCAGGGAGTCCCACGGCATCGCCAGGCGGGCGGCGGCCAGCGCGACCGAGGAGGGCGCGGGATGGATCACGACGCCGGACCCACCCAGGCGGCGCGCCGCCAGCCCCACCATCCCGTGGAAGCCGGGGTCACCGGCGGCGAGGACGACGGCCCGTCGCCCCCGGCGGCGCTCGGCCACCGCCCGGTCGAGGACGGCGCCGGGGTCGCCCCACAGCTCGACCCTCTCGCCGCCGATCCCCGCCGGGAGCAGGGCGAGCTGCTCGGCGTTACCCAGCAGCACGTCGGCTCCCCGCAGGGCGACCTCGGCATCGCGGCCGAACCACTGGCCCCCCAGGAGGCCCACGATGGCGATCGGCCGGTCGTCGTCCACCACGGCTCCGCTCGGCTCAGGCGGCCGCGACGCAGGCTCGGGCGAACGCCGCCACGGGCGACGGGTCGCCCCCGGGGTGGACGTGCAGGTAGGACGCCAACAGGGTCGGCGAGGCGAAGCCGTCGCCACGCGAGCCCCACCGGGCCGCCAGGGTCAGCGCCTCGCCGGGCGGGTCGACGGTCGAGTACCGGAACTCGTGCCCGCGCAGCACGGTGCCGGTGGCTCCCACCGGCGACGGAGCGGTCGTGGTGGCCCGGCGGTAGCCGAGGGTGAGGCGGTCGGTCATGCGGGCCTCGGCGGGGACGGCCCCCACCAGCCGGACGCCGTCGAGGCGGCGGCACAGCCACAGCAGCCCCCCGCACTCGGCCCACGTCGGCAGGCCGTCCGCCAGTCGCCGGCGCACGTCGGCCAGCAGGGCCTGGTTGGCCGCCAGCGCCCCCGCGTGGACCTCGGGGAACCCGCCGCCCGCCACGAGGCCGGCGACACCGTCCGGCAGAGCGGGTTCGTGGGCAGGGTCGAAGGTGACCACCTCCATCCCGGCCGCGACCAGGGCGTCGAGCGTGTCGGCGTACGTGAAGGTGAAGGCAGCCCCGGCCGCCACGGCCACGGGCACGCGCCGGCCCGACGGGGCCACCGGCGCCGGCACGGCCACCCCGGCCACGGGCCGGGGCTCGGCGGTGCGGGCCAGGGCCACCACCGCGCCGAGGTCGAGCCGCTCGGACACCGCCGCCGCCAGCCGTTCGAGCGCGGCCGCCACCGCCCCGGGCTGCTCGGCCACCGGGACCAGGCCCAGGTGGCGGTCGCGCCACGTCAGCCGCTCGTCCTCACGGAGGGCGCCGAGGACGGGGATGCGGAGGGGGGCGAGCGCCTCGCGCAGCAGCACCTCGTGGCCGTCGGAGCCCACCCGGTTGAGGACCACGCCCGCCACGTCGACCCGGGCGTCGAAGCCGGCGAACCCGGCGACGAGCGCCGCCACCGAGCCCGACATGGCGCCGGCGTCGACGACCAGCACGACGGGGGCGCCGAGCAACCGGGCGACGTCGGCCGTGGACGACGAGGCGCCGTCGGTCGACCCGTCGAACAGGCCCATGACGCCCTCGATCACCAGCAGGTCGGCACCGGCACCCGCCCGGGCCGCCAGCGGGGCGATGGCGTCGGTGCCGCACATCCAGGCGTCCAGGTTGCGGGGCGGGCGACCGGAGGCCAGGCAGTGGTAGCCGGGGTCGATGAAGTCAGGGCCCACCTTGGCGGTGGCCGGCCGGTGGCCGGCACGGCGCAGGGCCGCCACCAGCCCGGTGGCCACCGTCGTCTTGCCCACCCCGGAGTGGGTCCCGGCCACCACCAGCCGGGGACCCAGCCGGCCGGGGGCGGTGCGGACGACGGCGGGGTCGCCTTCGGCACCCCGGGCTGCCGGTGGGGCACCGCTGATGTGGGAGGGGGGCTGGTCCACCCGGCGGACCGTAGCGTTCGCCTCCCCCGGGGCGGCGACCCGTCCCGGACGGCGGGGACGCGGCTCAGGGCGTGGGCCAGCCCGGGCGGCGGCCGAAGGCCCGCAGCAGCTCGTGCCAGGGATCGCCGTCGCCCGACCCGGGGGGCCGGTCACCGATGACCCCCGCCCCCCGGTAGGCGGCCTCGCGGTCGGCGAACCAGGCGGCCAGCTCCTCCACCAGCTCGGCGTCCGCCCCGGGGTCGCCGCCCGTGGCCACGGCGACGTCCCACCCGTGGACGAGGTGGTCGGCGGCCAGCTGGCACGCGTACTCCTCGGCGGGGGCGTCTCCGAAGGAGAGGTGCACGGTGCGGCCGGCGACCACCCCCGAGGCGGCGGCGGTCACGGCCGCCTCGGCGGCGGCCCGGGCCGTGCCCAGCGGATCGTCGCCCAGCACGTCGCCCTCGAACCGGTCGCCCACCTCCTCCAGGGTGGCGCCTCCCATGAGCGGCACCGTCCACAGGTCCTCCACCACCACGTGGTTGACCAGGGCACGCACGTCCCAGCCGGGGCAGGGCGTGGCCGACGCCCACCTGTCGGCGGGGGGGCCGGCCAGCGGTGCCAGCCGGTCCAGGAACGCCTCGACGCTCCTCCGGTGCAGGTCTGTCACGTGCATCTCGGCCCCCTGATCGGTGCTCCGTGGCGTTCAGTAGTCTCGCAGGGGAGGGACCATGAGTCATCCGCACCCCCACCTCGACCGGACCGCTCCGGAGCTGCCGGGGAGCGGGCCCCGGCCCGCCGGCGCTCCGTACGGGCACGGGCACGCCCACGGGGCCGAGCTGCGCGCCGGCTCCCGCCACAAGGGCCGGCTGCTGGCCGCCCTGGTCGTCCTGGCGACCGTAATGGTGGCCGAGGCCGTGGTGGCCTTCGCCGCCAACTCGCTGGCGCTCCTGTCCGACGCCGGCCACATGCTCACCGACGTCGCCGGGCTGGCCATGGCGCTGGCCGCCATCCACGTCGCCGACCGCGCCCGCCGCATCCCCCGGCGGACCTACGGGCTCTACCGGCTCGAGGTCCTGGCCGCCCTGGCCAATGCCGCCCTGCTGTTCGCCGTGGCCGTCTACGTGGTGGTCGAGGCGGTGAGCCGTTGGGGCGACCCGTCCGACGTGGTGGTCGGGCCCATGCTGGCCGTGGCCGTGCTGGGCCTCGTCGCCAACCTGGTGGCCTTCGCCCTCCTCCGGTCGGGCGCCGGCGAGAGCCTCAACGTGCAGGGCGCCTACCTCGAGGTCCTCTCCGACCTCCTCGGCTCGATCGGGGTGATCGCGGCGGCGGGCGTGATCGGGGTCACCGACTGGGCATGGGTCGACCCGGCGGTGGGCGTCGCCATCGGCCTGTTCATCCTGCCCCGCACGCTGCGCCTGGGGGTGCAGGCGCTGCGCGTCCTCGTCCAGGTGGCCCCGTCCCGGCTCGACCTGGCCGCCCTCGAGGCCGACCTGCGGGCGGTGGAGGGCGTCGTCGACGTCCACGACCTCCACGTGTGGACGCTCACGTCGGACATGGACGTGGCCTCGGTCCACCTGCGGGTGCGGCGCGGGGCCGACGGCCACGGCGTGCTCGACCAGGCCCGGTCCCTCCTGCGGGACCGGCACGGCATCGAGCACGCCACGCTGCAGGTCGAGCCGGAGAGCCACGAGGGCTGTGACGACGTCGCCTGGTGACGGGGGTGGCGAGGGTCACGTTGATCCCGGGCCCGCCGGCGGCTAGTCCTACCCGAGGGTCGCCAGGGATCGCCCGCACCGGCTGGTCGGTGCCCCGCCACCCGGGGAGGAAGGGAGGACGGATGGAACAGGTCACCACCACCCGCCGCGTCGAGAAGCTCAACCAGGCGTCGCAGGCCCGGGTCATCGACCCCGACCGGGAGCTGCCCGGTGCCCTCGGCGACGGTGCGGTGCTGGCGCCCGACCTCCTGCTCCCGACCGCCGGCCTGGACGGCGGCGTCCTCGACCCGGAGCGGTACGCCACCTTCAGCCGCGAGGCGCTCGCCGCCATCACCCGGTCGGGCCTCATGTTCGAGGCCGTCCTCATGGCCGGCTTCGGCCTCGAGATCGCCGGCACCGCGGACGTCACCGATCCCCGCGTTACCTACCTGCTCCACGAGGTGGGGGAGGAGACCCGCCACTCGCGGCTGTTCGTCCGCCTCCTGGACCAACTGGGGCCGACCGCCCCCAACCCCCTCGACAACTGGCTCACCAGTCGCGTGACCCGCCGGGTCGTCGACCGGATCGTCCACCACCCGGCGCTGCTCTACACGATGGTGCTGGCCGGCGAGGAGATCCCCGACCTCCTGCAGAAGCGTGCCGCGGAGCACCCTGCCACGGATCCCTTCGTGCGGGCCGTCAACCGCTACCACCGGCAGGAGGAGGCCCGGCACCTGTCGTTCGCTCGTGGACGCCTCGCCGAGGTGTGGGCTACGGCCAGCCCGGTCGACAGGGCCCTGGTCAGGTTCGCCGCTCCCACCTTCATCCGGGAGATGTACGAGGCCATGATCCACCCGGGCGTCTTCGGAGCGGTGGGGCTGCCGGCCATGAGGACGTGGCGGGCGGCACGCAGCCACCCCGGCCGCGTCCAGACCCGGGTGGACGCCACCCGCCCCGTCCTCGACGTGCTCCTCGACACCGGTGCGCTCCGGCGCGGCCACGTGCCCCGACCGTGGCAGCGCCTCTGCCTCGTCGACGCCCACGGGCGACCCGCCGCCCCCTGACGCCGCCGGCGGGAGCGACGCCGCCCCGCGCTCCCGGGAGCGATGCCGCCCCCGGGAGCGTCAACCGAGGGCCTCTCGCACGGCACCCTCGACGGCGGTGGCGCTGAGCTCGTCCAGTCGCCGATGCTGCGCCCCCATCGCCACGGCCAGCTCGGCCGCCAGGTCGAGGCGGAGCGGTCCGTCCTCGGCATCGAGCACGACCGCCTCCACCCCGGCCGCCGCCACCTCGCGGGCGGCGGCGCCGGCGTGCTGGCGCGCCGACGGCGTGCCGGTCGCCCGGCCGTCGGTCACCAGGACCAGCAGCGGCGCCGACCCGTCCGCCGCCGCCCGCCGGGCGGCGGCGAGGGCGGCGGCGATGCCCTCGGCCAGTGGCGTGACCCCGCCGGTGGGCAGCTCGGCCAACCGTGAGCGGGCCAGCTCGACGCTGGCGGTGGGAGGGAGCACCACCTGGGCGCCCCCGGCCCGGAACGTCACCATGGCCACGCGGTCCCGCCGGAGGTAGGCGTCGGCCAGCAGCCCGAGCACGGCACCGGTGGCTGCCTCCACCCGTCGGCTCGTGCCCATCGACCCGCTGGCGTCGACCGCCAGCACGACCGTACGTCCCGTCGGGCCACGGCGGACGGGCGACCGCAGGTCCTCGACCGCCACGACCGGGCCGTCGGGACCGGCCCGGCGCCGCCCGGCGGCCGCCCGCACCGTGGCGGCCAGCGCCACGCCGTGCCCACCGGCGGCGACGGTCGGCTCGTCGCCCACCATCCGGCCCCGGGCCGGTGGGCGGGCGGTGGGCGGCGCCGGGGCGGCCCCCCGACGAGGGGCGCCGAGCTGGATGGGTGCCGGCCCCCTTGCCAGTGCCGGGCCGGCCAGTGACTGCCAGGAAGCGGTGGCGCCGGCGTCACCGGCCGCCTCGGTCCCGGCGGGCTCGTCGGGGGCTCCGGGCTCGTCGCCACCGTGGTCGCCGCCGGCCGCCCCGGCCGCCCCGGTCCCGCCGGCCGCTCCGGTCCCGCCGGCCGGCCCGGCCGGGGCGTCGGTGCCTCCCGCGTCGTCCTCGCCGGCACCGGCCGTGGCCGACGCCGGGGCGGTGGCGTCGGAACCCGAGGGGCTCACCTCCGGGTCGACGAGGCCCGGATCGGCAGGGGGACCGCTGGCGGCACCGTCGCCCGCTCCGGGCCCGCCGTCGTCGATGGCCCGGTTCGCTCCGGCGCCGTCGGGTTCGGGTCCCGGCGTGGGCTCGGGCGACCGCTCGTCGGCCCCGGGCGACGCCCGGCGGGCGGCCTGCAGCGCCCGCTCGAGCTCCGCCGGGTCCAGGGTGGGCGGGTCGAAGGGGCGGCGTCGCCGTCGATGGCCGAGGGCGAGGGCCGCCACCCGCTCCACGTCCGGCGCCGTGGCCACCGACCGGCCCTCCCACCCGGCGTGGGCGGCCGCCGCCCGGCACAGCACCAGGTCGGCCCGCAGGCCCTCGGCGCCGACGGTGACGGCCAGGCGGCAGGCGAAGTCGACGACGTCGTCCGGCAGGTCGGCGGGCATCGCCGCCGCCAGCCGGGCCCGCAGCACGATGTCCTCCTCGGACCCGTCCACGCGGGCACCGGCGTCGTGGGTGAGGCGCCGTCGCACGATCTCGGCCCGCAGCGAGGGATCGGTCGGGGCGGAGACGGGGACCGACAGGCCGAACCGGTCGAGGAGCTGGGGCCGCAGCTCGCCCTCCTCGGGGTTCATCGACCCGACCAGCACGAAGCGGGCGAGGTGCTCGTGGGACACGCCGTCGCGCTCCACGCGGTTGACGCCCGACGCCGCCACGTCCAGCAGCACGTCGACGAGGTGGTCGGCCAGGAGGTTGACCTCGTCGACGTAGAGCACGCCCCCGTGGGCGGCGGCCAGCAGCCCGGGACGGAACCGGGTCTCGCCCTCGGTCAGGGCCGCCTTGATGTCGAGCGTGCCCAGCACGCGGTCCTCGGTGGCACCCAGCGGGAGCTCGACGAACGGTGCCCCGCTCGGCAGCATGCCGGCCAGGCCCCGGGCCAGCGTGGACTTCGCCGAGCCCTTGTCGCCCCGCAGCAGCACGCCGCCGATGCCGGGGTCCACCGCAGCCAGGAGCAACGCCATGCGGGCGTCGTCCTGGCCCACCACCGCGCTGAACGGGAAGCGCTCGTCCTGGCTCACGATGCCCGCCACGTCATGTCCGGCGCTCCTCCCAGCCCTCGGCGGTCAGCACCGCGTCGACGAGGGTCTTCCTGGCCCGCTCGCTGGCTTCCCACATCCCCCGCTCGTCGGCCTCGAGGAGGCGCTCGGCGATCGAGCGGAGGGCCCACGGGTTGGACTCCTCGAAGAACCCCCGCACGGAGGGGTCGCCGACGTAGGCCTCCGTGACCCGCTCGTACATCCAGTCTTCCACCACGTGGGCGGTGGCGTCGTAGCCGAACAGGTAGTCCACCGTGGCGGCCAGCTCGAAGGCACCCTTGTACCCGTGCCGGCGCATGGCGTCGATCCACCGGGGGTTGAGGACCCGGCTGCGCACCACCCGGGCGGCCTCCTCGGCCAGGGCTCGGACGCGGGGGGAGGCCGGGTCCGACGTGTCCCCGAACCACGAGCGCGGTGCGTGGCCCCGCAGCGACCGCACGGCGGCCACCATGCCGCCGTGGTCCTGGAGGTAGTCGTCGCTGTCGAAGATGTCGTGCTCCCGGTTGTCCTGGTTTTTCACCGCCACGTCGATGGCGGCGAAGCGCCGCCGCATGGCCTCGGGGGCGGGCTCGCCGGCCCGGCCCCGCCCGTAGGCGAAGCCCGACCACGACAGGTAGACCTCGGCGAGGTCGGCGTCGGTGCGCCACGACCCCCGCTCGATCACGGGCAGCACCCCGGTGCCGTAGCCCCCCGGCGGCGGCCCCCAGATCCGGGCGTCGCCCGTGCCGACGGCCCGGACGGGGTTGTCGGCCGGGTCCTCGTCCAGCTCGGCGACGAGGCGGACGGCGTCGTCGAGCAGGTCGACGACGTGGGGCAGGGCGTCGCGGAAGAACCCCGACACCCGCAGCGTCACGTCGACCCGCGACCGGCCCAGCTCGGCCAGGGGGATGGGCTCCAGCCCGGTCACGCGGCCCGACTCGCCGTCCCAGCGTGGGCGCACCCCCAGCAGGGCCAGCGCCTCGGCGGCGTCGTCCCCGCTGGTGCGCATGGCGGCGGTGCCCCACAGCACCAGGCCCACGGTGGTGGGCGGGGCGCCGGTCTCGGCCACGTGCCGCTCGACGAGGGCGTCGGCCAGTGCCCGCCCGACCTCCCACGACAGCGGCGAGGGAAGGGCCTTGGGGTCGACGGAGTAGAGGTTGCGACCGGTGGGCAGGACGTGGGCGCCACCCCGGGTGGGGGCGCCGCTGGGGCCGGCGGGGACGTAGCGGCCGTCGAGGGCGGCGAGGACGTTGGCGACCTCGTCGGTGGTGCGGCGCAGGGCGGGGACGAGCCGCTCGCAGACCCACCGCTCGGTGGGGTCGCCACCCTGGTCGGCCTCGTCGCCGGTGGGTTGGTCGCCGGCGGCCGGGCCGACCGTCCACCCCCGGGCGGCCAACGCCTCGACCCGGTCCCGGCACGCCGCTTCGATGGCGTCGACCTCGAGGCGCCGCTCGGTGCCCGGCTCGAAACCCAGCTGGCGCGCCACCGTGGCCCGCAGCGCCGGCACCGCGCCCTGGGGCGACCGGGTGATGGCCAGCACCAGGTCGACCAGGGCTGCCCCCTCGGGGGGACGGCCCAACACGTGCAGGCCTCCCCGGATCTGGGCGTCCTTGAGGGCGCAGAGGTAGCCGTCGACGTGCAGGACCATGTCGTCGAAGGCCTCGCCCTCGACGGCCTGGGTCTCGTCGATCCCCAGGTCGCGGTGGATCTCGGCGTCCACCAGGACGTCCCACACCTGGCGCCGCAGGGCGGGCAGCTTGGCGGGATCCATGGCCTGGGCGGCGGCGTAGGCGTCGAGGAGGGCCTCCAGGCGGGCGACGTCCGCCGTGGCCTCCGCCCGCGTCATCGGGGGGACCAGGTGGTCGACGATGACGGCGTGGGCCCGCCGCTTGGCCTGGGTGCCCTCCCCGGGGTCGTTCACCACGAACGGGTAGACGAGCGGCATGTCGCCGAGGGCGGCGTCGGGGTGGCAGGCGTCGGACAGGGCGTTGGCCTTGCCCGGGAGCCACTCGAGGGTGCCGTGCTTGCCCACGTGCACCACGGCGTCCGTTCCCCACCCCGTGTCGAGCCAGCGGTAGAACGCCAGGTAGTGGTGGGGTGGGGGGACGTCGGGGGCGTGGTAGGTCCCGATGGGGTCGGATCCGAAGCCCCGGGGCGGTTGCACGGTCACCAGGACCCCGCCCAGGTCGATGCCGGGGAGGACGATGTCCCGCTCGTCGGGGTGGCTGCCACCCCCCGGCGCGTCGGCGGTCCCCCCGGCCGGCGCCCCGCCCCCGGGGCCCCGGGGGACCACGTAGACCTCCCCGGGAGGCTCGCCCCAGACGGCTCGTACCTCCTCCTGGAGGCGGGTGTCCTGCTGCCGGAACCAGGCCGTGTAGTCGGCGGCGGGCAGCCGTCCGGCCCCCAGCGCCGCCTGCGCGGGGGTCAGGGTCGGCGTGTCGTAGGTGAGCCGGTCGGCCAGCTCGGCCATGAGCGCGTCGCCGTCCGCCGGGATGCGGTCGACCCGGTGACCGGCGTCCCGGAGGGCGTGGAGGAGGGCGATCACCGACGCCGGCGTGTCGAGGCCGACGGCGTTGCCGAGCCGGCTTCGCCGGGTCGGGTACGCGGAGAGCACCACGGCGACGCGCCTGTCGGCCGGCGCCCGGCGCCGCAGGCGGGCGTGGCGCACGGCCAGCCCCGCCACCCGGGCGGTGCGGCCCGGGTCGGTGCGGCTGGCGATCACCGGCGTGCCGATGTCGAGGCCCTCGTCCACCTCCTCCTTGAAGGCGAAGGCGGGGCCGACGATGCGCCCGTCGAACTCGGGGATCGCCACGCCCATGGCCACGTCCAGGGGGCTCAGGCCCGCACCGTCGTCGAGCCAGTCGTCGCGGGACCGGTTGCAGGCGGGGGCCTGCACGACCGGCACGTCGAGCTCGGCGAGCTGGGGCACCTGCCAGTCGGCCCCGTCGTCGTCGGAGGTCCCTCCCGACCGGCCCATGGCCAGCACCGTGGTCACCAGGGCATCGACGCCGTGGTGGCGCAGCAGCTCCAGGGCCTCGACGCGGCCGTCGGGGCCGGGCCGCAGGGAGTAGCAGGACACGGCCAGGGCGTCGCCGCCCGCCCGGTCGATGGCCCGGCACAGGTCGGCCACGAACTGGGTATTCCCCGCCACCCGGTGGGCCCGGTAGAAGACGACCCCGACGAGGGGCCGGTCCGGGCGGCGCCGGGCGCCGGGGAGGCCCAGGCCGGCACCCTCCCACACCTCGGTGAGGGGCAGCGGCCGCGGCGGGTCGAACCCGAAGCCGTCGAGGAGGACCGTGTCGGCCACGAACCGCAGCAGGTGCTCGACGTTCGGCGGCCCGCCCGCGGCCAGGTAGCGGTGCGCCTGGCGGGCCGTGCCGGCGGGGACCGTCGACAGCCGGGTGAGCTCGGCATCGGGCGCCGCCTCGCCCCCCACGGCGACGAGGGGGACGCCGCGGCCGAGGCAGGCGGACCGCAGGTCGTCGAACGGGCGCTCCCAGGCCGACCGCCCGCCGAGCAGTCGGACGACCACGGCGGTCACGCCGTCGAGCCGGGGAGCGGCGTCCAGCCGGGTCGGGTTGGCCGCCCGCACCGGTGGGAACCCGGCGGGGAGGCGGTGGGTGACCGAGCCCAGGGCGAGCAGCTCGGTGTCGGCGTTGCTGAGGAACAGGATCATGGGGCACCAGGGGAGAGGCGTACCGGCCGGGGCGTCCCGGGGGACGCCGCCGGGGCGCCCTCGGCGATCAGCGCCTCGACGCGGGCGATGTCGAGGTGGGCCTCCACCAGGTCGGCGATCCGGTCGAGGCGGGCCTGGCGGGCGGCGCGGAAGTCGAGCCCACCCGGTGCCCGGTGAACGCCGGCCCGGGCCGCTGCCCACGCCAGGACGGCCGACCGGAAGCGGTCGCGCTCGAACAGCCCGTGCAGGGTGGTCCCGGCCGCCCGTCCCCGCCACCAGCCCAGGGGCGTGCCGCCGTCGTCGACGAGCCACGCCGCGGCGCCGGGGCCGGCGGTCACCCGGCCGTGGTGGATGCGGTAGCCGTCCACCGGATGGCCGGCGCCGGGGCCGGCCACCGCGGTGCCGGCGGGCCGGTCCAACACCTTGTCGTCCCGGAACTCGGTGACGACGGGCAGCCAGCCGAGGCCGTCGTCGGACCCGGGCGGGCCCTCGACCCCACCCGGGTCGTCGATGCGCTCGCCCAGCATCTGGAGGCCGGCGCACACGGCCACCACGGCGGCGCCGCTCCGCTCGACGGCGTCGGCGAGCCCGGTGGCCCGGAACCAGGCGAGGTCGCCCCGCGTGTCCTTCGACCCGGGGAGCACCACCAGCTGGGGGCGGCCCAGCTCGCCCTGCGAGCGCACCCAGCGGACGCTCACCCCTTCCTCGAGGCGCAGCGGGTCGACGTCGCCGGCGTTCGCCACCCGGGGCCACCGCAGGACGGCCACGTCGAGCTGGCGACCGTCGTGGCCGACCGGGCCGGCGCCCGGCCGGTCGAGGGCCAGCGAGTCCTCGTTGTCGACGTCGGCCACCTCGTCGGGGCCGGCCATCGGCAGCACGCCCAGGGTGGGCACGCCCGACCGGTTCTCGAGGTCGATGGTGGCGCCACCCAGCAACGCCGGGTCGCCCCGCAGCTTGTTGACCACGAACCCACGGACGCACTCCCGCAGGTCGGGGGGCAGCAGGGCCACCGTGCCGTAGAGGGAGGCGAACACGCCCCCCCGGTCGATGTCACCCACCACCACGGCCGGCATCCCGGCCGCCCGGGCCAGGGGCAGGTTGACGACGTCGACGTCCAGCAGGTTGATCTCGGCCGCCCCACCGGCGCCCTCGCACACGACGACGTCGAAGCGGTCCCGGAGGTCGTCGAGGGCGTCGAGCACCACCGGCAGCAGGCCGGGTGCCAGGCGGTGGTACTCGGCCGCCGTCCGCACGCCCACGGCCCGGCCCATCACCACCAGCTGGCTGGTCCGCTCGCCCGTGGGCTTGAGCAGGATGGGGTTCATGGCCGCCTCGGGCTCCACCCCGGCCGCCACGGCCTGCACCCACTGGGCGTGGCCGATCTCGGCCCCGTCGGTCGTGACCGCGGCGTTGAGGGCCATGTTCTGGGCCTTGAAGGGCGCCACCCGCACGCCCCGGCGGGCCAGGAGGCGGCACAGGCCGGCGACGACGAAGGACTTGCCGGCGTCGCTGGTGGTGCCGCACACCATGAGGGATCCCTGCAGGACCCCGCCGGCGCGGCCCACTACGGTCGTCCCCCGTGACCCGCGCCCGTTCGCTCGTGCTCGTCAACACAGGAGACGGCAAGGGCAAGTCGTCGGCCGCCTTCGGCGTCATGGCGCGGGGGTGGGCCCGCGGCTGGCGCGTCGGTGTCGTCCAGTTCGTGAAGAGCGGCAAGTGGAAGACCGGGGAGCGCAAGCTGGCCGACCAGCTCGGCATCGAGTGGCAGACCCTGGGCGACGGCTTCACCTGGGAGTCCACCGACCTCGAGCGCACGGCCGAGCTGGGCCGTGCCGCATGGGCCGTGGCCCGGGACAAGCTGGCGTCGGGCCGCTACGACCTGCTCATCCTGGACGAGGTCACCTACATCGTGAAGTACGGCTGGGTGGACGGTGCCGAGGTGGCTGCGGCCGTCCGCGACCGCTCGCCCGGCACCAGCGTGGTGGCGACGGGCCGCGGCGCCCCCCCCGAGCTGGTGGAGGTGGCCGACACGGTCACCGAGATGCGGAAGGTCAAGCATGCCTACGACGCCGGCGTGTCGGCGCTCAAGGGCATCGAGTTCTGAGCCGACCGCGCCCTGCGGGCGGCCGATCGGACCGACCCGCTCCACACCACTCCCAGGCTCACCGTCAGCAGGGCCCACACCAGGAGGTTGCCGGTGAGCGAGTTGAGCCGGAACTGCCACACCAGGTTGGCGGGGGCGTGCACCGGATCGGGGCTGGGCGGCAGCAGGCCGAACACGGGCGCCAGCACGACGAGCCCGATGGCCACGACCGCGGCGACGCGGCGGTCGTCGGGCCACGCGGCCGCCCGCAGCCGGCCGGAGAGGTGGGCCAGGCCGGCCAGGACCAGGGCCACCACCACGATCGCCAGCACGTACAGCCGCTCACGCTCGCCGACGGTGGCAGCATCGGACACACCGGGTGGGTTGGGTGGGTACTTGAGCCACGGTGCCACCGTCACCGCGCCGGCCAGGACGGTGCCGGACACGACGACCCGGCGGAAGGGATCGTCGCCCGGTGTGCGCAACGACAGGGACGTGACGGCCAGCAACAGGCCGAAGGAGGCCCCGGTCAGGGCGTACGCCAGGTAGAGGCCGACCCCCTTCTGGTCGGTGCGGGACACCGACACCTCCCCGTCCTCGCCCACCTCCTCGTGGTGGTCCCCGCCGGCGCCGCGGGTCCCCTCGCCGCCGGCCTCCTCCAGGGCGACGGCCTCGTCGAGGCGCGGCTCGGTGGCCACCGTGTGGAACACGGCACCGGCCAGGCCCGCCACCACGCCGAGGACCAGGGCCGCCACCACGATCGTGCGCGGGCGCGCGAAGTCGGCCCGGGCGAGCACCGTCGACCTTCCCCGAGGAGCGCCGCGGGGCGTCAGTGGCAGGGAACGCCCACCACGTGCCGCCCGTCGTGGAACAGCTCGTGGACGAAGAGGTCGCCCCGGGACAGCACGCTGGTGAGCTGGCCGTTGTCGAACGTGACCAGCCACAGGACCAGGGCGGCCACGGCCAGGAGGGTCACGAGGAGCCAACCGGGGACCGGTGCGACGACGGCGGTGGGCTCCGCCTCGGTGGTGGTCGTGGTGTCTGCTGCGGCCATGATGCCTGTCTCCTCCATCCGCGTGGAACCTCCCACGGCCGGTCTCCTGGCTCCCGGATCGTCGCTCGCCCCGCCTTCCCGGGCCGAGGCCCAGTGGCGTCGATGGGGGTCGCTCCCCGGTCACAGTGGCGGGACCGCGCCGGACTCGCACCGGCTTCCCGGGACCGTGGCCTGGACGCGACCCTAGCCGACGGCCGGTCGGTGAGCCGGCGACGGCGGTGTCCGGACCGGACCGGCCGGGGCCGCGGGCGACCGCACGGGCGGTGACCTGACCGGCGGGTCAAGGGACGTGGCATCCTGGAGGGATGGTGCACGAGCCAGGAGGCGCCGGCCAGGCGCCGGTCCACGACGCCGCCACCGTCGTCCTGCTACGTGACGCACCCGGCGGTCCCGAGTGCCTGATGCTCCGCAAGACGCGCGGGCAGGCGTTCGGGGGGCTGTGGGTGTTCCCGGGGGGCCGGGTCGAAGCGGTCGACGGCTCTGGCCTCGAGGGGGCGCGGGCGGCGGCCGTGAGGGAGGCGGCGGAGGAGACGGGCCTGGTGCTGAGCGGGGCCGAGCTCGAGCCCTTCGCCCACTGGATGCCCCCGCCCGAGGCTCCCCGCCGCTACGCCACCTGGTTCTTCCTGGCCGGCCTGCCCGGCGGGGCCGCCGAGGTCGTGGTGGACGGGGGGGAGATCGGCGACCACGTGTGGACGACGCCCGAGGCCGCCATGGCTCGCCACGCCGCCGGTGAGATCGACCTCGTGCCGCCCACCTGGGTGACCCTGCACCGGGTGGCCGGGCGGCGGGACGTGGCCGCTGCCCTCGCCGACGTGCGGGCCGGCCAGGTCGAGCGCTACTCGACCCGCATGGTGGACGATGGCGGGGTGCTCGTCTCGGTGTGGGAGCCCGACGCCGCCTACCACAGCCACGACCTGGCGGCCCCCGGCCCCCGTCACCGCCTGGCGATGGACCCCGCGGGCTGGCGGTACGAGCGCTCGGGCTGACCTGCGCCCGCCGTGGTGCCGGGGAGCCGAGGTGCGAACATGGGGGGGTGAACGGCTCCGGTACTCAGAGCGACCTGGCACCGGCCGGCGTCGACGCCCCGCCTGGTTCGGCCGGCCCCGGGGACGTCGAGCCGGTCGCCGGTGACGACGCCTCCGACGTCGACGACCGGCCGCCCGGCCTGGGGTGGGGGCGGGTGGTGGTGCTGGGCGCCGCCCTCGCCTTCCTGGGGCTGGCGGTCGGCCTCTTCGCCTCGCGCGACCGGCCGCCCGGTGCGGGCTCGGTCGACGTCGGCTTCCTCGAGGACATGCTCACCCACCACGAGCAGGCCCTCGGGGTGGCGACCCTGGAGGTGGCCTACGGCCAGCACCCGACGGTACGCAGCTACGCCCGGGACGTGCTGACGTCGCAGGCCTACGAGCAGGGCAGGATGACGCAGATCCTGGCCGACTGGGGGTACTCCCGCAGCACGCGGCCCGCCCGGGCGATGGCGTGGATGGACATGCCGGTGCCGGTCGAGGAGATGCCCGGCCTCCTCAGCGAGGGGCAGATGGACCAGGTGCGCGACGCACGGGGAGCCGCCCTGGACGCCCTCTTCCTCGAGCTGATGGCCGAGCACCACCGGGGTGGCCTCCACATGGCGTCCGCCGCCGCCGGGGCGGCCGACGACGGCGACGTGCGGGACCTGGCGACGCGCATGGGGCACGCCCAGGCCGTCGAGATCAACGAGTACCGCAGGACGGCCCAGCGGATGGGCCTCGACGTCGACATCCCGGCGGTCGACGTGCCCCCCGCCGACTGAGGGGTCCTGCCGTCCGGGGGTCCTGCCGTCCGGGGCGTCCCTGCCGACCCGGTCGCGAGCCCCGACCGCCGGTAGCCTGCGCCGCCATGGTGGCTCACGGCTCCGGGCGCGCGTCGAGGGTCCGGCCGCCGCGTCTG
>DASUJB010000120.1:0-3398 GCA_036279475.1 Acidimicrobiales bacterium | reverse complement strand
TCCCCCCGGCTCGGGGGGCCGGGGGCCGGGCGGGCGAGGATCCTCCTCGACGAGGGGGTGGGAGGTGGGCGGCGACGGCGGGACCACGTCGTCGAACGGCGGTAGCTCCTCGGGCGGCGGGACGAACCACTGGCGGGGAGCGGAGCGGGGGCGGGGGGGCGCCGGGAGGGGATCGGCGGCGCTGAGGCCGGTCACCGCGTCGCCCGGGTCCGCCGGGCGGGGGCGGGCACCGGTCGCCCGTGGAGCTGCGGCGGTGGTGGTCGGGACCCCGGCGGACGCCGGGGGGGAGGGCGGCCCCTGGCGCCGCGGCGCTGCCAGGGGCGGCCACGGCCCGGGGTGATCGCCCCGGTTCGCGCCCGGCGGGACGTCGGCCGGGACGTCGGCGTGGCCGGGGCCGGGCCGCCGGCGCTCGGTGGCATCCGTCGCCACCGCGCCGGGCACGACGCCGGCACCGTTCCGCCGGCCCCCGCCGACCGGGGGCTCTCCCGCCCACCACACGTCGAGTGGTCGGTCGTCGCTCACGGCTCTCCCTCGTCACAGCCTGGACGCCCGGACCCCCGCCGGCGCGGCGGGGTCATGCGGCCCCGCCCGAGACCGGCGGCAGCACGGCCACCTCGTCGTCGTCGCCCACGGCCTCGTCGACGGTGGTCGGCTCGCCGTTCAACCACACGCGGCACGAGCCCAGCAGGGTGGCGAAGGCCGGTCCGTAGCGTTCGCGGGCCTCGGCCAGCACGTCGCCCACCGTGGCCCCGCCGACCACGTCCCGGCCCGTGCCGGCGACCTCACGGGCCTGGGCGAACAGGCGGAGGACGGGCATCACGCCACCGGGTCCCCGAGCGAGCGCCTCCGGGGAGCCGCCGACCGTCCGGTGCCGTGCCGCCGGCAGGCGGGGGTCGCTCCGATCTCGTCGAAGGGCAGTGCCATCGGGACGCATCTCCTCACGCGACGGGGCGCGCGCCACGCCGGACGCTCCCCAGGGCTGCCGCGAGCTTACTGAGCGCCGACCGGGCGCCGGCAGCCCGGCACCGGGCCGGGGCGTGCCGCCGGCAGCGGTAGCGTCTGCCGCCCATGGTCTCCCTCCCGACGCCAACCACACGCCTCCTCCTGGTGCGGCACGGCCAGTCCGAGTGGAACGCCACCGGCCTCTGGCAGGGACAGGCCGATCCACCCCTCACCGAGCTGGGCCGGCGGCAGGCCGCGGAGGCGGCCCGGGCCATCGGCACCGTCGACGCCGTCTGGGCGTCGGACCTCGTCCGGGCGGTCGAGACCGCCACGATCATCGCCGACTCGGTGGGTGTCGGGCCCGTCGTCGTGGATCCCGATCTGCGCGAGCGCGACGCCGGCGAGTTCTCGGGTCTCACCCGCGAGCAGATCGACCAGCGGTACCCGGGCTACCTCGCCGACGGCCGCCGACCACCGGGGTGGGAGCCCGACGACTCGCTCCTGGACCGGGCGGTGGCCGCCCTGCGCCGCGTCGCCGCCGCCGTGCCCTCCGGTGACGTGGTGGTGGTGACCCACGGTGGCGTCGTGTACGCCGTCGAGCAGCACCTCGGGCACGGGTTCCAGCGGCTCGCCAACGGCGAGGGCCGCTGGGTCGAGGTCGACGCCAGCGGCGTGCTCGTCCTGGGCGAGCGGGTGGTCCTGGCCGCCCCCGAAGACACCACCGTGCCCGACCAGCTGTAGCGCCGTCCCCGCCCGGGCCCGCCCCTCACCCGTCGGGCGCGGTGCCGTGCGCGGGGCAGAGCCGGGCCACCGGGTCGGCGGCCAGGCGCTCGGTGCCGAGGGGCGTGGCGCACACCTCGCAGGTGCCGTAGGTGCCCTGCGACAACCGCTCGAGGGCCCGGTCGACCGCGGCCAGGTCGGCGTCGATCCGGTCGAGCAGGGCGACCTCCGCCTCCCGCTCGAAGGTTCCCCGGCCCCCGGGGGCAGCACGCGGCGCCGCGTGGGCCGGGGACGGCAGGGGCGCACCGGACGGTCCACCCTCGTGCGGTCCGTGCCCCGGAGGCTGCGGGGCGTGCCCGGTGGCCCGGTCGTCGGCAGGACCGCAGGCCGCGTCGTCGTCCACCCCGCCGAGCGTAGGCGGGCGTCGTGACCGTCGGGGCGACCGTCGCCCGCGGCCGGTGGGGGTGGAGGGGATCGAACCCTCGCGCGTCCGCTTAAAAGGCGGCTGCTCTGCCCGCTGAGCTACACCCCCCGGGGGGCGTGCTCATCGTAGGGCGGCCGGACGGCCCGGGGCCGTCGTCGTCGAGCTCCGGCGGCACGGTGCCTCGTCGACGACGTGCCCGTCCCACCTCGCCAACCGCTCGGTGACCCACCCCGTCGGGGCGCGACCGTCGCTCCGGCGGCGAGCGGATCGACCGCTCGACGTATGGGCGAAGGCGCTCCCGCCGCTCTCCGTAGGCTGCCGGCGTGGCGCTCGCCCCCATGAAGGCAACCAGCGGCCCGTTGCCCACCGGCGAGGGGTGGGCCTACGAGATCAAGTGGGACGGGATGCGCGTCATGGCCGACGTCGCGCCCGACGGCGTCCGGGCGTGGAGCACCACCGGCCGGGACGCCCTCGCCTCCTTCCCCGAGCTCGCCGCCCTCTCCCCCGCCCTCGCCCCCCTGGAGGCCCTCCTCGACGGGGAGGTGGTGGCCCTGGACGAGCAGGGGGTGCCCAGCTTCGGGCGACTGCAGCGACGGATGCACGTGACCTCCCCCGCCGAGGCGATCCGCCGCGCCGCCGAGGTCCCCGTGGCCTACGTGGTCTTCGACCTCCTGCGCCTCAGCGGCCACGACCTCACGGGTCGCCCCTGGCACGAGCGCCGTGACCTGCTGGAGCGCATCGCCGACGACCTTCCTCCCGGCGTCGACGTGCCACCGGTGTACGACGACGGTGCCGCCCTGCTGGCGGCGGCGGAGGCGCGTGGGCTGGAGGGCGTGGTGGCGAAGCGCCGCGATGCCCCCTACGTGCCCGGGGCGCGCACCCGCCACTGGGTCAAGGTGAAGGTGCGACGCCACGACGAGTGGGTCGTCGGCGGCTGGAGCGGCGGCACCGGCAACCGCGAGGGCCGGCTGGGGTCGCTCCTGGTGGGCGCCCATGACCGTCCGGGCGGCAGGTTGCGCTACGCGGGACGGGTGGGCTCCGGCTTCAGCGTCGCCGAGCTGGACCGCTTGGGACGCCGGCTGGCCACGCTGGCCACGCCCGACTGCCCGTTCGAGCCGCCACCGCCACCACCGCACCGGCGGGGCGCGCGGTGGGTGCGCCCCGAGGTGGTGGTGGAGATCGCCTACGGTGAGCTGACGACCGACGGGCGGATCCGGCACCCCGTGTACCTCGGCGAGCGGGAGGACGTCGACCCCACCACGGTGGTGCCCCCACCCCCCACCGGGTGACCACGGCCCACCGGCCCACCAAG
>DASUJB010000119.1:0-26299 GCA_036279475.1 Acidimicrobiales bacterium | reverse complement strand
CCCCGGGGCCCTGCGCTGGTTGATGCCCTCGGCGCTGGCCGTGGCCGCCGGCCTCGACGACGGGCGTGGCCCCCTCGGCCTCCTGGCCCGGTGGCGGCGCCGCCTGGGAGCCACCGCCGGTGCCGCCACCGACCCGGCCGGGGGACCGGCCGACCGCACGCTCACCTACCTCGTCATGAGCGACGACGTCGGCGACGGTCGCCTGTCCCTCCACGACGGGGCCCTCCGGCTGGACTGGCCGGCCCTCGGCGACCTGCCCATCTTCGACCGCAACGCCGACGTGTTGCGGGCCCTGACCGGGGCCATGCCCGCCGAGTACGTCGCCAACCCGCTGTGGTCGCCGATGATGGGCGAGTCGCTGGTGACCGTCCACCCGCTCGGCGGGTGCGCCATGGGCGACGACGGGCGGCACGGCGTGGTCGACCACCGGGGCAGGGTGTTCACGGGCGAGGGAGGCGACGTGCACGAGGGCCTCGTCGTCACCGACGGCGCCGTCGTGCCCCGCCCCCTGGCGGTGAACCCGCTGCTCACCATCTCGGCGCTCGCCGAGCGGTCCGTGGCCCTGCTGGCCGCCGAGCGGGGGTGGGACGTCCGCACCGGGCCCACGCCGCCCCTCCCCCCCGGTGGGGGTGGGTCCGGCGGCGGGCGGCCGGGCCTGCGGTTCACCGAGCGCATGACGGGGTGGGCGGGCCCCACCTCGGCGGGCGACCCCGGCGAGGGGGCGGAGCGGGGGACGTCCGACGGCACCCGCATCGAGGCGGTGCTCACCGTGGAGGTCGACGACCTGCCGGCCCTGCTGGAGGATCCCGCGATCCCGTCGCGGCTCAGCGGCACGGTCGTGGCTCCTGCCGTCGCCCCGCGGCGGCTCCGGGTGGAGGCCGGCGAGTTCCGCCTGGCCCAGGAGGACCCCACCCACGTGGACACCTGGAACATGCGCTACTCGATGTCCCTCGTCGCCGACGACGGCCGGCGCTTCCGGCTCGCCGGCCACAAGGTGCTGCACGACCGCTTCGCCCTCGACGTGTGGAGCGACACCAGCACGCTCTTCGTGACCATCAGCGACGAGGCCGGCACGCCGGTGGCCGCCGGGGTCATGCGCATCTCGCCGGGCGACTTCGCCCGCCAGCTCCGGACGATCCGGGTCACGGGGGTGGAGGGTGGCGTCGAGCGGGCACGGTGGCGGTGGCGGTTCGTCAAGCGGTTCGTCGGGTCGCTGGAGAACGTCTACGGCAACCTCGAGGACCTGGCGGCCTTCCCCGAGCAGCCGGCGCAGCCGATCCCGCTGCGAGGCACCGACCGCCGGCGGGTCCGGGTCGCCGCCCCCGAGCCCCGCTGGTGCGACGGCGACGGCCGCTGGCACGAGGGGGCCGAGCTGGGCGAGGACGCCTGGTTGCGCCTCGTGCGCTACGAGGGGGGCCGGCGGGGTCCGGTGCTGCTGGCCCCGGGGTTCGGCATGTCCTCCACGTCGTTCCTGGTCAACACCGTGGAGACCAACCTCACCGAGCACCTGGTGGCGGCGGGGTACGACGTGTGGCTCTTCGACTACCGGGCCAGCATCGACCTGCCCTCGGCCCGCTCGTCGTTCACCCTCGACGACGTGGCCCGCAGTGACTGGCCGGCCGCCATCGACGAGGTGCGGCGGGTCACCGGCGCGGCCAGCGTGCAGGCGGTGGGCCACTGCGTCGGCTCGGCCTCCCTGCTGATGGCGCTGGCCGGGGGCCGGGACGACGTGCGCTCGGCGGTCGCCATGCAGTTCCCCCTCCACCCCGTGACCTCGCGCCTCAACACGGTCAAGTCCGTGCTCAAGGTGGACAGGCTGCTGGCCCGGCTGGGCCTGTACACGGTGGCCCCCGAGGCCCGCGTCACCCTGCCGAACGTGGTCCTGGACACGGCCCTGCGCCTGGTGCCCATGCCGGGCGGCGAGCGGTGCGGCAAGCCGCTGTGCCGGTGGATCAACGCCATCTACGGCTGCACGCACGCCCACGACCAGCTCAACGACGCCACCCACGACGAGCTGGACGACATGTTCGGCGTGGGCCACCTGGCCGCCCTCGGCCACCTCTCCACCATCATGGGCCGCCGGCTGGTGGTCGACGCCGACGGGGAGGAGTCCTACACCCGCCACCCCGAGCGGCTGCGGATGCCCATCCTCCTGGTCCAGGGCGAGCGCAACTACATCTTCCGGCCGCAGGGCACCATGCGCACCCTGCGGTGGCTGCAGACCGCCAACGACCCGTCGCTCTACCAGCGCGTGGTGCTCCCCGGCTACGCGCACCTCGACGCCCTGGTGGGCCGCAACGCCCACCGGGACGTCTTCCCGGCGCTCACCGGCCACCTCGACAGGTTCAACCGGTGAGCGCCGGGCGGCAGCCCGCCTCAGGCCAGCTCCGGGTGCGGTGGGGGGAGGGCGGCCACGCCGATCTCGGAGGCGATGGCCAGCGCCTCGTCCCGTAGCTCCCGGGCACGGGTGGCGTCCGCCCGCCGGCCCCGCTCGGCCAGGGCGTTGGCCAGCCAGGCGGCCGACAGCGCCACCCACGGCCGGGCGGCGATCGTACGGTGGCGCTCGAGGGCGGCGCCGAGGTGGGCGACGGCGTCGTCGGTGCGCCCCAGCACGGTGGCCACCGTCCCCAGGTGGTGGTCGATCGCTCCCAGGTAGGCGACGTAGCCCAGCACCGCGTTGCGGCCACGGTAGGGGGCCAGCATCTCGTAGCTGACGGCCGCCCAACCGGTGTCGCCGGTCAGGGAGGCGGCCGTGGCGGTGGCCACGACCGAGGAGAGCCACTGGTAGCCGGCGTCGGAGCCCACCAGGTCGCTGGTCGGGCGCTCGGCCAGCCGGGCCTGGGCCCGGGCGCCGTCCCCCGTGGCGGCGTCGACCCACGCGCCCAGCGCCCACCACGTCAGCGACCCTCCGGTGTGGGAGGAGAGCGCCTCCAGGGCGGCACGGGCCGGAGCCAGGTCACCCCGCAGCCAGCGGACCACGAAGGACTCGGTCAGGCGGATGGCCGTGGCCTGGGGGTGCCCGGCGACGTCGAGCCGCAGGCGCAACGCCTCGGCCTGGCGCTCGGCGTCGTCGAAGCGGCCCTCGAGCGCCGCCCACAGGATGCGCCACATGGCGACCAGGCGCAGGTGGTCGGGGTGCTGCACGGTCCCGGCCAGCTCGGCGAAGCGCTCGGCCAGGTCACGGGCGGCGTCGTGGGCGCCCACCACGAACAGCGGGTGGATCCGGGCGCGTGCGCCCTGGAGGACGAGGTCGGGATCACCGGTCTGCTCTCCGATGCGGATGATCTCCGCCCCGATCTCCAGGTGGTCGTCGACGTCGTCGGGCCCGTCGAGGGTCAGCACCCGCGACCCGAGCACCGACGCCACCACCACCGGCGCTCCCAGCCGCCGGGCCATGGCCTCGGCCTCGTCGGCCAGGGCCCGGCGCTGGGCGTGGGGGGCGTCGCCGTGCCGCACGTGGGCCAGGCGGGCCAGCACCAGGGCCCGGGGGCGGGAGTCGTCCGGCCGCAGCCGGGCCAGGGCGTCCTCCAGGAGCCGGCGGGCGGTGGGGTTGCCGGCGGGCGTGGCCGGCAGCCGACCTCCGTAGCCCAGGGCGGCCCGGCTGAACAGGTCGGCGCGGTCGAGCTCCCGGGCCAGGTCGGCGGCTTCCAGGTAGCGGCGGTCGCGCGCGGTGAACTCGCCGGCCCGGTCGTGGGCGTCGGCCAGGTCGAGGTGCAGCTCGCAGGCCAGCTCCCGCTCGGTGCGCCCGTCGCCCCCGAAGCGGAGCTGGACGTCGAGCGCGCCCGCCAAGAAGGCCACGGCACCCTCGAACGCCGTCTCGCGGCGGGCCTGGTCGGCCGCGGTCCGGGCCCAGCGGATGGCCAGGGCGGCCGTGCCGGGGTCGGCGGCCCGGAGGTGGTGGTGGGCGATCTCGGCGGCGCTGCCGGCCGGCCCGGGCCCCTCGGAGAGGGCCAGGGCGAGGCTGCGGTGCACGGCACGGGCCCGCTCGGGGGGGACGTCGTCCTGCAGGGCCCGCCGGACGACGGCGTGGGTGAAGGCCAGGACGTCGTGGTCGTCGGTGTCGTGCACCACCCCGGCCCGGACGGCCACGTCGAGGCGGTGCCGAAGCTCGACGACCCCCACGCCCTGGGCCGTGGCCAGGACCGGCAGGGAGAACTCGGTCCCGGCCAGCGCGGCCACGGCCAGGGTGTCGCGCACGTCCGCCGAGAGGGCGGCCAGCCGCCACCGGACGACGTCGTGCAGGCTCTCGGGCAGGTGCGCCCGCGCCCGGGCCAGGGCGGTGGCCGGGTCGCCGGCCTCGAGGCCGCGGAGGATCTCGTGGAGGAGGAGGGGGTTGCCGGCGGTCTCGTCAGCCAGCCAGCGGACGTCGGCGGCGTCCTGGCCGACGGCTCCCGCCCTCCCGAGGACCTGCGCCACCAGCTCCACCACGCCGTCGACGTCGAGCCCCGGCAGGTCGACGCGGTCGACCCCCGGCTCGTCCTCGAAGGTTCCCAGCGCGTGCAGCGGTCCCATGCCCTCCACGTCGCCGTCTCGCAGGGTCAGCACGACGAGCACCGGCCCGCCCGGGGGATCGTCGACGAGGTGGCGCAGCAGGCGTAGCGACGAGTGCTCGGCCCACTGGAGGTCGTCGAGGACCACGAGCACGGGGTGACGGGACGCCAGCGCGCCGAGCCAGTGCCGGACGGCGTCGAACAGCCGCAGCCGCTCGGCGTCGGGGTCGTCGACGAGGGGGGCACGGACGCCGCCGACGCGGGCACCGAGGTCGGGGAGCAGCCGGGCGAGCTCGTCGGCGTGGGCGGCCACGTCACGCCGCAGCACGCTCCGGGGGCAGGCGGCCGCGTAGCTCCCCAGCGCCTCGCGGACGGCCTGGTAGGGAGCGAGGCCCTCCTCGTCCCAGCGGCCGTAGAGGACGACGCCGCCGGCGGCGTGCACGCGGAGGGCGTGCTCGGCCGCCACGGTGGTCTTGCCGATGCCGGGGTCCCCGGACAGCACCACCAGCCGGTGGTCGCCTGACACGGTGGCGGTCCACGCCCCCTCGAGGCGGGCGAGGGGCCCGGCCCGCCCCACCACCGGGCCGGCCGCGGCCCGGTGGGCCCAGCCCAGGTTCGAGGCGGTGGCGTCGTCGTCCCCCGTCCCGCCGGGACGGAGCTCGTAGACGCGCTCGCCGTCGGCCACGGCCACGGCCACCGCCTCGACCCCGGCGGGGAGGGCGTTGGCCACCATCACGGCGGTGGTCGACGCCAGCAGCACCGTGCCGTCCGGCGCCGACGCCACCAGGCGGTCGACCCGGCGCCGAGCCCCGCCGCGGTGCCGACCGTCGCCCGTGTCGACGTCCCCGGTGGCGAGGGCGAGGCGGGCGCGGCTGGCCGGGGGCAGCGCCCCGGCCAGCCGCAGGGCGGCGGCGGTGGCGTCGGCCGCCAGGTGGAAGCCGACGACGACCCCGGTGCGCTCCCGGCCCCGCCCGGGGACGAGCTCGACCTCGGTGGCCACGCCGTCGAGCTGGTCGACGAGGGTGCGCACCTGCCCGGCCAGCGGGACGTCGACGTCGACTCGGATGAGGGTGAGCACCGTCGACACGCCCAGCGACTCTAGGGGCAGCCACGGCCCTGGCCACCGTGGTGGCCGTGGCGACGTCGGTCAGGCGCCGGGAGGGACCACCACCTCGATCAGCCGGGGCCCGTCCTCGGCCAGCGCCCGTCGCAGCTGCCCGACGAGCTCGTCGGCCGTGCGCGCCCGGCTGGCGGGCACGCCCAGCCCCTGGGACACCGCCACGAAGTCCAGGTCCGGCCGCGACAGGTCGAGCATGTCCCGGGCCCGGGAGCCCGGGGCGCCGGCCCCCACCCGGTCGAGCTCCATGTTGAGCACGGCGTAGGACCGGTTGTTGAGCAGGATGGTCACCACGTCGAGCTGCTCCCGGGCCTGGGTCCACAAGGCCTGGATGGTGTAGAGGGCGCTGCCGTCGGCCTCGAGGCTCACGACCCTCCGGTCCGGGCAGGCCACGGCGGCGCCGGTGGCGACGGGGAGGCCCTGGCCGATGGCCCCGCCGGTGAGGCAGAGCCAGTCGTGCGGGGGGGCGCCGGCGGTGAGGCCCGCGGTGAACAGGCCCGACGTGTTGCCCTCGTCCGAGACGATGGCGCCCTCCGGGAGCAGGGCGGCCACCGCCTGGGCCACGGTGGCGGGCGTCAGCGCGCCGGTGGGGGGGTCCGGCCGCTCCGCCGGCTGCAGGACGGCGCCACCGGCGGGGGCGGCCACGGCGTCGGCCAGGGCGGCGAGAGCCTCGGCGGCGGCGCCCCGGCCGTCCGACAGCACGTGGAGCTGGCAGCCCTCGGGGACCAGGTCGCTTGGCCTCCCGGGGTAGGCGAAGAAGCTGACCGGCGAGGCGGCGTCCACCAGGATGAGGTGGCGCAGGCCCTCCAGCTGGGCCGTGGCCATCTCGGCCAGGTAGGCGAGGCGCTCGACCGGGGGGGTGCCGGCCCCCCGCTCGTGGCGGGCGGGGAACGTCTCGGCCAGCAGCCTGGCTCCGGTCGCCGACGCCGCCCGGCCGGCGTCGAGGAGGGCACCGCGGCGCAGGGCGGCCCCGCCCAGCAGGAGCCCGCACGGCTGGCCCGACCGCAGGGCCTCGGCCGCGGCGTCGACGGCGTGCCCGTCGACGGCCGCTGGTGGCCGGGGCGGGACGGGATCGGCCACCGTCCCCCCCGGCGACCAACTCACGTCGGCGGGGAGGATCAACGTGGCCACCGCGGCCGGGGGGCCGCACGCGGCGGCCACGGCCTCGGCCGCGTCGCCCCCCACCGTGGACGGCGACGTGGACCGGTGGACCCAGGTCGACACGTTGCGGGCCACCGTGTCGATGTCGCTCTCGAGGGGCGGGTCGTAGCGCTTGTGCCCGAGGGCGTGGTCGCCCACCACGTTGACCACGGGCACGTGGGCCCGGCGGGCGTTGTGGAGGTTGGCCAACCCGTTGCCCAGCCCGGGGCCGAGGTGCAGCAGCGTGACGGCGGGCCGGCCCGCCATGCGGGCGTAGCCGTCGGCCGCCCCGGTGGCCACGCCCTCGAACAGGGCCAGCACACCCCGCATCCGGGGCACGTCGTCGAGGGCGGCCACGAAGTGCATCTCCGACGTGCCGGGGTTGGAGAAGCAGGTGTCGACACCCGCGCCCACCAGCGTGCGGACGAGGGCACCGGCGCCGTTGAGGTGGTCGGGCGGCGGGGAGGGAGCGTGGCTCATCCCAGCATCGTGCCCGGGTTGAGGATGCCGTGGGGGTCGAACGCCGCCTTTATGCGCCGCATGAGGGCCACCTTGGCGGGGTCCTCCAGCTCCCGGAGGTAGGCGGCCTTCTCGGTGCCGACGCCGTGCTCGCCGGAGATGGCACCGCCCAGGTCGAGGCCGGTGGCGAGCAGCTCGCGCACCACCTGCCGGCGCACGTCGGGGTCGCCCTGGAACACGGCCAGGTGCACGTTGCCGTCGCCGGCGTGCCCGCACCCGGCGATCCACGTCCCGTGGTGGGCCGCGACCTGGCCGGCCCGCTCCATGAACGTGGGTAGGGCCGCCCGGGGCACGACGACGTCGATGATGTCGTCGGCGCCGTTGGCCTTGGCCACCCAGAACGCCTTCTCGCGTGCCTCGACGAGCCCGGCCGCCGCGCCCGGCGGCAGCACGTAGACGTCCAGGCTCCCGAGCTGGCCGAGCTGGCCGGCGACGGCCTCGACGTCGGCCTCCAGCCGATCGGCGTGGGTCGACTCCAGGCCCACGACCAGGTAGGCGAGGGCCGCCTCCCGCACGGCGTCGGGTATGCCGAGGTCGATGCCGACGTGGGCGGTGGCCGCCGCCATGGTGAGCGCGTCGACGTACTCCAGCAGGACCGGGTCCACGCCCGTCCTGACGAGGGGGGGCACGGCGGCGGTGACGGCCGTGAGCGAGGGGAAGGGGGCAAGCAGGGTGGCCTGGTGCGCCGGCCGGGGCCGGAGCTTGAGGTAGGCCAGGGTGACGAGGGCCAGCGTGCCCTCCGACCCCACCACGAGCTGGGTGAGGTCGTAGCCGGTGGAGGACTTGACGACCTTCCCGCCGCACCGGATCACCTCCCCCGAGGGCAGCACGGCCTCGAGCCCGGTGACGTGGTGGCGGGTGACGCCGTACTTGACGGCCCGCATCCCACCGGCGTTGGTGGCGACGTTGCCCCCGAGGCTGGCGCCGGCCTCGCCGGGGAACACGGGGTAGACGAGGCCGTGGGGCCGCAGCGCCTCGTCGAGCTGGTCGAGCCGGACGCCGGGCTGCACGACGGCCACGAAGTTGTCGGTGTCGACCTCGACGACGGACGCCATGCGGTCGAAGGCCACCACGATGCCGTCGGCCCGCGGGGTGGAGGCGCCGGACATGCCGGTGCCGGCACCGCGGGCCGTGACGGGGATGCGGTGGCGGTCGGCGATGCGCAGCACGGCGGCCACCTCGGCGGTGGTGGCGGGCAGCACCACGGCGCGCGGGCGCCGCGGGGCGGCGGTGAGCGCCTCGTCGTGGGTGAGGTCCTCGGCGATGGCGTCGCCCGTCAGCACGTGGGCGGGCCCGACGGCCGCGGACAGCAGCTCGACCGGGTCGACGGCCTCGGAGGTCACCGGCCCCGGCCGAGGGTGGTGCAAAGGACGGGTCGACCGGCCCCCGGCTCCCGGGGGAGGATTGGCCCATGGCCCGCCTCACCCACGACGAGACCGAGCTGCGCCTGGCCGACATCCCCGGCTGGGGCATCAGCGACGGCGCCCTCCACCGCGAGCTGGAGTTCCTCAGCTTCGTGGAGGCCTTCGGGTTCATGGCCATGGTGGCCCTGGAGGCCGAGAGGCTCGGCCACCACCCCGACTGGTCGAACTCCTGGAACAAGGTGGTGATCGACGTGTCGAGCCACCAGGAGGGCGGCATCACCGACCGCTGCTTCGCCCTGGCCGCCGCGGTGAACCGGGCGCTGGGCGAGTAGGAGCCCCGGGGACCGCGGGCCGGCGGGGGGCCCGGCGGTCACGACGGGGTGGTGGTGGCCTCGTCGAGGCCCTGGAGGAGCGTGTTCCACGAGAGGGTGGCGCACTTGATGCGCACCGGGAACTTCACCACGCCTCGCAGGGCCTCGAGGTCGCCCAGCTTGAGGTCGGCCCCGGCGCCCTCGTCGGGAGAGGAGCCGTTGGCCGGTGGCTCGCCGTCGAGGGACTGCTCGTGGATGGACATCATGCCCTTGAAGGCGCGGGTCAGGGCCCGCACCTCGTCGAGGCTCCTGCCCTTCACCGCCGCCGACATCATCGAGGCCGATGACTGGCTGATCGAGCACCCCTGCCCGGCCACCCGGATGTCGCCGATCCGACCGTCCTCCACGTCCAGGTACAGGACGATCTCGTCGCCGCACAGCGGGTTGAAGCCCTCGACGCGGGTGGCGGGTGGGACGGCGAGCTCGCCACGGTTCCGGGGGTTGCGGTAGTGGTCGAGGATGATCTCTCGGTAGAGGTCTTCGAGGCCGGGCATGCGCTGGGCGATCCTATCGGGGGTCAGAGGCGGAAGAACTCGGCCGCGGCCTCGATGGCGTCGGCCAGGGCATCCACGTCGGCCTCGTCGTTGTAGACGTACAGCGAGGCGCGGGCGGTGGCCGCCACTCCCAGCTCCCGCATCAGCGGCTTGGCGCAGTGGTGGCCCGCTCGCACGCACACGCCGTGCTGGTCGAACACCTGGGTCAGGTCGTGGGGGTGCACGTCGCCGTAGCTGAGCGACATCACCCCACCCCGCTCGGCCGGCTCGGAGGGCCCGTGGATGGTGAGCTCGTCGCCGAAGCGCCGGGTGAGGGTCCGCAGCGCGTAGCCGGTGAGGCCCACCTCGTGCTGGCGGACGGCGTCCATGCCCAGGCCCGACAGGTAGTCGACGGCCGCCCCCAGGCCGACGGCCTCGGCGATGGGTGGCGTGCCGGCCTCGAACTTCAGGGGCACCTCGTTGGGGGTGTAGCCCTCCTTGGTGACGTTGAGGATCATCTCGCCCCCCGTCAGGAACGGCGGGGTGGCGTCGAGGATGGCCTCCGTGCCCCACAGCACGCCGATGCCGGTGGGCCCGCACATCTTGTGCCCGGTGAAGGCGGCGAAGTCGGCACCCCAGGCGGTGACGTCGACGGGCAGGTGGGGGACGAACTGGCTGGCGTCGACCACGGCGATGGCACCGGCGTCGTGGGCCGCTCCGACCAGCCGCTCGACGGGGGTGATGGTGCCCAGCACGTTGGACATCGCCGTGAAGGACACGACGCGGGCGCCGTCGACGAGGCGGTCGAGGTCGGTGAGGTCGAGGTGGCCGTCGGCTCCCAGGGGGATCCACCGGAGCTCGATGCCGACCTCCTCGACGAGCTGGTGCCAGGGGACGATGTTGGCGTGGTGCTCGAGCTCGGTCAGCACCACGGGGTCACCTGCTCGCAGGTGGGCTCGGCCCCACGCCTTGGCCACGAGGTTGAGGGCCTCGGTGGCGTTCTTGGTGAACACGACCTGCCGCTCGGAGTCGGCACCGATGAAGCGGGCCACCTTGGCCCGGCTGCCCTCGAGGGCCGCCGTCGCCTCCTCGGCGATGAGGTAGGTGCCCCGGTGCACGTTGGCGTTGGAGCGCTCGTAGAAGGCCTCGATGGCGTCGAGCACCTGGCGCGGCTTCTGCGACGTGTTGGCCGAGTCGAGGTAGACGAGGCGGCGCCCGTACACCTCGCGGTCGAGGATGGGGAAGTCCTTCTTGACCCGCTCGACGTCGAGGGGATCGGTGGGGGTGGGTGCGGTCACGGCGTCGTCGCCTCGGATCTCGCGTCGGTCGTGGCCGCCGGGGAGCCGAGCTCCGGGACGGCCGGGGTGCGCCAGCCCTCGTAGCCCTCTCGCTCCAGCCTCTGGGCGAGCTCGGGGCCGCCGCTGTCCACGATGCGGCCGTCCACCAGGATGTGGACCCGGTCGGGCCGCAGGTGCTGCAGCAGGCGCTGGTAGTGGGTGATGACCAGGACGCCCATGTCGGGCCGGTCGGCCCGCACCTCGTCGACGCCGCGGGCCACCACCTTGAGGGCGTCGATGTCGAGGCCCGAGTCGGTCTCGTCGAGGACGGCGACCTCGGGCTCGAGGATGGCCATCTGGAGGATCTCGTTGCGCTTCTTCTCGCCCCCCGAGAAGCCCTCGTTGAGGTAGCGGTCGGCGAAGGCCGGATCCATGTCGAGCCGTTGCATCCACTCCATGATGGCGAGCCGCAGCTCGAGCATCGACAGGTCGATGCCCTTGCGGGCCGACAGGGCCTGGCGGAGGAGGTTGATGACCGAGACGCCCGGCACGGCCTGGGGGTACTGGAATGCCAGGAACATGCCGGCCCGGCCGCGGACGTCGGTGCCCCAGGCGGTGACGTCGTCGCCGCGGAACAGGATGCGGCCCCGGGTGACCTGGTACTCCGGGTTGCCCAGCAGGGTGTTGGCCAGGGTGGTCTTCCCCGACCCGTTGGGCCCCATGAGGGCGTGCACCTCGCCGGGCGCCATCGTGAGGTCCACGCCCCGGAGGATCTCGTCGGTGGCCCCGCCCTCGCCGGTGCCGGTGGCGCGGACGTGCAGGTCCTCGATCTCGAAGAGGGGCGTGGCGGCCATGGCGTCGAGTGTATTGGCACTACGCGGATAGGAGAAATACCCCCTTGCACCGATCTGGCACCGGGCTAGGGTCGCCGGGGTGGGCACCCCGCTCTCCTCCCCGGGTCCCCTGGTGACCCTGGTCGAGGCGGGGTCGTTCTGCCTCTCGGACGAGGTGGGCGACGTCGCCGCCACCGTCGCCGGTGGGCCGGGCGGGCTCTTCGTGGCCGACCGCCGGCTGCTGGCGCGGCTCGCCCTCACCGTCAACGGCGGCCCGCTCCGGCCGGTCGACCACCACGTCGAGGACCCCGGGGCCGTCACGTTCGTCGGCCGGGCGCTGGCCGGGGAGACGCCGGCCGGCCCGGGGGGGTGGCCGGCCGGTCCGGGGGAGTGGCCGGACGGCCCGGCCCGCGGCCCCGTCGTGGTGCGGCGCCGCACCTTGGGCGCCGGCCTGCGCGACGAGGTCGAGGTGCGCAACGTGGGCGAGGAGCCCACCTACGTCGAGGTCGAGGTGACGGTGGCCACCGACCTCGCCGACCTGGCGCTGGCCCGGCTCGGTGGTCGGGGGCCCGAGGTCGAGCCCGTGGCCGGCGGCCCCGACGAGGTGGTGCTGGCCCGGGGCCGGGGCCGGGGCCGGACCGGTTGCCGGGTCGTGCTGCGCGGTGGCACGCGCCGCGGGCCCGACACGCTGCGCTGGGAGGCCATCGTCCCGGGCCGCGGCCGGGCGTCCGCCACGGTGGTCGTGGCGCCCATCGTGGAGGGGGCCGAGATCGTGCCGGCGGCCGTCATGGCGGCCGACGCCACCCACGACCGCTCGGCGAGGGCGCTGGTGCGCTGGCACCGCGAGGTGCCCCGCGTGGTGACCGACCACCCCGGGCTCCGGGGTGCCGTCGCCCGCAGCACCGCCGACCTCGGTGCCCTGCGCGTCGTCGACCCCGAGTTCCCGGAGCGGGCGGTGCCGGCAGCCGCCTCGCCCTGGCACCGGGCGCTGCACGGCCGCGACGCCCTGCTCGCCTCGTGGATGAGCCTGATCGTCGACCCCGGCCTCGCCCTCGGGACCCTCGAGACCCTGGCCCGGTTCCAGGGCGTCGACGTCGACCCCCGCACCGAGGAGGAGCCCGGCCGCATCCCCGCTCGCCTGCGCTTCGGCACCCCGGGCTTCGGTCCCGACGCCCGGGGGCCGGCACCGGTCCCCGGGCCGCCCGGCGAGGCCGGACCCGGGCTGGCCCGCGTCGTGGACTACGGCGCCGTCGACGCCACGCCGCTCTTCGTCATGCTGCTGGGTGAGCTGCGGCGCTGGGGCCTCGCCCCCGAGGTGGTCGAGCGGCTCCTGCCCCACGCCGACCGGGCGTTGAGCTGGATCGTCGAGCACGGCGACCTCGACGGCGACGGGTACGTCGAGTACCGGCGCGCCACCGACCGGGGGCAGCGCCACCAGGCGTGGAAGGACTCCCCGGCGCCCGTCGTGGCCGCGGACGGCTCGCCCGCCCGCGGCCCGATCGCCGTCGCCGAGGTCCAGGGCTACGCCTATGCCGCCTTCCGGGCCCGGGCCCACTTCGCCACGGAGGCGGGTGACCGGCGCCGGGCGTCCGAGTGGCAGGCCAGGGCCACCTCCCTGCGGGCGTCGTTCAACCTCGACTTCTGGGTCGAGGCCGAGGGATGGCCGGCCCTGGCCCTCGACGGCGACGGTCGGGCCGTGGCCGCCCTCGCCTCCAACGTCGGCCACCTGTTGTGGACCGGCATCCTCGACGAGGAGCGGGCTGCCGTGCTGGCCAAGCACCTCGTGGCCGACGACCTCTTCTCGGGGTGGGGCGTTCGCACCCTGGCGGCCTCGATGCCGGGCTACGACCCCCTCGGCCTCCACACGGGCGCCGTGTGGCCCCACGACACGGCGCTGTGCGTGGCCGGCCTCGTCCGTTACGGGCTCGTCGACGAGGCCCACCGGCTGCTCGGTGCCCAGCTCGAGGCGGCGGCCGAGCACGGCGGCCGCCCGCGGGTGCTTTGCGGCTTCGACCGCGACGACATCGGCGCCCCCGTCGCCGTGCCCGACACCTGCGCCGTGCGGGCGTGGTCGGCGGCGGCCCCGCTCCTGCACCTGCGGTCGATCCTCCGCCTCGATCCCAACGTGCCGCAGGGGCGGGTGTGGCTGGCACCGGTCCTGCCGCCCCAGCTCGCCACGCTGCGGGTGGACCGCATCCCCCTCCTCGGTGGGAGCGTGTCGGTCGCCGTGGAGGGGGACCGCGTCGAGGTCGACGACCTGCCGGCCGGCATCGAGGTGGTGGCGGCGGCCCGCCCGCCGGTCACGCCCCTCCGCTGACGCTCCCGGCGACGCCACGGTGGCCGGGGGCCGGGCCGGCCGCTAATGTTGACCAAACCAGTCCGGATACCGGGTTTGGTCTCTACGAACGACGGCACCCCGGGGGTACCGACCGATGCGACGACTGCTGGTGTTCGCGCTGGCCGGCCTGGTGGGACAGCTCGTGGACGGGGCCCTCGGCATGGCCTTCGGGGTCACCACGAGCACCGTGCTGCTGTCGAGCGGTTCCTCGCCCGCCGTGGCGTCGGCCAGCGTCCACCTCGCCGAGGTGGGGACCACCCTGGCGTCGGGTGTGTCGCACTGGCGCTTCGGGAACGTGTCGTGGCCGCTGGTGCGGCGCATCGGGATCCCCGGTGCCCTCGGCGCCTTCGCCGGGGCCACGCTGCTGGCGTCGCTCGAGGGCGACTGGCTGGCGCCGGCCGTCGCCGTCGTGCTCTTCGGCCTGGGGGTGGTCGTGATCGTGCGGTCGGTGCGGGGCGACCTGCGCGGCCGGCGCCACGACCCCGGCCACCTGCGGCGGCGCCTGCTGGCCCCGCTCGGCCTCGGTGCCGGGTTCCTCGACGCCGTGGGCGGCGGGGGGTGGGGCCCGGTGGCCACCCCCACCCTGCTGGCCGCCGGGCGGGTCGAGCCGCGCATGGTCATCGGGTCGGTGAACACCGCCGAGCTCCTCGTCACCGTGTCGGCCAGCGTCGGGTTCCTGCGGGGGCTGGGCACGGCGGGCATCGAGGCCCCCCTGGTGCTGGCCCTCCTGGTGGGAGGGTCGGCGGCCGCTCCCCTGGCGGCCTGGCTTGTCCGCCACGCCGACGCCTCGGTGCTCGGTGTCGTCGTCGGGACGCTCCTCCTCGTGACCAACACCCGGACCCTGCTGATCGAGGTGGGCGTGGCCGGCGCCGTGCGCCTGCCGCTCCTCCTCGCCGTGGCGACCGCCGGGGCGGCGGTGGCCCGGCGCGTCCGGGCCCGGGGCCGGGAGGGCGAGGCGCCGTCGGCCGCCGAGCCGTTCCCGGTCCCCTCGGCGACGCGGTGACGGCGGGTCAGGGCGACGAGTCCCGGAGGTCCTCCTTCCAGCGCCGGAAGCGGGTGTGGGCGGTGCCGCTGGGCCCCACGCCGCTGCCGTCGCCGGCGGGGTGCAGGCGGAAGGTCGAGGTGACCGTCAGGTCGTCGGCCCGGGCCGCCCAGTAGCGGGCGTCGGCCCCGGCGGCCGGTCCGGCCCGCCACAGGAGCCACGGCCCGATGCGCCGCCGGTAGCCGGCCCGTGGCCGCCCCGGGAGGTCGTCGCCCAGCGCCAGCAGCTCGGCCGGGGCCTCGATCCACGCCGTGGCGGGGATGTTGCGGTCCCGCTGGGGGGTGGCGGGCAGGTCGGCGGTGTGCAGCGGCGTCTCGTCGTCGGGGCGGTCGCGGGGGTGCCGGGCCCCGGGCACGTCGTCACCAGCCCCTGTCGACCCACTCCTGCAGCGACGGGCGCTCGGCCCCGATGGTGGTGGGGTCGCCGTGGCCGGGCAGCACGAGGGTGTCGGGTGGCAGCGGGAGCAGCCTCGACTCGATCGACCGGATGATGGTGGGGAAGTCGCCGCCCTCGAACGAGGTGTTGCCCGGGCCGCCGGGGAAGAGCGTGTCGCCGCTGAAGAGCACGGGCGCACCCTCGACGAGGAAGCACATCGAGCCGGGGGTGTGGCCCGGGGTGTGGATGGTGCGCAGGCGGAGGCGGCCGACGTCGACGGCGGAGTCGTCCTCGAGGACCTGGTCGTAGGACGGCAGCATGGCGGCGTCCTCGGCGGTGACGTGGACCTCGTAGCCGGCGTCGCGCAGCTCCGGGACCGCCTGGATGTGGTCCCAGTGCCCGTGGGTCTCCAGGACGGAGGTCACCCCCAGCGAGCGGCACAGGTCCAGCAGGCGCTCGTGCTCGTTGGCCGCGTCGAGCAGGACGGCCTCGCCCGTGGCCGTGCAGCGCAGCACGTAGACGTTGTTGTCGAGGGGACCGACGACGACCTTGTGGACCTCGAGGCCGTCGCCGCGGTGGAACAGCGTGCCCATGCTGCCAGTCTGCCGCGCCGGAGTGGCCGTGCCCCCCGGGCGGGTCGACTGGCGTCGATCGGCCGACCACTCGTACGGTGATCGAGCCGGTCATTCAGCTACATATCGTGAGTTTATTATCACTGATCGCGATGTGACCGAATTCACGTTCTCGAAGGGCTTGTCGGCAGGCCGCTTTCGTGACGAAACTGCACTCGCTCATGCCCACCGCAGGAGCCCCCGACGAGGGAGACAGGCCGACCGCCACGGCCCCAGGTCCCCTCCAGAGGCGAGCCGGTTCCGGTCTTGGGGAGAAGCCCGGGACCGGCCGCCCCGGGGTGTCGCCCGGGGGGCATGACGCCTGGAGGCCCGGGCCCGTCGGGCCCGTGGCCCCGGGCTCTCCGGCCCCGCTGCGGGGCCGTGTCGGGTCCGCCCGTGGTGGCGCTCCCCGCCAGCGTCAGGTCGCCAGCGGGGACCGCACCTCGAACCCGAGGCCCGCCGCCGCCGGGATCTGGTGGCGGTCGTAGGTGAGGTAGGTGACGGGGCGGGGGAGGCGGTCGGCCGCCGCCAGGTGCACGGCGTCGACCGTGCGCAAGCCGTAGGTCGCCCCCACCTCCACGGCGTGGGCCAGGCAGCGGTCGTCGACGGGCACCACCACGAAGGCGTCCCAGTCGGCCCGCAGCCTGCTCCACAGGCGCTCGTGCTGGTTCGGCGTCACCGACAGGCGGTGCAACGCCAGCATCGCCTCCGGCCGGCACAGCGCCGACGCGCACCACACCGGGTCGGCAGCCATGGCCTCCACCACCAGCGGACGGTCGGGCCCGTGCACGTAGCGTCGGACCAGGGCCGAGGTGTCGAGGAAGACCGTCACCCGCCGCGCAGCTCGTCGAGGGCGCCACCGGGCCGGACGTCGACGGGGGCGTCCTCGGGCTCCGGGGCGGCTGGCCGGTCGGACCGGTGCGGCGGCTGGGCCAGCCCCGCGGCCACCAGGTCGTCCACCGTGGCCGCCGCCGGGGGCTCGAGCGGTCCCAGCTGTGCCGTGGGCACGCCGTCGACGGTGACCACGACGCGCTCGCCCGCCGCCGCCCGGCGCACGACCGCCGCCACGTTGTTGCGCAGCTCCCGGATTCCCACGCGCTCCACGGCGCCCACCGTAGTCCGTAGCACGCGTGGACACATCACGAGTGGCGGCGGTCCCCGCCGGCTCCTAGCGTGCCCTCGGTCACGCGGCCGCGCCTGCGCCCGCCGAACCAAACCACCGAGCCCGGGAGGCCCACGTGAACTTCGCCTTCTCCGACGAGCAGGAAGAGCTGCGGCGGATCACCCGCCAGTTCCTCGAGTCGAAGTCCCCCGAGACCGAGGTCCGCCGCCTCATGGAGACCACCGAGGGCTACGACCCGCAGGTGTGGTCGCAGATGGCCAACGAGCTGGGCCTGCAGTCGCTCATCATCCCCGAGGACTACGGCGGCCAGGGCTTCTCGTTCGTCGAGCTGACCGTGGTCCTCGAGGAGATGGGGCGGGCCCTGCTGGCCGCCCCCTTCTACTCGACGGCGGTGCTGGCCACCAACGCCATCCTCCACGCCGGCGACGAGGCCGGCAAGAAGGACCTGCTGCCCGGCATCGCCTCGGGCGACACCATCGCCACCCTGGCCCTCACCGAGCCCAACGGCCGCTGGGACCTGTCGGGCGTCGAGGCCACCGCCACCAGGGACGGCGACGCCTGGACCATCGACGGCACCAAGATGTTCGTGCTCGACGGGCACGTGGCCGACCTCATCGTGGTGGCTGCCCGCACGGGCGGTGCCGTCTCGCTGTTCACGGTGGCGGGCGACGCCGCCGGCCTCACCCGCACGCCGCTGGCCACCATGGACCAGACGCGCAAGCAGGCCAAGCTGGAGCTGTCGAAGGTGCCCGCCACCCTCCTCGGCGCCGAGGGGGCGGGCGACGAGGTGCTGCCGCGGGTGCTCGACCTCGCGGCGGTGGCCCTGGCCGCCGAGCAGGTCGGCGGGGCCCAGAAGGTCCTCGACATGTCCGTCCAGTACGCCAAGGACCGGGTCCAGTTCGGTCGGCCCATCGGCTCCTTCCAGGCCATCAAGCACAAGTGCGCCGACATGCTGCTGGAGGTCGAGTCGGCCAAGTCGGCCGCCTACTACGCCGCGTGGTGCGCCGCCGAGCTGAACGACGAGCTGCCGGAGGTCGCCTGCCTGGCCAAGGCCTACTGCTCCGAGGCGTACTTCCACTCCGCCGCCGAGAACATCCAGATCCACGGCGGCATCGGGTTCACCTGGGAGCACCCGGCCCACCTGTACTTCAAGCGGGCCAAGTCCTCCGAGCTGCTGTTCGGCGACCCCACCTACCACCGCGAGCTCCTGGCCCAGCGCCTGGGCATCTGAGCACCCTCGCCCCGCGCCGCCGGGCCGGGCCGTCCCGGGCCCGGCGGGCAGGGGGCTACGGTGCCGCCGTGGTCTGGATCTTCGTCGCCGTCGCCGCGCTGGTGGTGTTCGCCATCGCCGCCGGCACCGTGGGGCGCGAGGCGTTCCGGCTCGGCCACCAGCCGCCGCCCACGATCTTCGACGTCGACGAGGCGGTCGCTCGGGTGGCCGACGCCCTGCCCGCCGAGGCCCAGGCTCGGCTCACCTACGACGAGGTCCGCACCCTGATCCTCGCCGAGCTCGACCACCTCCGGGACCGCCGCGTGCTGGTGGACCCGGGCCGGGACGTCGAGCTGCCCGGGGGCGACACGCCGGCGGTCGTGGTCGCCGACGACGACGCCGTGGCCGTGGCCCTCGGCGCCGCCGAGGGCCACGGGGTGGACGTGCCCGACGAGGACGTCTACCGGGTCGTCGACGCCCTCCACCGGCACCTGGTCGAGATCGGGGCCGTGGGCCCGCCCGTCCCGCCGGCCCGGTCCCCGGGCGAGGCATGACGCCGGGCCGGGGTGGCCGGTGTACGTTCGCCCCATGGACCGGCCGACGAGGTTCGAGCACAAGCGGTACCTGGGCGACAAGCGCTCCCAGCTCGCCTACGACCTGGACAACGCCGACGACGCCGTCGAGGCGGCTGTCGACGACCTGGTGGCGGCCGAGGCCTTCACCTGCTTCGGGCCCGACACGCTGGCCGAGGCCCGCAACCGCGGCTACCGCCTGGCCCCGGCGTCGCACCGGGCACGGGTGCGCGCCGGCGTGGACGAGACCGGCGACCTCGGCTGAGCCGGACGCCCGGCGCCGGCGTGGAGGAACGCATCCGCTCCGACGGGCTGCTCCTCGCCGCCCACCTGGCCCGGCCCCCGGGACGGCCCAGCGGCCCGGTGCCCGCCGTGGTGCTGTGCCACGGCTACCCCTCGGCCAGCACGGCGGGCAGCGCCCCCGACGCCATGCCCGAGCTGGCCGACCGCATCGCCACCGAGATGGGCTGGGCCGCCCTGGCCTTCGCCTACCGGGGGTGCGGGCGGTCGGAGGGCCAGTTCTCGCTCCAGGGATGGCTCGACGACGTGGGCGCGGCCGTGGACCACGTCGAGGCCACGGTGCGGCCGCTGGGCATCTGGCTCGCCGGCTTCCGCGCCGGTGGGGCGCTGGCGGTGTGCGCGGCGGCCCCCGATCCTCGCGTCCTCGGCGTGGCGTCGCTGGGCGCGCCAGGCGACTTCGACGACTGGGCGGGCCACCCGCGGCGCCTGCTGGAGCACGGGCGCGAGGTGGGCGTCATCACCGACCCCCGGTTCCCCCCCTCCGTCGACGCCTGGTCCCGGGAGCTGAGGGTCGTCCGGGCCACCGCCTGCGCCGCCGAGTACGCCCCCCGGCCGCTCCTGGTGGTGCACGGCAGCGAGGACGAGGTGGTCCCGTCGTTCGACGCCCGCATCCTGGCCGACGCCCACGGCTCGGCCGAGCTGCGCTTCATCACGGGCGCCGGGCACGAGCTGCGCCACGACCCCCGCACCGTGGCGGTCCTCCTGGGCTGGCTCGACCGCCAGCGCCACGCCCTCCGCCGCTGAGGATCGTCGAGGCGGGGGCCTAGTCGGGCGAGTCGGCCTTCGACCTCTTCTTGGCCCTCATCATCTTCTTCCACGCCCGCACCCGTTGCAGCGACTCGGCCGAGTCGACGTCGGCGACCGACCGCGGCTCGTCGTCGGAGAAGGGGGCCGTGGCCTCCTCCCAGCCGGGGGGCCGGACGCCGAACCGCTTGGCCAGCAGCGCGGCGAAGATCCGTGCCTTCTCGCTCCCGAAGCCCGGGAGGTCCGCCAGCCGGCGCACCAGCTCTCGACCGTCGTCGACGCCGGTCCACACCTCGGCGGGGTCGCCGTGGTAGCGGTCGACCAGGTGCTGGCAGAGGGCCTGCGTGCGCCGGGCCATCGACCCGGGGAAGCGGTGGAGGGCCGGCGGCCCGGTGAAGGCGGCGGCGAGCTGCTCGGGGGCGAGGGCGGCGATCCCGCCGGCGTCGAGGTGGCCACCGAGGCGCTGGCGCAGCTTGAGCGGGGCCGAGAACGCCCACTCCATCGGCACCTGCTGGTCGAGCAACATGCCGATCAACAGCGCCAGGGGGTCCTCGGCCAGGAGGGCGTCGGCGTCGGGATCCCCGGTGACGGGGACGGCGGCGGTCATGGGGGCACGGTAGCGGTCGCCGTTCCCGGCGAACGGTGCGGGGGGCGGGGACCGGTCCCGCTAGCGTCGCCGGCCATGGGCGCAGGACGCTTCGTCCGGCGGGCCGCCCTGCGGGCGAGCGTCGGCGCGCTGGCCGCCGCCCCCTGGGGGGCGCCGGCGGCGGTGGGGGCGGCCGCGGCCGGCGCCGGGCAGGAGCACCCGGGCGTGGCGGTGGCGGTGGTGGCGGCCGCCCTCCCCCTGGTGGGGCCGGCGTGCGTCGCCACGCCTCGGGGCGCGGATCGCCGCCGGGGTCGGCGTGGGGCTGGCCACCCGCCTCGTCTGGCCGGTGGCCCCGAGGTCACCGGCGGCCGTGCACCCCCACCGCTCGTCCACCGTCCTCGCCCCGGGCGGCGACCTGGTCGAGGCCCTCGAGCGCCTCGGCGGCCAGGGGTACGGGGCCGTCGGCGTGGCCGGTGGCGACGGATCGATCGCCGCCGCCGCCGGCGTGGCCATCCGCCGCCGCCTGCCCCTCGTGGTGGTCCCGGCCGGCACCCTCAACCACCTGGCCCGGGACCTCGGGGTGGAGACCGTGGCCGACGCGGTGGCCGCCGTCCGCTCCGGCCGGGCCGCCCAGATCGACATCGGGTGGATCGCCGGCCGCTCGTTCCTCAACACGGCCAGCTTCGGCAGCTACGTCGAGCTGGTGGACGCCCGCGAGGAGCTCGAGGGCCGGATCGGCAAGTGGCCCGCCCTGGTGGTGGCCCTGGTGCGGGTGCTCCGCCACGGGTCACCGGTGGAGGCCGAGCTCGCCGGCCGCCGCCGGTCGCTGTGGCTGGCCTTCGTCGGGAACTGCCGGTACCAGCCCGACGGCATGGCCCCGACCTGGCGGGAGCGGCTCGACGACGGCCAGCTCGACGTGCGGATCGTCGACGCCGCCCACCCCCTGTGCCGTACCCGCCTCGTCCTCGCCGTGCTCACGGGCACGCTCCGCCGCAGCCGGGTGCTCACCACCTGGCGCACCACCAGCCTGGCGGTGAGGTCGGCCGACGGCCCCCTGCGGCTGGCCCGTGACGGCGAGACGTTCGACGGCCCCCGCAGCTTCGAGGTGGCCAAGGACGGCACGCGGTTGGCCGTGCTCACCCGGGGCGTCGCCGGGCGCGCCCCGAGGCATCGCCACGCCGTGGGGAACTCGCTTGCGCCCGGTGGAGCCCGGGGGTGAGCTGTCCACCGAGGCACGGCACCGGACGGTGCCGTCGACGAGGCGACCGCGGGCCGTGGCCCGTGGCGAGGAGGTGGGGCGGCATCTCCCCTTGGCGCGCCACGCGCACGAACGACACCGGCGACAGCCGGAGTCCTTCCGGTGCCGCCACTGCCGGCTCGACGTCGCCGGCGACGCCCCCGGCACGGCCCACCGCAACCACTGCCCCCCGTGCCTGTGGAGCCGTCACGTCGACGACGCCCGGGCGACCGGGCCGCCCTCGAGGCGTGCGGCTCGGCCATGGGTCCTCGTCCACCGGTGCACCGGCTGCCGCACCGTCCACCTCAACCGGACGGCCGGTGACGACAACCCGCTGCTGCTCGTGGGGATCGCCGTCGGGCCCCTGGCCCGGCCACCGTTCCCGCTCGAGCTGCTGAGGGCCATCTGACCTTCGTCCCGGCGCCTCGGTGGGGGAGGCGCCGGGACGTCGGGTCAGAGGTCCGCCGCCCGGGGATCGGGGCGGTCGGGGTCGATCCCGTAGCGGGCGATGGCCTCGGCCACGGTCTCGGGCTTGATCTCGCCCTGCTGGGCCAGGGCCCACAGGGTCGCCACCACGACGTGGGGCATGTCGACCTCGAAGAACTGCCGCAGCCGCTCCCGGGTGTCGGAGCGGCCGAACCCGTCGGTGCCGAGCGGTACGAACGTGCCCGGGACCCAGCGCGCCACCTGGTCGGGGACCGCCTTCATGAAGTCGGTGACCGCCACCACGGCCCCGGGGGCGCCCTCGCCGCCCAGCAGGTCGGTCACCAGCGGCACCCGGGCCGCCTCCGTGGGGTGCAGGCGGTTCCAGCGCTCGGTGGACAGGGCCTGCTCGCGGAGGCGCTTGTAGCTGGTGGCCGACCACAGGTCGGCGGCGACGTCCCAGCGCTCGGCCAGCTCGGCCTGGGCCGCCCGGGCCGCACCCTGGGCCGTGCCCGAGAACAGGATGCGGGCCCGCTTCGTCGGCCCCTCGGGAGCGCCGGCCCACGGGTAGAGGCCCTGCAGGATGCCCTCCTCGGTGCCCTCGGGACGGGGGGGCATCTGGTAGTTCTCGTTGTACAGGGTCAGGTAGTAGACGACGTCGCGCTCGTCCACCAGCATCTCGCGGATGCCGTGGCGCACGATGGTGGCCATCTCGTAGGCGAAGGCGGGGTCCCAGGCCTGTACCGAGGGCACCGTCGACGCCAGCACCAGGCTGTGCCCGTCCTGGTGCTGGAGGCCCTCGCCGAGGAGCGTGGTGCGCCCGGCGGTGGCGCCCAGCAGGAAGCCCCGGGCCCGGGAGTCGGCCGCCGACCAGATCAGGTCGCCGACCCGCTGGAAGCCGAACATCGAGTAGAAGGTGAAGAACGGCAGCATGGGCACGCCACGGTGGGCGTAGGAGGTGGCGGCGGCGATGAAGGAGGCCATCGAGCCCGCCTCGGTGATGCCCTCCTCCAGCACCTGGCCGTCCTTCGCCTCGCTGTAGGACAGCAGGAGCTGGGCGTCGACCGGCTCGTAGAGCTGGCCCTGCGCCGCGTAGATCTTGAACTCCCGGAACAGGGCGTCCATGCCGAAGGTGCGGGCCTCGTCGGGGATGATGGGCACCACGCGGGCGCCCACCCGAGGGTCGCGGTGCAGGTTGCGCAGCAGGCGGGTGAAGGCGGTCGTGGTCGACACGGCCTGCCGGCCCGATCCTGCCAGCAGCTCCTCGAAGGGCTTGTCCTCCGGCATGGGCAGCGGGCGCCGGACCCTGGTCGTCCGCACCGGCAGGGAGCCGTCGAGGGCCTTGCGCCGGTCCAGCATGTAGCGCTGCTCGACCGAGCCCTCCACGAGGTGGATGTAGGGCGGCTCCTTGTCCTCGGCCAGGGCGTCGGCGTCGATGACGTCCTGCAGGTAGAGGCGCTCGCGCAGCACCCGGAGCTGGTCGATGGTCATCTTCTTGATCTGGTGCGTGGCGTTGCGGCCCTCGACGTCGGGCCCCAGCGTCCAGCCCTTGATGGTCTTGGCAAGGATCACCGTGGGCGCCCCCCGCTGCTCGGTGGCCGCCTTGTAGGCGGCGTAGAGCTTGCGGTAGTCGTGGCCGCCGCGGGGGAGGTTGCGGATCTCGTCGTCGGAGAGGTGCTCGACCATCTTCCGCAACCGGGGATCGGGACCGAAGAAGTGCTCGCGCGTGTAGGCGCCGGACTCGACGGCGTAGCGCTGGAACTCGCCGTCCACGGTGCGGTTCATCTTGTCGAGCAGGACGCCGTCCTCGTCGCGGGCCAGGAGCTCGTCCCACTTGCTGCCCCACACCACCTTGATGACGTTCCAGCCCGCCCCCCGGAACACCGCCTCCAGCTCCTGGATGACCTTGCCGTTGCCCCGGACGGGACCGTCGAGGCGCTGGAGGTTGCAGTTGACGACCCAGGTGAGGTTGTCGAGCTGGTCGCGCGCCGGGAGGGTGAGCGCGCCCAGCGTTTCGGGCTCGTCGACCTCGCCGTCGCCCACGAAGCACCACACCCGGCTGGCGCTGGTGTCGTCGATGCGGCGGTTCTGCAGGTAGCGCAGGAAGCGGGCGTGGTAGATCGAGTTCAGCGGGCCCAGGCCCATCGACACGGTGGGGTACTCCCACAGGTCGGGCATGAGGCGGGGGTGGGGGTAGCTGGACAGCCCCCCGCCCACCTCCTGACGGAACTGGTCGAGGTCGGCCTCGGTCAGCCGACCCTCCAGGAACGCCCGGGCGTAGATGCCGGGGGCGGCGTGGCCCTGGATGTAGACGGCGTCACCGGGCTGGCCGTCGGACTTGCCCCGGAAGAAGTGGTTGAAGCCGACGTCGTAGAGGCCGGCGGACGACGCGAAGGTCGACAGGTGCCCACCGATCCCGTCGGCGTGCTTGTTGGCCTTGATGACCATGACCGCGGCGTTCCAGCGGATGTAGGCCCGGATGCGCCGCTCCAGCCACTCGTCGCCCGGGAACCACGGCTCCTCCTCGGGGGGGATGGTGTTCACGTACGGCGTCGACACCGTGGCCGGGTGGCCCACCTGCAGCTCGCGGGCCCGCTCCAGCAGCTTGGACATGAGGTAGCGGGCGCGGGTCTTGCCCTGGGTGGCGACGACCGCGTCGAGGGATTCCAGCCACTCCTCCGTCTCCGTGGGATCGGTGTCGGGGAGCTGGTGGACGAAGCCGTCGATGATCATGGGTCCATGCTGGCACCGTCGGGGCAGGAACGGAACGTGGCGCGGACCGGTGGAACGGTTGTTCACCCGCGCGCCGCGGTGCCGCACCGGAGGTGACGACGCGGGGCGCCTAGGGTGGCGGGCCGTGCCGACCGCCCCGCCCACCACCGTGTTCACTGACGGAGCCTGCCTGGGGAACCCCGGCCCCGGAGGGTGGGCCTGGGCCGAGCCGGGCGGCGCCTTCGCCAGCGGGGCGGCACGCCGCACCACCAACCAGCGCATGGAGATCACCGCGGCCTACGAGGCGGTGCGGTCCCATCCCGGCCCTCTGGAGGTGGTGAGCGACTCGACCTACGTGGTCAACTGCTTCCGCGACGGCTGGTGGCGGGGATGGATCGCCCGTGACTGGCGGAACTCGGCCCGCAAGCCGGTGGCCAACCGCGACCTGTGGGAGCCCCTGGTGACGCTGGTGCGCGACCGCGGCGACGTGACGTTCCGGTGGGTGAAGGGGCACTCGGGCCATCCCATGAACGACCTGGTGGACCTGCTGGCGGTCGAGGCGGCTCAGACCCAGGCCGGCCGCACCGGCGCCGCGGTCTGAGCGCCGCGGCGCGTACGGGGGCCGGCGCGTGCGGGTCGGGGTCGACACGGGGGGCACCTTCACCGACCTGGTGACCGACGACGGCACGGTGGTCAAGGTGCTGTCGACCCCGGCCGACCCGGGACGGGCGGTGCGGGCGGTGGTCGGGGAGGCGGTCGTCGCCGGCCGACGGCCGGCGACGCTGGCCCACGGCACCACGGTGGCCACCAACGCCCTGCTCGAGCGGCGGACGGCCACGGTGGCGCTCGTGACGACCGAGGGCCTGCGCGACGTCGTCGAGATCGGCCGCCAGGACCGGCCCTCGCTCTACGACCACCTGGCCTCGCGGCCCGAGCCGCTGGTGCCCCGCGACCGGCGCCACGAGGTGGGCGGGCGGGTGGCTGCCGACGGCACCGAGCTGGTGCCCCTCGACCTCGGCCCCCTGGCCGGGCTCGACCCCGGCGTGGAGGCGGTGGCCGTGTGCCTGCTGCACGCCGACGTGGCGCCGGCCCACGAGCGGGCCGTCGCCGCCGCCCTGCGGGCCCGGGGCCACGACGTGTGCTGCTCGCACGAGGTCTCGCCCGAGGTACGGGAGGCGGAGCGCACGGTGACCACCGTCATCAACGCCGCCCTGCGCCCGCGGTGCCGGGCCTACCTGCGTGGCCTCGCCGACCTCGCCGACGAGGTGCTGGCGATGACGTCCTCGGGCGGCCTGCTTCCCGTGCGCCAGGCCGCCGAGCTGCCCGCGGCCCTGCTGCTGTCAGGACCGGCCGGCGGGGTACGGGCCGGGGCGGCCGCTGCCGTGGCCAACGGGTTCCCCGATGCCGTGACCTTCGACATGGGGGGCACGTCCACCGACGTG
>DASUJB010000118.1:0-4984 GCA_036279475.1 Acidimicrobiales bacterium | reverse complement strand
CCACCTCCGCGTACGCCCGCACGACCGTGGGGTGCCGGCGACCCTCGCTCCGCTGCCGGGGCCGGCGGCGCGAGAGCGACGTCCCTCTCTGGCCCACGGTCCTCAGCTGCACCCGCTGGTGCTGCCGCACGACGGGCAGGCGTGGCACGACCCCGCCCGCTGCATCTGCACACCGCACTGCATGCAATAGGGGGCGTCGACGCTGGCAGGTCCCCGTACGACCGTCCTCGACGGCCTCTGCTTCGCCGACCGTGCCCGAGCGGTGACGGCCGCCCGCTCCACCAGGGAGGGCTCGCGGGGCGCACCGCCGGTGTCGAACAAGGTGGGAGAGGACGAGTCGATCGACGGCGGGTCGGCCGGCACGTCCTGGCCCTGGCTCGTCTCCACGACCGTCTCCTCCACCCCCGGCAACGTGGGTTGTGTGCGCTCCCCCGTGGTCAGGATGCCGAGCTCGGCCCTCTCCTCGAAGCTGAGGTAGTTCACGGCCAGCCGCCGGAAGATGTAGTCGAGGATGGAGGTGGCGATGCGCAGCTCGGCGTCGTCGGTGATGCCCGCCGGCTCGAAGCGCGTGTTGGTGAACGCCTCGACGAAGTGACGCAGGGGCACGCCGTACTGGAGGCCGTAGCTGACCGAGATCGAGAAGGCGTCCATGATCCCCGCCAGCGTCGAGCCCTGCTTGGACACCTTCAGGAACATCTCGCCGGGGCGACCGTCCTCGTACTCGCCGATGGTGACGAAGCCCTTGCAGTCCGCCACCCGGAACTCGAACGTCCTCGACGTGCGGTTGCGGGGCAGCTTCTCCCGGACCGGCACCTTGATGATCTTCTCGATCACCTGGGCGGGGGCCGTCGGCGCCACCCCGCCGGCCGGTGCCACCTCGACGGCCTTCCTGGTGGTCGAGAGGGGCTGGCCCACCTTGCAGTTGTCCCGGTAGATGGCGATGGCCTTGACGCCCGTTCGCCAGGCGTCGACGTGGAGCTGCTCGATCTCCTCGACGGTGGCCTCCTCCGGCATGTTGACGGTCTTCGAGATGGCGCCGGAGATGAACGGCTGGACGGCGGCCATCATCCGTACGTGGCCGGAGTAGTGGATCGTGTTGTCGCCCATGGAGCAGGCGAAGACCGGCAGGTGCTCGGCCCGCAGGTGGGGGGCGCCGACGATCGAGCGGTGCTGGTCGATGTGGGCCACGATGTCGTCGATCTCGGCGGTGCCGTAGCCGAGGCGGTCGAGGGCCCGGGGGACGGTCTGGTTGACGATCGTCATCGTGCCCCCTCCCACCAGCTTCTTGGTCTTCACCAGGCCCAGGTCGGGCTCGATGCCCGTGGTGTCGCAGTCCATCATCAGGCCGATGGTGCCGGTGGGCGCGAGCACCGAGGCCTGGCTGTTGCGGACGCCGTAGCGGTCACCCAGCTCGCAGGCGGTGTCCCAGCTCTCCTGGGCGGCCGAGAGCAGGTCCGGCGGCACCAGCTCCTCGTCGATCCGCGCCGCGGCCTCCTGGTGCTGGTGCAGCACGCGCAGCATGTGGTCCCGGTTCTCGACGAACCCCGCGAACGGGCCCATGCGCGAGGCGGTGCGGGCCGACACCTCGTACGCGTGACCGGTCATCAGCGACGTGACGGCCGCCGCGTAGGCCCGACCGGCGTCGCTGTCGTAGGGCAGGCCCAGCGCCATCAGCAGGGCGCCCAGGTTGGCGTAGCCGATGCCGAGCTGTCGGAAGCGACGCGAGGTGTCGGCGATGTCCTCGGTGGGGTAGTCGGCCCGGCCCACGAGGATCTCCTGGCCCGTGAAGACCACCTCGACGGCGTGACGGAAGCCCTCGACGTCGAAGGTGCCGTCGTCGTCGAGGAACCGCAACAGGTTGAGGCTGGCCAGGTTGCACGCCGAGTCGTCGAGGTGCATGTACTCCGAGCACGGGTTCGACGCGTTGATCCGACCGGTGGCAGCCGCCGTGTTCCAGTGGTTGATGGTGGTGTCGAACTGCATGCCCGGGTCGGCGCACTCCCACGCCGCTGCCGCGATCTGCCGGAACAGGTCACGGGCCCGCACCGTGCGCACCACCCGCCCGGTGGTCACCTCGCGCAGGGACCAGTCGCCGTCGTCGACCACGGCCCGCATGAAGTCGTCGGTGACCCGCACCGAGTTGTTGGCGTTCTGGTACTGGATCGAGTGGCTGTCGCGACCGTCCAGGTCCATGTCGAAGCCGGCCTGCGCCAGCGCACGCGCCTTGCGCTCCTCCTGCGCCTTGCACCAGATGAACTCGCGGATGTCCGGGTGGTCGACGGCGAGGATGACCATCTTGGCGGCACGGCGCGTCTTGCCGCCGGACTTGATCGTCCCCGCCGACGCGTCGGCACCCCGCATGAAGCTGACGGGACCGGAGGCCGTGCCGCCGCCCCTCAGCAGCTCGACCGACGACCGGATGCGGGACAGGTTGACCCCCGAGCCCGAGCCGCCCTTGAAGATCACGCCCTCCTCCCTGTACCAGTCGAGGATCGAGTCCATGCTGTCGTCGACCGACAGGATGAAGCAGGCGCTGGCCTGCTGGGGAACGCCCTTCACCCCGATGTTGAACCAGACCGGGCTGTTGAACGCTGCCTTCTGGGTCACGAGCAGGTGCTTGAGCTCCGCCTCGAAGGCCTCCGCCTCCTCGTCGTCGGTGAAGTAGCCGCCCTCGACGCCCCACCGCGTGATGGTGTCGACCACCCGGTCCACGACCTGGCGCAGCGACCACTCGCGCTCGGGGGTGCCGATGGTGCCCCGGAAGTACTTCTGGGCGACGATGTTGGTGGCGTTCAGCGACCACGTCGCCGGTAGCTCCACCCCGAGCTGCTCGAAGGCCACCGACCCGTCACGGAGGTTGGTGATGCGGGCGTCGCGGTGCTCCCACTCGAGCTCGTCGTAGGGATGGACGCCCTCGATCGTGAAGTGGCGACGGATGCCGATGCCCGCCTGCTCGGGTGCCAGAGCCATAGAGGTCCCTCCGGGGTGGTGTGGCCGTCTCGTGGTCGGTGAGGGGTCTGGGGAGATCTCGACGTCCGAGACCCAAGCTATGGGGGGCGTCGACCACCGAGGCACAATATGTGGGCCGAAACTACAGCCGTGTAACTACATCGTCAAGGGACCGGGGAGGCGCCCCGAGCGCGGGGTCCGACCACGGTCCAACACCGGTCACGGCCAGATCGTTCCCGGCGCCGGGCCTCACGGGCACGGCACCGGACCGAGTCCACGCCCCCCACGGGCAGAGGTCCACGCCCCGCACGGGCACCGTGCGACCGGCCCGGCGCGGACTCGCAGGTTGAGTGCGACGACGACCGCATGGCGGCCGTCGTGCCCTCAGGAGTCGCTCAGCCCACCACAGGCACGGGAGCGACAACCGCCATTCCGCTCGTCCGCGCCGGGGCACAGTTGCACGATGGAAACCTACGGTGAACCGCCTGTGGACGGCTAGGGGAAGAACCCTGTGGATTCGAGGTGGACAGAGCCCTGCCGGCCCCGGGGCCGCGGTCGTCGCCGGACCGGTGCGGGTGGCTACCTTGCCGACGTGCAGGTCGTCTGGCCGCCCGCCTCCTCTTCCCCCGTCGCCGACCCCGCCGAGCTCGTCGCCGCCGACGCCCGGCCGTGCCCGGCCGGGCGACCATGGGTCGTGGCCTCGATGGTGGCATCGGCCGATGGCAGCGCCACCGACGGCGAGGGCCTCTCCGGCGGCTTGGGAGGGCCCGCCGATCGTGCCATGTTCGCCGCCCTGCGCTCGGTGGCCGACCTCATCCTCGTGGGCGCCGGTACCGTCGAAGCCGAGGGCTACGGCCCCAGCCGCCCGTCGGCCGAGGCCCGGGCACGACGCGTCGAGCGGGGGCAGGCACCGACGCCCCGCATCGTGGTTGCGACCGCCTCCCTGGCCCCCGATCCGCACGCACGCCTGTTCGCCGAGGCCGCCCCCGGGGCCCGGCCCGTGGTGCTGACCGTGGCGACGGCCGATCCCGACCGGCGGCGTGCCCTGGCCACGGTGGCCGACGTCCACGTGGTGGGGGACGACCGCATCGACTGGCGTCGTGCGTTGGGCCTCCTGCGCACGGGCTTGGGCGCCTCGGTGGTGCTGTGCGAGGGCGGCCCCCGCACCATCGGCCAGCTGGTCGCCTCCGACCTGATCGACGAGCTGTGCCTGACCGTGGCACCGCTGCTGGCGGCCGGGGCCGGGCCCCGCATCGCGTCGGGCGCCGCCCTCCACGCCCCCCACCGCCTGGACCTGGCCCGGGTCGTCGAGGCCGACGGCCACCTCCTCCTGCGCTACGTCCGCGCTCGCGTCAGTGGGGCTTCGGAGCCGTCCGCTTGGTGAGGAGCGTGAGCTCGCGCTCGAAGTCAGCCAGGTCATCGAACCCTTTGTAGACGGAGGCGAACCGCACCGCCGCGATGAGGTCGAGCTCGCGGAGGCCTTCGAGCACGGCCCGGCCGATGCGCTCGCTGGTCACGTCGGCGCTGGGCAGCAACCGCATCTCCTCCTCGACCGCGAGGGCCAGCGCCTCCGCTTCGCCCTGGGCCACCGAGCGGGCCTTGAGGGCCGCCTGGATGCCGGCAACGACCTTGGCCCGGTCGAAGGGCTCGTGGTGGCCCGACCGCTTGATCACCGCCAGGGCCGTGACCTCGGGGCGCTCGAAGGTGGTGAAGCGCTCGCCGCACGCCAGGCACTGCCGCCGGCGGCGGATCGCCCCACCGTCCTCGGACTGGCGCGAGTCGACGACCTTCGAGTCGAGGTGGCCGCAGCCGACGCAACGCATTCGAGCACGCTATAGCGAACGCCCACCCGGGGACCGTGGCGGCGGAACGCCGCCGGCGCCCGACCACGGGGTCGACCGCTCCCGCGCCGGGCCCGGGGCCGGCACGCGGCCTCACACCCCCGGGGCCACGATCACGAGGCGCGCCCCTGGCTCCAGCGCGGCGCCGCCGTTGGCGTGCCGGAGGGCGTCGACGACGAGGCGAGGGTCCTGTC
>DASUJB010000117.1:0-8142 GCA_036279475.1 Acidimicrobiales bacterium | reverse complement strand
GGAACCCCGTGTGGGCGCTGGTCACGGTCACCGAGCCGCCGGTGACCTCGATGGACCCGACGACCTGGCCGGCGTGGACGATCTCCCCCTCGGCGGTGACGACCTCGGGTGGCGCGGTGCGGAACACGCCGGCCGCGGGGGCGGCGATGAGACGCTCGGGCACGTGCACCTCCTCGGCGCAAGGGACGAACAGGTCGGAGTGGTCGTCGGCCACGCTCATCGCCCGGCTCCGGCGGTCGTCGGGTCCCCGGCCACCTGCCCGGCTGGGGATCGCTCGCTCCCGGCCAGGGAGCTGGCCGCCACCCCCACGTCGTCGGGCGTGGCGACGTTCACCACCTCGACGTCGGGCACGGTGCGCTTGGCCAGCCCGGCCAGGACCCGCCCCGGGCCGACCTCGAGGAAGGTGGTGGCGCCGCTGGCCGCCAGGGCCAGCTGCGACTCGCGCCAGCGGACCGGCTCGACCAGGTGGCGCACCAGCAGGTCGGGCCAGGCCGAGGGGTCGTCGGCCACCGCGGCGTCGGTGTTGGTGACGATGGGGGCCACCGGGCGCCGGAACGCCGTGGCGGCGAGGACGGGGGCGAGCTCGGCCGCGGCGTCGGCCAGCAGCGGCGTGTGGAAGGCGTGGCCCACGGCCAGCGGCACGACCTTGCGCACCCCGCGGGCCCGGGCACGCTCCGCCAGGGCGTCGACGCCCTCCGGCGTGCCGGCCGCGACGACCTGGCCGGGGGCGTTGTCGTTGGCCACCCAGGCGTCGTCGCCCTCGGCACAGAGGGCGGCCGCCGTCTCGGGGTCGGCTCCCATGAGGGCGACCATGCGCCCGGGCCGGGCGTCGGCCGACCGCTGGCTGGCGTCGGCCCGGGCGGCGGCGAGGCGGTAGCCGTCGGCGGGAGCGACCGCACCGGCGGCCAGGAGCGCGGTGACCTGCCCGAGGGAGTGCCCGGCGAAGGCCGCGGGGTCCCTGGGTAGGGCCTCGGACAACGCCTGCCACGCCACGAGGGAGCTGAGGAGGACCGCCATCTGGCTGGCTCCGGTGGTGGCCAGCTCGTCGGCGTCGGCGTCGAGCAGCAGGCGGGCGAGGGGGCGGCCGGTGGCCGCCTCGGCCTCGCGGACGACCTGCCAGGCGGCGTGGCCCACCCACGGTTCACCGGCCCCGGGCACGGCGGCGCCCTGACCTGGGAAGATCACGGCGAAGGTCACGATGTGGCTCCTCCAGCGGTGCGGCTGCGGCGTGGCACGACGTGTTCAGACCAGCCGCGGCTCCGATCGTTACATGGATCCGTGGAAGCCTTCTACGCCGGCGACCGGTCCATCGGTGCCATCATCGGGCTGACGCACCCGAGGGGGCACGGGAGGGACGGCGTGTCCGACAGCTCAGGTCAGGTCGACAGCTCGGGTCGGGCGGCGGTGGCGGCCACCCGCTTCCGGGCCGCCGAGCTGGCGGCCGAGGTGGGCATCAGCGTGCAGCTCCTCCGCTCCTACCAGTCGAAGGGCCTGCTCCCCCCGCCGCGCCACGAGGGTCGGGTGGCCTGGTACGGCGCCCACCACCGTGAGCGCCTGCTGCGCATCCGCCAGCTCAAGGAACGCGGGTTCTCCCTGCGCATGATCGCCGAGGCCCTCGACGACCGGCCCGAGGGAGGGCTGACCGTGCTCGACGGCCAGGAGGTGCTGCGCCTGCACGAGGTGGCCGAGCGGAGCGGGGTCCCCGTCGAGGTGCTGCGGGCCCTCGAGGCGTCGGGGCTGCTGCGCCCCCACCGCCTGGCGGCCGGGGACCGCTACACCGACGCCGACGTGCGCTTCGTCCGCAACGTCCTGGCCCTCCTCGGCGTGGGCCTGTCCCTCGACGACCTGATGCGCATCGCCCGCCGGCAGCTCGAGACGTCGGACACCCTCGGTCGGGACGTCGTGGCCGCGTGGTCGGCCCTGGTCGGCACCAGGCTGCGGGCCGCCCGGGGCGGGACCGACGGCGCCACCCACGCCGGTCGGGTGGCCGCCTCCATCCGGGCCCTGGCTGCCATCGTGGGCCAGCTCGTCGCCTACCGGGTCGAGCGGGCCGTCCTCGACGCCGCGCAGGCGGAGATCGTCGAGGAGGGCACCTCGGCGGAGCTGGACGCCCTGGGTCGCACGCTGGGGGTCGGCAGCCCGAGCGACGGCATCGACGGCGCCGGTCCGGGGTCCTCGTCCGTCCCCGGCTGACGCGGGGTCGACGGGGTGAGCAACGCCGGCGTGACCCCGGGCTCGCAGCCAGCCGCGGCGGCGCCGGCCCGCCCGTGCGGGCCGGAGCGTTGCACCACCAGCGAGAGCTCGGCAGGCTGGCGGGGGGTCACGGCCGTCGCGCCAGGTTCGGGCGAGCGCCCCGCGGGGAGGGGACATGGAGGACACGTCCGACCGGGTGGAGGTGCCCGGTCACGGTGAGGTGACGGTGCACGGGCACGCCGCTCCCGGGTTCGAGGGCGTGCGTGCCGCGTTCACCGCCAACTTCGTGCGCCACGGCGAGGTCGGCGCGGCGTTCTGCCTGGTGGTCGACGGTCGCACCGTCGTCGACCTGTGGGGCGGCGTCGCCGACGTGGCCAGCGGCGCGCCCTACGAACGGGACAGCCTCCAACTGGTCTTCTCGTCGACCAAGGGGGTCACCGCCCTGTGCGCGGCACTGCTGGCCCGGCGAGGCGTGCTCGACGTCGACGCGCCGGTGGCGGAGCTCTGGCCCGAGTTCGCCGCCCGTGGCAAGGCGGGGATCCCCGTGCGGTGGTTGCTCTGCCACAAGGCCGGCCTGCCCTACATCGACACGCCGGTCGGGCTCGACGACCTCCTGGCGTGGGACCCTGCCGTCGACGCCCTGGCGGCCATGGCTCCCCTGTGGGAGCCGGGGACGGCCCACGGCTACCACGCCGTGACCTTCGGCTGGCTGGTCGGCGAGGTCATCCGCCGTGCCGCCGGTCGCAGCGTCGGCCGGTTCCTGGCCGACGAGGTCGCCGGTCCCCTCGGCCTCGACCTGTGGATCGGGCTGCCAGCCGAGCACCAGCGCCGCGTGGCCCCGCTCACCAACCGCGCTCTGCCCGAGGTGGGCGCGGACCGGCCGTCGTCCGCGGGTCCCGCTGGGTCCGGCATGGTCGCCGAGCTCGAGCGGGTCCTCGGTCCCGACTCGATGCTCGTCCGGGCCCTCGGGGCCTCGGTGGCGTTGCCCCTGGCCGGCGACGGGGTGTTCAACCGGCCCGAGGTGCGCGCCGCCGAGCTGCCGTCTGCCAACGGCGTGACCACCGCCCGCTCGCTGGCTCGCATGTACGCGGCCGTCATCGGCGCCGTCGAGGGCGTGTCCAGCGGACCACTGCTCGCGCCGGAGGACGTGGCGGCGGTGTCCACCACCCAGACGAGCGGGACCGACCGCACCCTGCTGGTGGACAGCACCTTCGGCCTCGGCTTCATGACGTCGTCGCCGGTCTCGCCCTACGGGGGCCCGCGCTCGTTCGGGCACACCGGTGCTGGCGGCAGCGTCGGGTTCGCCGACCCCGAGAACGGGTTGGGCTTCGGCTACGTCATGAACCGGATGGCGGCCGGCCTGGCCGGTGATCCCCGCAGCAGTGCCCTGGTGCGTGCCGCCTACGAGGCGATCGGAGTGCCACCCCGGTTCGCCTGAGCCAGGCAGACCAGGGCGCCCACCATGGCCGCGGGGCCGTAGCCTGGTCGGTCGCATGTCCACCGTCGTCGACCTCGCGGCGCGCCGCCGCACGTTCGCCATCATCAGCCATCCGGACGCCGGCAAGACCACCCTCACCGAGAAGTTCCTGCTGTACGGCGGAGCCGTGCAGGAGGCGGGGCAGGTCAAGGCCCGGGGTGAGCGTCGCCGCGCCCGGTCCGACTGGATGGAGCTCGAGCAGAAGCGCGGCATCTCCATCACGTCCGCCGTGCTGCAGTTCCCCTACGGGGGGGACGTCCTGAACCTGCTGGACACGCCGGGACACCGGGACTTCTCCGAGGACACCTACCGGGTCCTGGCCGCTGTGGACGCCGCGGTGATGGTGCTGGACGGGGCCAAGGGCATCGAGGCGCAGACCCTCAAGCTCTTCGAGGTGTGCCGGGCCCGCAACGTCCCCCTGCTGACGTTCGTCAACAAGTGGGACCGCCCCGGTCGCGACGCCCTCGAGCTGCTCGACGAGATCGAGGCCCGCCTCGACCTGCAGCCCGTCCCGGCCACGTGGCCCGTCGGCCGGGCCGGGGACTTCCGCGGTCTGGTCGACCGGCGGAGCCGGCGGTACCTGCGCTTCTCCCGCACGGCCCACGGATCGGCCGAGGCGCTCGAGGAGGTGGTCGAGCCGGACCGGGCGGCCGTCGAGGAGGGAGCGGCGTGGGAGACGGCGGTGGAGGAGGTGCGCCTGCTCGACGAGGTGGCCGGACCGGTCGACGAGGAGCTGTTCCTGGCCGGCGAGCAGTCGCCGGTCTTCTTTGGCTCGGCCATCACCAACTTCGGGGTCGGCCTGCTCCTCGACGGCATCGTCGACCTCGCCCCCGCGCCCTCGCCGCGGCTCGACGTGGACGGCGCCGCCCGCAAGCTCGACGACCCGTTCTCGGCGGTCGTGTTCAAGGTGCAGGCCAACATGGACCCGTCCCACCGCGACCGGGTGGCGTTCGTGCGGGTCTGCTCCGGTCGGTTCGAACGGGGCATGGTCGTCGTCCACGGGCCCACGGGCCGGCCCTTCGCCACCAAGTACGCCCACTCGGTGTTCGGGCAGGAGCGCGCCACCCTGGACGAGGCCTATCCCGGCGACATCGTCGCCCTCGTCAACGCCACCGACGTGCGGGTGGGCGACACGCTCTACGTCGACGTCCCCGTCGAGTTCCCCCGGTTGCCCCAGTTCGCTCCCGAGCACTTCGTCACCGCCCGGTCGCTCGACACCGGTCGCTACAAGCAGTTCCGCAAGGGTGTCGCCCAGCTCGACGAGGAGGGCGTGGTCCAGGTGCTGCGCGATGCCGACCTGGGGGACCAGGCTCCCGTCTTCGCGGCCGTGGGCCCGATGCAGCTCGAGGTGGCGTCCTGGCGGCTCGAGCACGAGTTCGGTGCCAGCGCCGAGCTGTCGCCCACCCCCTACACGGTGGCCCGCCGCACCGACGACACGTCGGCCCCCGCCCTGCGGGGCATGCCGGGCGTCCGGGTCCTGGCCCGGTCCGACGGCACCCTCTACGCCCTGTTCGAGAGCCCGTACTGGCTGGCCAGGATCGAGGGCGAGCACCCGGAGTTCACGCTGGAGCGGCTGGTGGCGGAGGGCACCGCCGGCTGACGGGCCTCCTAGGGCGACTCGCTGGCCCGGTTGCGGACGTCCCGAGACGTGACCTCCCACCGGGGTCGAGCGGTCAGCAGGTGGTGCCGTCGTCGGGCTCGTCGAGGTCGACGAGGTAGTCGGCGACGAGGTCGTCGACGCAGGCGACGCCGTTCCCGACCACCGTGTGGCCTTCGCCCTCGTAGGTGACGAGGATGCCCCGGGCCAGGCGCCGGGCGGCGCGGACCCCCGCCTCGTAGGGCGTGGCAGGGTCGTTGGTGGTGGAGATCACCAGCACGGGTGGCGCGTGGGGGGCGGTCACGGCCGGGATCGGCCGCTCGTCGACGGGCCACATGGCACACCGCACGTAGTCGTTGACGATCGGCTCGCCGAAGTGGGGCGACCGGTCGGCGGCGGCCGCGCCGGCCCGGAGCACCTCCTGCGGTTCCTCGGGCCACTCCCAGTCCAGGCAGTTGGCGGCGAAGTAGACGTCGAAGTCGGCGGTCGAGAGGTACTGGTCGGCGAGGGCCAGCATCCCCGCCGGATCGCCGTCGAGGGCGTCGGCCACCGCCCTGGCCAGGTCGGGCCAGAGCTGCTGGCTGTAGAGCGGCATGGCCAGGGCCGTGGCGAGCCGGCCGGGTCCGAGGTCACGGGCCTCCTCACCGGCGATCGGCCGGGCCTCCACCCGGGCCTGGAGGCGCTCGACGGCGGCCATGGCGTGGGGGGCGAGGGGGCACGACGGGTCGCCGTCGCAGTCCGCGGCGAAGGAGGCCAGGGCGGCCTCGAACCCGGCCGCCTGGGCCACGGCCGTCGCCACGCCCGACGGACCGAGGTCCACGATGCCGTCGAGGACCATGGCCCGTACGTGGCGGGGAGCGACCTGGGCCAGCACCTGGCCGACGGCGGTGCCGTAGCTGAAGCCGAGGTAGCTCAGCTGCTCGTCGCCCATGGCGGCGCGGACGGCGTCGATGTCGCGGGCCACGTCCTCGGTGCCGAGGTGGGGGAGGAGGTCGCCGACGCGGCGCCGGCACCCGTCGACGTAGTCACGGCTGACGTCGAGCAGGACGGTGGTGTCGGCCGGCGAGTCGATCGAGTAGTCCACCGCGTACAGGGCGTTGACGTCGCCCCCACAGGAGATGTCCGAGGCACCGAGGCCGCGGGGGTCGACCCCCACGACGTCGAACCGGTCGGTGACGCTCGACGGCAGCAGCGACGCCATCGTGACGGCGAAGTCGCTGGCCGTGGCCCCGGGCCCGCCAGGGTTGACGAACAGCGCCCCCATCCGGTGGCCGGTGGCCGGGACGCGGGCGACGCTGATCCGCAGGGTGGGCCCGGCGGGGTCGCCGTGGTCGACCGGCACGTCGAGCCCGGCGCACTCGGCCGGGCCGCAGGACGACCAGTCGAGGGTGCCGCCACCACCGTCGCCCCCGGTGCCGGCGTGGTCGCCGCCGGCCGACGTCCCGGAACCGCCGAGGAGGTCGTCGGCCGGCTGGGCGCACGCCGCCGCCAAGGCGACGGTCAGGCCCATGGCCAGGGTCCGTGCGGAGGGACGGCGGGGCACGGGGCCGACGGTACCGGCGTCAGGCGGGGTCGTCGGCGCGGGTCAGCATCCACTCCCGTGGCGTCAGGCGCGACCGGTGGATGGCGGCGGCGACCGGTCGCCCCACGTACCTCAGGTGCCACGGCTCGAACTCGTAGCAGGTGCGGTCGCGGCTGCCCGCCGGGTAGCTGACCACGAACCCGAACTCGTGGGCGTGGGCTGCCACCCAGATGCCCGCCGGGGTGAAGGCGAACGCCGCGGTGAGCTCGGTCGATCCGGGGTCGAGGACGTCGACGGCCGTGCCGAGCTGGTGCTCGCTGTGGCCCGGCCGGGCCGAGCGGAGCGACGCCTCGGCCAGGCCCACCTCGGCGACGCGCCGGGCGAAGAGGTCCCGCTGGTAATCACCGCTGCGGTACCCGGAGGCGACGACGAACGGCGCGCCGGCGGCGGCGGCCGCCGACCGCATGGCGCCGAGGTCGGCGATCACCTCGAGGCGCACGAGGTCGGTCGTGTCGAAGCCGGCGTGGTCCACCCCGACCAGGGACGGGGGGACGAAGCCGAGGGGGAGGGCCCGGGCCGTGTCGACCACGATGGTCGCCCAGTCGAGGTTGGGATCGCCGGTGACCGGCCCGTCGGCCACCCGGCAGGAGGGTGGCCGAGGCCGGGTGGTCGGGGGGGCGACGACTGGCGCGGGGGCGGCGAGGGGCCGGAGGCCGGGACCCACCGGACCCCCCGGCGGGCCCTCCGACCCGTCCTGGCCGATCCACAGCGCCGCGCTGGACGCCATCAGCACGGCGGCAACGGCTGGTGCCACCAACGACGCCCTCATCGGCAGCCAAGCTACGCGGCAGGGTCTACCCCCCGGCCAGCCGGACCGGGCGCGGGGCGGCCGTGGCAGCCGCGACACCGTCGTGCCGCTTCACGCTCACCCCACCGGTCGGTACGCTGGCCGCTTCCCGGGGACGTAGCTCAGCCGGCTAGAGCACCTGCTTTGCAAGCAGGGGGTCGTGGGTTCGAGTCCCATCGTCTCCACCAGGAAAGTCCAGGGCCTCAACGGTGCTCGGGGTCGATGGAGGCGGCGCCTGACGGGCCAGGGAGCCGTTTGGTGAGCCAATCCCGCCGTTCGGCTTCCCCGCGTCACCCGACAGCGGCGCCGGCATCGGCGCGGCGCCAGCCTCGACGGTCGGGGCGAGCACGTGGCGGTAGACGAGCGCCGCCATGCGCGTGCTGTCGTGTCCCAGCACGCCGGCCAGGTGTTCGAGCGGCACGCCGGCCGCCGACATCCCCGAGCCGTCAACTCCCTCGGCCTGACCTCGACCGCCTGGATCCGCCCGGGCGGCTGGAGGCCTTCCT
>DASUJB010000116.1:0-12933 GCA_036279475.1 Acidimicrobiales bacterium | reverse complement strand
GTGGCGATGGTCGTCCTCGGCTACGAGGACACGTTGCAGGTCTCGGTCGACGACATCGCCCACCACACCGCGGCCGTCTGCCGTGGCCTGGCGGCTTCGACCGCCACGGGGCCCGCGCCCCTCGTCGTGGCGGACATGCCGTGGATGAGCTATCACACCTCCACCGAGGACGCCGTCCAGAACGCCGCCACGTTGGTCCGCGCCGGTGCCCAGGCGGTCAAGCTCGAGGGCGGCCGGAAGCGCCTTCCCGTGGTGGAGGCCATCCTCGACGCCGAGATCCCGGTGATGGCCCACCTCGGCCTCACCCCCCAGTCGCTCCACGTGATGGGCGGCTTCAAGGTGCAGGGTCGCCAGCACTCCGCCGCCGTGGCGCTCCGTGACGACGCCAAGGCCCTGGTCACCGCCGGGTGCTTCGCCGTCGTGCTCGAGGGCCTCCCCGGCGAGGTGGCCCGCGTCGTCACCGAGGCGATCGACGTGCCCACCATCGGGATCGGTGCTGGTACCGCCACCGACGGGCAGGTGCTCGTCTACCACGACGTGCTGGGCGTCGAGGAGCGCATCGCCCCCAAGTTCGTGCGCCGCTACGCGGACGTCGGTGCCGTGTCGGTGGCGGGCCTCCGGGCGTTCGCCGCCGACGTGCGCGCCCGGCGGTTCCCTGACGACAGCGAGAGCTACCACCTCCCGGCGGACGTGGCGGACAGCCTCAGCCTCTACGGGGTCCGCCCCCAGGGCTGACCGTGGTGCCGTGACGCCGTGGTGCGAGGATGGCGCCATGTCGCGTACCCGTCCACCGGAGGTCGAGGGTCGCCACCGCGGTCGTCGCGGGCTCCGGGCCGGTTCCGTGGCGGGCGTGCTGGTCCTGGCGGCGGCGACGGCCTGCGGCGGCGACGGGGAGACGGCGGTGACGCCCGGGACGGGGGGAGGCGCGGCGTCCCCCGGGCCCTCGGGTGGGATGGGCATGGAGGATCTGGCCGAGGCTTCCGGTGCGGCGCCGGCGGCGCGGGGAGCCGGCCTGTCCCGGCCACCGGGGCCCACGGCGCGCCGGGGCCTGTCGGGGACGGGCGAGGTGGCCGCGTCGGTCACGGCGGCCGACGGCCGGGTCCGTGCCTGCTGCCTCCTGGTGGCGGCGAGCGAGGGCACCCGCGCCCGGGGCCTGATGGCGGTGACCGACCTGGGTGGCTACGCCGGGATGGTGTTCGTGTGGGACGGGGACACTGCCAGTGGCTTCTGGATGCGCAACACGCCGATGCCGCTGTCGATCGCCTTCTTCGACGCCGAGGGCCGGTTCGTGGCATCCGCGGACATGTCGCCCTGTGGTGACGTGCCCGACTGCCCGGTCTACCCCTCACCCGGGACCTACCGCTTCGCCGTGGAGGTGCCTCGTGGTGAGCTGGGGAGGCTGGGGGTGGGGCCCGGCAGCCGCTTGCGCCTGGGTGGCGTCTGCGCGCCCTCGTGAGGCGCCGTCGTGCTCGGGCGCTTGTCCGGCTCGGGTGCTGGTCCCGCTCCACGACCGTCACACCCCCGCGTCACGATGTCCGATGTGAGAACGCAGGCGCCGGCCGGTACAGTCGCACGGTCCACATCCGCCCTGCCCCGTGACAGCGGGGCCCCGGTCCCCCCGGGTCCGAAGGGAGTGAGCGCTCGCATGCGAGCTTATGAACTCATGGTCATCATCGACGCCGAGCTCGACGACGAGGTGATCGAGGCCACGGTCACCCGTGTCGCCGATCTGCTCTCGCAGCGTGGCGCGACCGTCAAGCGGGTGGATCGCTGGGGTCGGCGGCGCTTCGCCTACGAGATCGACCACAAGCTCGAGGGCTACTACGTGGTCTACGAGTTCGTCGGAGGCAGCGACCTCGACACCCTCGAGCGGTCGTTGCGACTCGCCGACGAGACGGTCCGTCACAAGGTCGTGCGCTTGCCAGACCACGAGGCCGCCCGCCGTGGCCTGGTCGAGCAGGCCGCCAGCTAGGAGGCAGCCATGTCGTCGAACGTCACCCTCGTGGGCAACCTGACCCGCGACCCCGAGCTCCGCTTCACCCCGGCCGGCGCACCCGTCACCACCTTCGGCGTGGCGGTCAACCGCCGCTGGCAGAACCGTGACAGCCAGCAGTGGGAGGAGAGCACGTCGTTCTTCAACGTCACGTGCTGGCGCGACCTCGCCCAGAACGTCAGCGAGTCGCTCGAGAAGGGGGCCCGAGTCGTGGTGACGGGTCGCCTGGACCAGCGTTCGTGGGAGACGCAGGACGGCGAGCGCCGTTCCGTGGTCGAGGTCGTGGCCGACGAGGTCGGCCCCAGCCTCCGTTGGGCAACGGCAGAGATCAGCAAGAACGACCGCCGCGAGGGCGGCGACAGCGGGTGGGGCGGTGGAGGCGGCCGCTCGGTGTCCAACGAACCGCCCACCACGTACGACCCTGCCGAGGAGCCCTTCTGATGCCGACAAAGTCCCGCTCGAAGAACAAGGACAACGCCCGCCGGGCGAAGAAGAAGACGAGCATCCTCATCACGGAGGGCGTCGAGTACGTCGATTGGAAGGACGTGAACCTCTTGCGCCGGTTCATGTCCGACCGGTCCAAGGTGCGGGCCCGTCGGGTCACCGGGAACAACGCCCAGCAGCAGGCCGCCGTCGCTCGAGCTATCAAGAACGCCCGGGAGATGGCCCTGCTGCCCTATGTCACCCGCATCACGCAGCAGCGCGGTGGGCGCGGTGATCGTGACCGCCGTGGGCGGGACGATCGTGGTCCCCGTGAGGATCGTGGTCCCCGTGAGGATCGTGGTCCCCGCGCCGACAGCCCGGGGGCGGGTGCCCGCAGCGAGCCCGTCCGGTCGGGCGACGGAGGTGCGGCCTGATGCAGGTCATCCTTCGCGCCGACGTGCCGGGGCTGGGCAAGCGCGGTGACGTCCTCGACGTCGCCGACGGCTACGCCCGCAACTACCTGGTGCCCAAGGGGCTCGCCATGAAGGCGACCGCCGGTGCCACCGCCCAGGCTGCCAGCATGCGGCGGGCCCGCGACCTACGGGATGCCAACGAGCGTTCGGCAGCCGAGGCTCTGGCCACCGCCCTGGTGCCCAAGGTGATCACCGTGACAGCGCGGGCGGGCGCCGAGGGCCGGTTGTTCGGGTCGGTCACCGCGGCAGACATCGTCGCCGCCATCGAGGAGCAGACGGGCGCTCGGATCGACCGGCGGAAGCTGTTGCTCGGTGAACCGGTCAAGTCGCTCGGCACCCACGTGGTGCCGGCGAAGCTCCACGCCGACGTCGAGTTCCCCGTCACGGTCGAGGTGGTCGCCGGGTGAGGGAGGGGCGAGGGGCCGGGGTGCACACCCCTCAGAGGTTCCACATGCTGTCCACAGTGAGGGCAGTGTAGATCCGCCGCTGAGTGGCCAATTAGATGCGCACAGCGCATAAATGGTGCTGTTCTTGGCCCTCTGTCCCCAGGATCCCCTCGTCATCCACAGTTCGTCCCGAGGGTTGTTCCCCTTTCTCCTCACAGCTCCAGCCTGAGAAGGTGAACAGCAGATGGCTGAGGAACCCCCGGCGCGGCGCGGCGGTCGTCGCGTCCCTCCCCACGATCTCCATGCCGAGGAGTCGCTCCTCGGTGCGATGATGCTCGAGCCCGAGGCCATCGCCTCGGCCGCCGGTGTCCTACGTGCCGACGACTTCTACAAGCCGGCGCACTCGCACATCTTCGATGCCGTCCATGCGCTGTACGCCAGCGGCCAACCGGTCGACGCCGTCACCGTGGCCGACGAGCTGCGTCGCAACGGCCTCCTCGAGACGGTGGGCGGCCACCAGGTGCTCCTCGACATCATGGCCTCCACCCCGGCCACCAGCAGTGCCGGGGGCTACGCCCGCATCATCGAGGAGCATGCCCTCCTGCGGCGGCTCATCGGTGTGGCCGGGGAGATCGCCGAGCTGGGCTACAGCCTGCCGGAGGACGTCACCAAGGCCCTCGACCGTGCCGAGGCCATGGTCTACGACGTCAACCAGCGGCGGGTCACCGACACCACCTCGAAGATCGAGGACCTGCTGGGCCTGAACCTCGACCGGCTCGAGCAGCTGTACGGCCGCGGCGACGCCGTCACCGGGGTGCCCACCGGTTACGTGGACCTCGATGACCTGCTGTCGGGGCTGCAACCCAGCAACCTCGTCGTGGTCGGAGCGCGTCCCGCCATGGGGAAGTGCGTGGCCTTCGACACGCTCGTCGTCGACCCGGCCACTGGCGACCTCCGGACGGCCGCCCAGCTCCACCGGGCCGGTCGGGCCGGCCAGCGTGTCTCGGTCCTCACCTTGACCGACGACCGGTCGGTCGACGTGGTCAGCCCGGAGGCGTTCGTCGACGACGGGGCCAGGCAGGTGTACCGGGTCCGGACCCGCACGGGGCGGGAGATCAGGATCACGGCCAGCCATCCGTTCCTCACGCCCCAGGGTTGGCGTCCCCTCGCCGAGCTCGCTCCGGGACAGGTGGTGGGCGTTCCCGCCGTCGTCCCCGTCTTCGGGTCGTCTCCTCTCCCGGCCGACGAGCTCGGCATGCTGGCCCACCTCGTCATGGCCCCTGGCGCGGGTGAAGGCGCTCCCAAGCTGTGGACCGACAACCGCGAGGTGGCGAGCGACATCGCCCGGCACGGTGCCCGCTTCGGGGTCACGATGGCCGATCGGGTGCTCCCCGATGGCGGCCACACCTGGGACGTCATCGTCGACGAGCCCGTGCGCCGCCTCGTCGCCCGCCACCGGATCTCAGCCGACCCGACGGCTCGACGGGTTCCCGGTGCGGTGTTCCGCCTCCCCCGCGAGCTCCTCGCCCAGTTCCTCAACCGAGTCCTGGGCGTCGGCGCCACCGTCTGGCGGCCCCAAGGTGGCGAGCCCGGTCGGGTCGCCGTGACCGTGCGGAGCGCCGGCCTGGCGGGCGACCTCCAGCACCTGTTGCTGCGCTTCGGCGTCGTGGCCGTGGTCGAGTCCACCGTCGTGGCCGTCGACCAGGCGACGTGGGTCGAGCACGAGCTCCGGGTGGAGGGGTCCCACAACCTCTCCCTCCTCGCCGGCGAGATCGGCCTCCTGGGCCACGACGCGCCGCTCGGTGCCGTCGTCGCCCATGCCCGGGCCGTGCGCGAGGCGAGCGACGCCGGCGCCCTGGTGGGCGTCGCGGCCGACGGTGGTGGGGGACCGGGCGACGACGGTCCGGCGGTCCGGCCCGGCCGTCGCCCCGGCGACGGTGGCACCCGCCTCCGGGTGGAGGGCGCCGTCCTGTGGGACGAGATCGTGGCCGTCGACGATGCCGGCGAGGTGCAGGTCTACGACCTCACCGTCCCCGGGACGCACAACTTCGTGGCCGCCGACGTGTTCGTCCACAACACCTCCTTCGCGCTGGGCATGGCCTCGCACGCCGCGTTGCACGCCAACAGGCCGGTGCTGCTGTTCAGCCTCGAGATGGGCAGCCTCGAGCTGTCCCAACGGCTCCTGTCGGCGGAGGCCCGCATCGACTCCAAGCGGGTCCGCAGTGGCCAGCTCAGCGAGGACGACTGGAGCCGGATCAGCCAGGCCATCGGCCGACTGGCCGCCGCCCCCATCTGGATCGACGACAACCCGAACCTCACCGTGATGGAGGTCCGTGCCAAGGCCCGCCGGCTCAAGAGCCAGGTCGGTGACCTCGGCATGGTGGTGGTCGACTACCTGCAGCTCATGACCGGTCGGGGCACGGCCGAGAACCGTCAGGTCGAGGTGGCCGAGATGAGCCGGGGACTCAAGATCCTCGCCCGTGAGCTGGAGACGCCGGTGGTGGCGCTGTCACAGCTGAGTCGCCAGCTCGAGCTGCGAGCCGACAAGCGTCCGCTGCTGGCCGACCTCCGCGAGTCCGGCAGCATCGAGCAGGACGCCGACGTCGTCATGTTCATCTACCGCGACGACGTCTACCACCCCGACTCGGCCGACAGGGGCCAGGCCGAGATCATCGTGGCCAAGCACCGCAACGGTCCTACCGGGGTCTGCCGCCTGGCCTTCCTCGAGCAGTTCACCCGCTTCGCCAACATGGCCAAGGTGGAGTGACCGTCCTCGCAGCCCGGTCGGTCGCGTCGTCCCGCCCCCGGAGCCTCGCCTCCGGCGGCGCAGGTCACCTGTGGGTCGCCGAGGTCGGCCGATGCCGCTGGACGCGGAGCGGTGCGGGCCTCAGCGGAGGAGGGAGATGATCCGCCCGGCGACGGGAGCGGCCACCTCACCGCCCGACGTGCCGTCCTCGACCAGCACGGCCACCGACAGGTCTCCCCACAGGCCCACGAACCATGCATGGGTGGCCGGTGGGTCGCCGGAGCCGTACTCGGCCGTGCCCGTCTTCCCGGCCACGTCGACGCCCGGCACCGTGGCCCGGGTGCCGCTGCCCTCGGTCACCACCCGACGCATGAGGGTGCGGATGGCCTCGGCCGTCCGCGCGGGCAGGGCCGTGGTCCCCACGTCGGCCGGTGAGGTGTCGGGCAGCAGCACGGGTGGGTCCCAGGTGCCGTCGATGACCGTGCCGCCCACCGTGGCCATGTGCAGCGGGCTGGCGACCACGCGGCCCTGGCCGATGGCCGCGGCTGCCTGCTCGGTGGCGTCGGCGGGAGCAGGGAAGCTGGCGCCGGCCGTGTCGAGCCCCACCGTGTAGCGGGCGTTGAACCCGAACCTCTCGGCGGTCGCCACGAACTGCTCGCCCGGCACAGCGGCGGTGGCGGTGATGAAGGCCGTGTTGCACGACTCGGCGAAGGCGCGTCCGAAGGGCACCGTCCCCAGGCTCGACCGCTCGAAGTTCCGGAACCTCCGCCCGCCGGCGTCCACCGTCGGCGGGCACGCCACCGGGGTGTCGGGCCGGACACCGTGTGCCAGCAGGGCGGCGGTCGTGACGATCTTGAAGGTGGACCCGGGAGGGTACCGACCGGACAGCGCCCGGTCGTACTGGTCGAGCGGACGGGAGGCCACGGCCCGGACGTTGCTCCGCGAGTCGACGACCACCACCGCCATCGCCCTGGCCGTCGTACCCAGGGCGGCGTCGACGGCAGACTGGACCCTGGCGTCGAGGGTCGTCCGCAGGGGTCGGGGTGCGCGCCCGCGGAAGCGCTCCAGGTCCCGTACCGGGGTGCCATCGTCGTCGACCACCTGCACGACGAACGACGGCGTGCCGGCGAGCTGCTCCTCGTAGCGTCCCTCCAGCCCGGTCAGCCCCACGAGGTCGCCGGTGCGGTAGGGCGAACCCAGCTCCTCGAGGCGCTCGGCGGTGATCTCGCCGTACCGTCCGATCACGTGGGCGGCGAAGTCGGGCGTCGGTCCGCCCCGGGTGACGACGTCGCGGAACCGGGTCCCCGGCAGCGGGTGGATCACCGGGGCCACCCGGTCGTAGCGGGCACGGTCGACGGTGGTGACGGGGACGAAGTGGTCCGGCTCGACCCCCGGGGCACCGAGGGCCTCGTCGATGCGGACAGGGTCGACGCCCAGCAGGTCGCGGAACGCGGCCTTGACGGCGTCGAGGTCGGTGATCGCCCGGGGCTCGAGGCCGATGAGCCGGGCGGGTCGGCTGGTCGACAGCGGCTCACCGGCACGGTCGAGGATCGGTGCCCGCTCGGGAGCGTCGCGGCTGACGGCGAGGTGCTGGCCTTGCCCGAGTGCGGGGTGGATGGTCGACGGCGACCACGAGGTCCGCCACGTGCCGCGCTGGCGGGACAGCCGCAGCGCACCGTCCCAACGCCACGTGCCGATCCCGTCGAGCCGCAGCCTGGCCGTGTAGCGGGCCACGCCCACGTCGCCGTCGACATCGACGGAGGTCAGGTCGTAGGTCGCCTCGGTGACCCCCAGATCGTCGACCACAGCCCGGTGGTCGGTGACGAACGTCCGGGGTGGGTCCACGACCCTGTCCTCGAGGGCCGTGAAGTCGCCCGCCGACCAGTCGGCGAGGTACGCGGCGGCCGCGGCCTCGGCGGCGGGGACGTCCTCGCGCACGAGCGCGACGACGGCGTAGACGGCGGCGCCCAGCGCGACCAGGCCGGTCAGCAGGACCAGGCGGGACCGGCTCGACATCGTCGGGACGCTACCCCCCGGACCCCGTCGGAAGGTGGCGGCGGGTGGTCGTCGCCGCGTGGTCGGTGCCCCGTCGGGGACCGTCGAGCCACGGTTGCTGGCATCCTGGGCGCATGGCCGTGCCGGCGCCTCCCGGCCCCGGGGCGCCTCGGGCGCCCTCGGGCACCGGGTCCCTCGTCCCGCCCCGGTGGTCGGTGCCGCTGGCCGGCACCCGGCTCCGGGTCACCGTCGGCCTGGCAGGGCTCGTGACGACCGCCCTGGCGGTCGGCGTCGTGGGGACGGGTGCCGGGGCGTGGTTGCCGCTGGCGGCGGTGACGGTCCTCGTGGTGTCGACGTTGGTCCACGAGCTGGGCCATGCGTGGGCGGCCCACGACCTCGGGTACCGGGTCGAGTGGGTCCTCCTCGGGGGCCTCACCGGCACGACGGCCTACTCGGGCCCGGGCGACCGCCCCCTCGACCGGGCGGCGGTCGCGCTGGCGGGACCGGCGGCGAGCGCGCTGCTCGTCCTCGGGCTGCTGGCCGTCGGCTCGACGTTGGCCGACGGCGCCCCGTCCGACGTGACCGACGCGGCGACGGTCGCCAACGCCGCCGCCGCCGTGGCCAACCTCGTCCCCTTCGGCCACAGCGACGGCAGGCTCCTCTTCGACGGCCTCCGCCACCATGGAAGGCGCCGCTGAACGTCACCAGGTACGGCCCCCGCCGTGGGGCCACGGGTGCGGGCGGCACCGTGGCGCCGCCCTAGGCTGACGTCGATGTTCCTCGGCGAAGACCTGCTGGCCTACCTGGTCCTGGCCCTCGGCGCGGCGATGGCGGTGGGAAGCGTCGTCGCCCTCGTCCGCCCCCCGGAGGCGCCGAAGGAGGGAGAGCTGGCCCGGGCCCCGCTGTCGCGGAGCCTCGTCATGATCGCCCTGGGGACGGTGGCGGCCCTGTGGGCGCTGGCCAGCCTCGTGACCGGCTGAGGGTCCCGCCGGCGGGCCACGGCCGGGAGCTGCTCGCCGGCCCCGGCCGCCGGCGCCGACGGCCCGTCGGCCGACGCGTGGGTCGACGGGACGGCCTCACCCGGGGTCGGTGAGGTCGGTCGGTACCCGCTCGAGCATGAGGCCGAGCGACTCGAGCGTCTCGAACGGTCGGTTGTAGCCGCGCTCGAGGTGGTGGATCCCGTGGAGGGTGGAGGGCCCGTCGGCGACGGCGGCGGCGATGACCGAGGAGAACCCGGCACGCACGTCCGGGATCGTCACCTCGGCACCGCGCAGCTTCGACACGCCACGCACCACGGCCGAGTGCTTGGCCGTGGTGTCGTGGAAACGGCAGGCAGGGCCGCCCAGGCACGTGTCGAACAGCTCGATCTCCCCGCCCATCTGGGTGAGGGCCTCGACGTAGCCGAGCCGGTCCTCGTACACCGTCTCGTGGATCACGGACATGCCGGCCGCCTGGGTCATGAGCACGATCAGCGGTGGCTGCCAGTCGGTCATGAACCCGGGGTGGGTGTCGGTCTGCACGGCGACGGGTCGCAGGCCCGTGTCGGCGTTGGCCTGGATGTAGTCGTCGGTGATCTCGAAGCGGGCACCCATCTTCTGCAGGGTGTCGATGGCGGTGACCATGCGGTCCTGGGCGCAGCCGCCCACCCGCACCTGCCCGCCGGTCATGAGGCCGGCCACCAGGTACGAGAACGCCTCGAGCCGGTCGCCCTGCAGACGGGCCGCCGCGCCCCGCAGCTTGTCGACGCCCTCGATGACGATGCGACGATCGGGCTTGAAGCCGATGCGGGCGCCCATGCGCTGGAGGAAGAGGGCGAGCTCGGTGACCTCGGGCTCGACGGCGGCGTTGCGCAGCACGGTGCGCCCGTCGGCGAGGACGGCGGTGAGGAGGACGCTCTCGGTCGCCCCCACGCTGGGATAGGGCAACGTGATCTGGGCACCGTGCAGCCGGTCGGCACGGGCGTTGATGCCCTCGTCCGAGACGGTGATCCGCGCCCCCATGCGCTCGAGGGCGTCGATGTGGAAGTCCACCGGGCGACGGCCGATCCGGTCGCCCCCGACCAGGGGCACGAACGCCTCGTGGTTGCGGGTGAGGAGGGGGCCGAGGAGGAGGATGGGGATGCGGTTGAGCCCCGTGAACTCGAGGGGCACGTCGGCCCCCGGCGCCTCGACCGGGTCGATGGTGATGCAGTCGCCCGACACCTCGACGCCGACCCCGAGCGAGGTGAGGATGTCGGCGGTGATGCCGACGTCACCCACGTCGGGGGCGTTGGTGATCGTGCTCGGCTCGGTCCCCAGCATGGCCGCGACCATGTGCTTGGTCACCGCGTTCTTGGACCCGCTGACCTCCACCTCGCCCACGAGCGGTCCGTTGGGTCGGATGTGCCAGGCCTCGGTCCGGGTCACGTCCATCGGCGCGAGGCTAGCGGTCCGCGCCGGTGGCGTCGGGCGGGACCGGCGGGTGCGGGCGGCGGCCGTGCGCCAGACTCGTCGCCGTGCGCCACCTCCTCGTCGTCGGCATCGGGCCCGGGGATCCCGAGCACCTCACGTTCCACGCGGCGACGGCGATCGGCCGGGCCGACGTCGTCTTCGCCCTCGACAAGGGTGACGACCGGGCTGACCTGGCGAGGGTGCGCCAGGAGCTCCTCGACCGGCACGGTGCCCCGGGCCACCGGGTGGTTGCGGCCACCGATCCCCCACGGGTGCTGGGCCGTTCCTCCTACGACGCCGACGTTGCGGCCTGGCACGACCAGCGGGTCGACGTCTGCGCCGGCTTCGTGGAGGCGCTGGCGGACGGCGAGACCGGCGCCTTCCTGGTCTGGGGCGATCCGGCGCTGTACGACAGCACCCTGCGCATCCTCGACCGGCTCCGCGACCGGGGCGGTCCGGCGTTCGACGTGACGGTCGTGCCCGGCATCAGCGCGCCCCAGCTCCTGGCGGCCCGGTTCGGCATCGCCCTCCACGCCGTGGGGGCACCGGTCCACGTCACCACCGGGCGACGACTGCGCCAGGGTTGGCCCTCGGGCGTCGACGACGTGGTGGTCGTGCTCGACGGCGGTTGCGCCTTCACGACGGTGGAGGCGCAGGGCGTGACGATCTTCTGGGGGGCGTACCTGGGGACACCGGGCGAGATCCTGGTGTCGGGCCCCCTGGCGGAGGTGTCGGGGGAGATCGTCAGGGTGCGGGCCGAGGCTCGGGAGCACCGGGGCTGGATGTTCGACACGTACCTCCTGCGGCGTCGTTGACGGCGGCCGCCCCTGCCCGCCGGGACGGTTGCGGCACCGGCCGCGCCGGACGTGCGGTCGACGTCGGTCCGCCACGCCGGCGCCGTCGCCACCGTGGAGCTGCCCGACCGGCGGGCGGCTCCGTACCCTGCAGGGCGATGCGTCGCCTCCGCGTGCTGCTCCTGGCGGGAACGGCCGAGGCGGTCGCGGTCGCCACCCGGCTGGGAGGGGACGATCGGGTCGAGGCGGTGGCGTCGCTGGCCGGGCGCACGCACCGGCCCGCACCCTTGCCGTGTCCCGTCCGGACGGGTGGGTTCGGCGGTGTCGAAGGCCTCCGCTCGTGGCTCCGCGACCACGGCACCGACGCCGTCCTCGACGCCACCCACCCCTTCGCCGCCCTCATGCCGCACCACGCGGCACGGGCGGCCGCCGACGTGGGGGTGGCCCGCCTCCGCCTGCTGCGACCGCCGTGGTCCCCGGTGGACGGCGACCGCTGGATCGAGGTCGACACGCTGGCCGGTGCCGCCACCGCGCTGGCGACGCTGGCGCCCCGGCGGGTCCTGCTCACGACGGGCCGCCTCGACCTGGCGAGCTTCGCCCCCGTCCGGGACGTCGACTTCGTCGTCCGCGCCATCGAACCGCCCGGCGACCTGCCGTGGCCCGGGGCCGTGGTCCTGCGCGACCGGGGGCCCTACACGGTGGAGGGCGAGGCCGAGCTGCTCCGTTCCCATGGCATCGAGGTGCTGGTGACCAAGAACAGTGGGGGCCAGGCGACGGCGGCCAAGCTGGCGGCGGCACGGTCCCTGGGCGTGCCTGTGGTGATGGTGCGGCGGCCGCCCCCGCCTCCTGGTCCGGTCGCCTGCTCGCCCGCCGACGCCGTGGCCTGGTTGGGATCGCTGGCGTCGGCGGCCAGCCGTGGGCGTGGCGTGGCCGAGGACGGTTGAGGAGACGCGTGCCAGGATGGCCCCGGTCATGCCTCCCTCGCCGCGGCCGTCCCGCACGTCGCTGCAGCCACCGGAGCGGCTCGTGCCCCTCCGCCGGCTGACGCCGGCCGAGTGCGACCTCGTCGGCTTCGCCGGTCCCCTGGTGCTGTCCGAGCGCCACGTCCGTTGGCTCGGGCCCTGGCGGCCCACGGGCCGGTTCGTCGTGGTGCACCACCCCGACCAGGTGGTGCTGTCGTGCTCGCGTGCCGAGCTTCGGGATCTGGGGCTCGCCGTCGATCCCCCGAGGCGAGGCTGGCGCCTGGCCATCCGGGCGAGGATGCGAGCGGTGCGGCGCCCGCCGGCCCCCGGCGAAGGCCGGTGACGAGCCGATCGTCGCCCTCCTCCCGGTGGGTCGCCCCATGGCTCGTGGGGCCGGCGAGCTCGTCTCGATGGGCGAGCACCAGAGCGCCCGAGCCGTCCTGCTCGGCGCCGGAGCTGGGATGGGGCGGTGGTCCGCTACGTGCAGGTCGCACGCCCGCCGGGTGGTTGGGACCACGAGCGCGGGTCCTTGCGACCTCGGGCCGCGAGGACGGCCTGGACGTCGACAGGCTGCGCCCTCTCGATGGAGCGGGTGACGGGGACCGAACCCGCATCGTCAGCTTGGGAAGCTGATCAGAGGGGGGTCCGCTGACCAGCGGGTTTCGGCGAACAGCCTGGTCAGTCCGTACGTCGAGTGCCCGTCCGTACCCGCCAGTCACCGCCAGTGCCGTT
>DASUJB010000115.1:0-4827 GCA_036279475.1 Acidimicrobiales bacterium | reverse complement strand
CGAGGGAGCCGGCGGCGTAGACGATGAGGGTCTGGCCGTCGGTGACGGGCAGGTCGGTGGGGCCGATCACGACGGGGTCGGTGGTGCCGGTGGGCACGACGTCGGCGGTGATGGTGCCGGCGGGGAGCTCGGCGGTGGCTTCGTCGGGGTTGCTCAGGTTGGCCAGGGCAACCTGGCCGTTCGCCCGCACGTCCACGGCAGGGGCGGCAGCGGTGTGGCGGACCACGAGGCGGCCCTGGCCGGCGGGGGGCGGGGTGGTGTCGTTGGGGAACACGGTGAGGGTGGGGGTGCCGGTGGGGTCGAGGTGGGCGACGATGGTGGTGTTGCCCTCGGAGGGGAGGTCGACGTCGCCGGCGTCGATGGCGACGGTGTCGGTGCCCGCGGCGCGGACCTCGAGGCCCGTGAGGGTCTGCCCGGCGAGGTCGGAGAGGTCCTGGGTGTCCCCGAAGGAGAAGTCGCGCAGGAGGGTCTCGCCGTTGGCGGCCACGTCGACGGGGGTGTCGGGGATGCCGTGGAGGAGGTGGATGCGGGCGGTGGGTTGGGCACCGGCGGGGCTGGTGCCGGTGAGGGCCAAGCCGAGGGCGGTGGCCAGGGCGGCGAGGAGCAGGGCGATCGGGCGTGGCATGGTGGCTGGCTCCTGTGGTCGGGCCGCTCCCCGGGCCGGGGCGCGGTGTCGCCCGTGCTTCGCCCGCTGGCTGCCTCCCGGATGCACCCACCCCACCCGACCAGGCGCCGCGTGCATCCCCGCCGGGCACCGGCGACGAACGAGGGGCATGGCACGACCTCGGAACCCGGGACCTCGGAGCACTAGGGTCACGCCGTGGGCACGGTCGACGACGCCACGACGCCGGTGACGCACGTACCGCCGAGGACGCCGAGCTCGAGCTGGCCTTCCGGGCCGGCGAGGACGGGAGCCTCGAGGCCGCCTACCGCCGCTACGGGCGCATCGTGTACACGTTCGCCCGCCGGGCGACCGGCGACGACCTGGCCGACGAGCTGACCCAGGACGTGTTCCTGGCGGCCTGGTCCTCGGCGGCTCGCTTCGACCCCGACCGCGGGGCGCTCGCTGGTTGGCTCATCGGCATCGCCCGCCACAAGGCGGTGGATGCCCTGCGCCGGCGCGAGCGCGCTGCCGCCCGCGTCGAGCGGGCCGGTGCGCTGGCCGGGCCGCCCCCGTCCTCGGCCGAGGTCGACCACCTCGCCGAGCGGTTGGCGGTGGGCGAGTGCCTGCGCCGGCTGCGACCCGACGCACGTGAGGTCGTCGAGCTGGCGTTCTGGTCGGACCTCACCCACGAGCAGATCGCCGGTCGGAGGACCGGGCGACCGCTCGGCACGGTCAAGGCGCAGATCCGGCGGTCGCTGGGTGCCATGCGCCGGTACCTGGAGGGCCTCGATGCCGCCCCGTGACCCCGAGCCCGGCGCCCGGGACGAGATCGACCTCGCGGCCCTGCGGGCGGATGCTCCGGCGGGCGACAGCGAGGGCGCGGCGCGCCCGGCCGACGACGACCTGGCCCGCCTGGGTCGGGTCGTCCGGTCGCTGCGCGACGACGACCTCGTCCGGGACGAGCCCCCGCCGGCGGTGTGGCAGGGCATCGCCACCCGGGCCGGCATCGATCGGCGAGGCGACCGCTCCGGATCGAGCGGTGGTGCCCCCGCGGGCCCCGCCCGGACGGGCGGTCCTGCGCCGACGGCGGGGGGCTCGCCGCCCGAGGCCCGGCCCGGGGGGCCGGGGACCCCCGACCCGGGGGCGCGCCGCTCGCTCGCCACCGGCGAGCCGGGCCGTCCCTCGAACCGGTCGGCCCCGCGCCGCCGGGGCCCGCGGTCGGGGCGGGCCACGGGCCGCGTGGGCCCCGCCACCGGTCCCGCCGAGGGCGTGGGAACCCCCGCGGTCACCGCACCCGGGGCGGGACGCCGGCGCCCGTGGACGTTGGCGGCCGCGGCGGCGTTGCTCGTGGTGGCGGCGGCGGAGCTCGAGCCGCTGCCCGGCGAGCCCACCGGCACCGCGGCTCCCACCCGGGCCGAGCTCGTCGAGGACGACGGCGGCCTCCGCCTCGACCTGTCGACCGCGGGGCTCCCCGGTCCCGACGGCTTCTACTAGGTGTGGCTGATCGACGAGGACGTCCGGGGCATGGTCTCGCTGGGCCCGTCCCGGCCCGACGGCCGCTACGCCGTCCCCTCGGGCGTCGACGCCGGCCGGTTCCCCGTCGTCGACGTGTCCCTCGAGCCGCCGGACGGCGACCCCACGCACTCGGGGACCAGCGTCCTTCGGGGCACCCTGGCCTGACGCCGGCCGGCACCCGCCGCCCGACGTGCGCCGGGCCGCAGCGCGGGACGGTCGACCCGTCGGGACCGGGCCCGCCCGGACCGGGCACGGGCTCAGCGAGGGACGGAGCCGGGGGCGGGAGGTCCGTCCTCGTCGCCCGCCCGCCGGCGGGCCTCGGCCTCGGCCTCGGCCAGCACCTCCCGCAGCGGGAGTCGCCGCTCGTCGGCCACCCGGGCGGCGTCGTCGTGCTCCACCTTGTACCGTCCGGGCCCGACCTTGACCCGCACCGGCAGGCCGGCGACCTCGACCGTGTCGACCCGCCGGGTGCGCGGCCAGCGCTCGAGCGTGGTGCTCCGCAGGCCGAGCGTTCCCGTCTCGGCCGTCAGCACCGCCCCCACCCGGGCCGCCAGGGCCACGTCGGCCAGGGCGCTCACCACGTGGGCCGGTCGACCCTTCTTCATCACGACCGGGGTCACCCAGGCGTCGTGGGCGCCCGCCGCGAGCAACTGGGCCACCGTGCGGGCGAGCACCTCGCCGGTGGTGTCGTCGAGGTTGGCCTCCAGGAGCATCACGGGTTGGCCGGGTGCCACGCCCACCTGGTCACCGGGGCCGGCGCCCGTGACCGTCGCCCTGCCCAGGACCACCTGCACGGCGTTGGGCCGGCCGTCGAGCTCGCGGCTGCCCGCCCCGAACCCGCTGGCCTCGACCCGCATCGGCGGCAGCGGCCCCCAGCCCGACACGGTGGCAGCCAGGAGCGCAGCCCCGGTGGGCGTCGTCAGCTCCACCGGCACGTCGATGCCGTGCGTGGGCGCCCCGACGAGCAACCCGACCACCGCCGGCGCCGGGTTGGGGAGGAGCCCGTGAGCGGCGCTCACCACGCCGGTGCCCTGGGCGACCGGGCTGGACCGCACCTCGTCGACGTCGAGCACCTCGAGGGCGGCGCACGTCCCCACCACGTCGACGATGGCGTCGAGGCCGCCCACCTCGTGGAGGTGGACGCTCTCGGGCGGCCGCCGGTGGAGCCTGCCCTCGACCTCCGCCAGGGCGCGGAACGTGGCCACGGCACGGCGGGTGAGCCGCTCGGGCAGGTGGGCGGCCTCCACCAGCGCGGTGATGTCGGCGGCGGTGCGCACGACCCCCGACTCGGGGGCGTCGACGCGGGCGCGGGTGGCGGCCAGGCCGCACCGCAGCACCGGCTCGAACCGCAGTTCCCAGCCCGGCACGGCGAGGCGGTCGAGGAGGCCGCGCACCTGGCCAGGGTCGGCCCCGGCGTCGACGAGGGCGCCGAGCGCCATGTCCCCGGCGATGCCCGAGAAGCAGTGGAACCAGGCGACGGTGGGTCCGGCCGGCCCGCTCACCGGAGGATCCTGAGCACGGCCGAGGCGGCACCGAACCCGTTGTCGATGCCGACCACCGTCAGGCCCGCTGCACACGACGAGAGCATGCCGAGCAGGGCGGTGACCCCGGCGAGGCTGGCGCCGTACCCGGCGCTGGTGGGCACGGCCACCACCGGGGCGGGGGTGATGCCGCCGACGATGCTGGCCAGGGCGCCCTCCATGCCGGCGACGACCACGACGGCGTCGGCGTCGGCGAGCACGCCGGCCGAGGCCAGCAGTCGGTGGAGGCCGGCCACGCCGACGTCGGTGAGGCGGATCGGCTCGATGCCGTGGGCGGCCAGGGTGGCGCCGCACTCGTCGGCGACGGGGAGGTCCGCGGTCCCGGCGGTCGCCACGACCACCCGCTCGGGTCGGGGCGCGGCGATGCGCCACGCCACCGTCGAGGGGCTGGTGCCCGTCCGGTGCCCGTGGGGGTTCCGGTCGAGGGCGGTGGCCACCTGGGCATCGTCGGCCCGGGTGAGCAGCACGGGGCCGTCGCCCGGGGAGCTCAGCAGCTCGGCCACGATGGCCGCCGCCTGCTCGGGGGTCTTCCCGGGCCCGTAGACGGCCTCGGCCATGCCCTGGCGCAGGGCCCGGTGGTGGTCGACGCGGGCGAACCCCAGGTCGGCGTAGGGCAGGCGTCGGAGGCGCTCGACGGCGTCGTCGAGGGTCACCGCTCCGACCTGCACGGCGTCGAGCAACCGGCGGAGAGCGGCCTGGTCCACGTCGAGAGCATGCTAGGTCGGGGTGGCGACCACCGAATGCGGCTTCGAGCCGTGGCCGCCGTCGGATGCTCGATCGTGGCCCCGGGCTCCGCTTCGCCGACGTGCCCACCGCGGGACGTCGCACGAACCCCGGGGACCTCGCCGCCTCGGCGGCCGCCTGTGCCGGGCCGCCGGCCCCAGCCGGGGTGGGTCCTCCTCGGATGAGCGTGCGGGTGGGCGGAGGCGGTACGGTCCTCCGGCCGGACGGGGTCGCTCGTTCGGACGTGCTCCTCGCCTCGGGCCCGCCTCGTCGGCGTGCCGGTGGTGGGGGGTCGACGACGAGGACCCGTCACGGTCCCGGCGATCGCATCGAAGACGGCACGGTCGGTGCCGGGGCCGAGCGTTCCGTGGTCGATGCGATCGTCCATGGCAACGCCGATCCGACCGTCGGGGCTCGCACCCCGGCGGCCGGGGACGCGTGCGG
>DASUJB010000114.1:0-8034 GCA_036279475.1 Acidimicrobiales bacterium | reverse complement strand
CGCCGCGCCCGAGCCGGGCGTCGTCGAGATCGTCATCGTCGAAGCCGTCATCGAAGTCGTCATCGTCGAAGCCGTCGTCGAAGTCGTCATCGTCGAAGCCGGCGGTGCCGAAGCCGGCGGCGCCGCGACCGTCGTCGAAGCCGGAGGCGCCGCGACCGTCGTCGAAGCCGTCGTCGAAGCCGGTGGCGCCGGGACCGTCGTCGAAGCCGTCGTCGTAGGGGTCGCCGGGCTCGCCGCGGCCGTAGTGGCCGACACCGTGCCGGCGGTGGTCCTCCCCACCGGCCTGCGACCAGCGCCGTGTCGTCCGCGCCGGCTCCCGGCCGCGGTCGTCGGGGGCGGCGCCCACGACGCCGGCGGCCCCCGCGGCTCGCGACGTCCGGTAGCCGGCCGGCGGTGGCATGGCGTCCGGGGGTGCCTCCAGCGCCCGTCGCTCGCCCGACTGGCGGGCGCGCCGCTCCTCGATCGCGGCTTGGGCCCCCACCGGTCGCCGTGGCGGCACGGCCCGGGGGGGCGTCCCCGTTCCCGGCGGGCCCGGGGTCGCCCGGCGCGGGGGCCCGGGGGCGAGCGCACCCGGGGGCACGCCCGCCTCCCCGGGACCGGGTACCCACCCAGGGCCGGGGTACAGGGACCGCTGGTCGTCCTCCGAGCGCCCTTCGCCCCACGAGCGCCCGGATCGCTCCCTACCCGCCCCGGCCTCGGGAGGAGCCGTCCGAGGTCTCCGTCCCGGCTCCGGCCCCGGGTTCCGCGACGGGCCACCCGTGAGATCGCTCACGTCACCGGGATCGGGCCCGGGGACCGGACCACCCCCACGTCGGCGGCCGCGGCCGCCGCCCTGGCTCTCCCGCGCCCAGAACTCGTCGAACCCGCTCCCCGCGGTGTCGTCCCCGCGTCGGCGACGTCGCCGACGTCCGTGTTCGTCTTGCTCGGAGAACGACATGAGCGTGGCCGTCCCTACGTCTGGACCGACGGTCGCTCACGGGCAAGCGCCCATGGGTCGGGCCCGGGAACGACGGCGGCGGTCGTGGCGATCACGGAGATCACGGCGACCTGTGCGGACCTTGCGATCGACGTGGCCCTCCAGCATCCAGCCACGACTGGAGGATCACCGTAGCAGCGAGCTGGTCGACGATCTGGCGGCGCCGCCCGCGGCGGACCCCCATGGCCTGCATGGCCCGCCTCGCCTCGACGGTGGAGAGCCGCTCGTCCCACGTCACCACCTCGGCAGGGAGCGCCGCGGACAGGGCGTCGACCTCGTCGAGGACGGCTCGCGCCGCCGGGCCCTGGGTCCCGTCGAGCGACAGCGGCAGGCCGACCACGACGACCCCCGCCTCGGTGTCGGAGACGGTCACGGCGATGGCGTCATGGTCGCGCACCCGGTCGCCGGACCGGTGGATCGTCCCCCACGGGGTCGCCACCGTGGCCCGGCTGTCCGACAGCGCCACACCGATGCGGCGGCTGCCGAGGTCGAGTGCCACCGCCCTCGTCACGAGCGACCCCTCCACGAGGCGGCGTGCCGGGGAGAGCGGCGCATCAGCCGATGCCCGCCGCGGCCCGCACCCGGTCGAGCGCCTCGTCCAGCCGGGCCGGATCGCGGCCGCCCGCCACCGCCAGCTCGGGGTTGCGACCCCCCCCGCCGCCGCCGACGCACCGGGCGGCGTCGGCGACGAGCGAGCGGGCGTCGAGGCCGCTGTCCCTGGTGGTGGCGGCGGCCAGGGCGACGCCACCGGTCTCGGGCACGCCGACGACGACGGCGGCCCGGACACCGGGCTGCTGGCGGACGGCGACGACCAGGTCGCGCAGCTCGTCGCGGGTGGTGCCGTCCACCCGGGCCACGACGACACCCTCGACGGCGGTGGCGGCCAGCTCGGCCGCCTGGCTCCCCGCCGCACGCCGGCGCAGCTCCCGGATCTCGTCGCGGGCGGCCTTGAGCTCGCTGCGGACCTTCTCGGCGGCGGACGGCAGCTCGTCGGCCGTGGTCCCCAGGGCCTCGGCGGCCCGGGCCACCAGCTCCTCCTCCTGACGGAGCCGCTCGACGGGACCGAACCCGGTCACGGCCTCGAGACGGCGCAGGTTCGACCCGATCGAGCCCTCGGACACGACCTTGAGGGGACCGATGTCGCCCAGCCGGCGCACGTGGGTGCCACCGCACAGCTCGACCGAGTGGCGCCCCGCCTCCAGGACCCGCACGACCTCGCCGTACTTGTCGCCGAAGAAGGCGATGGCCCCCAGGTCGCGGGCGGCGTTCATGGTGGTCTCGAAGTGGTGCACCGGGGCGTTGTCGAGGATCTCGGCGTTGGCGAGGTCCTCCACGTCGCGGAGCTGGGCGGCCGTCAGCGGCTGGAAGTGGCTGAAGTCGAACCGCAACCGGTCGGGGGCGACCAGGGAGCCCTGCTGCTTGACGTGGTGCCCCAGCACCTGGCGCAGGGCCCAGTGCAGCACGTGGGTGCCGGTGTGGTTGCGGCGGATGGCAGCGCGGCGAGCGACGTCGATGCGGGCGTGCGCCTCCTGGCCCACCTCGACGGTGCCCTGGCGCACCACGAAGGCGTGCCGGTGGAGGCCCGGCAGCGCGTACGTCGTGTCGACCACCTCGACGACGCCGGTGTCCGTGGCGATCTCGCCGGTGTCGCCCACCTGGCCGCCCGACTCGGCGTAGAACGGCGTGCGGTCGAGGTAGAGCCCGTCGCCCACGATCCCGACGATGGTGGCTCGCGCCTCGTCCTCCTCGCGGCCGGTGAAGAGGGTGGGGCCGTGCTGGGCGAGGATGCGCTTGGTCTCGGTGGCCTCGTCGCCGGTGGCGACGCCGCCGCCCCGGGCCGCGGCCCGGGCGCGGGCCCGCTGCTCCTCCATCGCCGTGGTGAACCCGGCGACGTCGACGGCGACCCCCCGCAGGTCGGCCGTCTCCTGGGTGACCTCGAAGGGGAAGCCGTAGGTGTCGTGGAGCTGGAACGCCACCGCTCCCGGCAGCTCGGCCCCGGGAGGGAGGCGGTCGAGCTGGGCCTCGAGGATCTGCGAGCCGGCGGCCAACGTGCGCCGGAACGACGCCTCCTCGCGGCTGATCACCGGCAGGACCAGGTCGCGGCCCTCGACGACCTCGGGGTAGGCGTCGCCCATCACGTCGATGGTGCGCTCCACCATGGTGGGCAGGACCGGCCTCTCGACGCCCAGCATGTAGGCGAAGCGGACGGCCCGGCGGATGATGCGGCGCAACACGTAGCCACGGTCCTCGTTGGAGGGGACGACGCCGTCGGCCACCAGGAACGTCATGGTGCGGGCGTGGTCGGCCATGAGGCGCAGGGCGATGTCGCCCAGGTCGGACCGGCCCAGGGGATGGCCCGTGACCGACTGCGCCTCCTCGACCAGTGCCGCCAGCGTGTCGGCCACGTACAGGCTGGGGCTCCCGGCCAGCACCGCCAGCATGCGCTCGAGGCCGGCGCCGGTGTCGATGCCCCTCCTGGGCAGGTCGGCGAGCGTTCCGTCCGCCCCCCGGAGGTACTGGGGGAACACCAGGTTCCAGATCTCGACGTAGCGGTCCTCGGCCGCCGGGTGGGCGGGGCCACCGGCGGGACCGGTGCCGGGGCCGTGGTCCCAGAAGATCTCCGAGGACGGGCCGCACGGCCCGGTCTCGCCCATCTCCCAGAAGTTGTCCTTGCCCAGGCGCTGGATGCGCTGGCGGGGGACACCGACACCGTCGGCCCAGATCTCCTCGGCCTCGTCGTCGCTCTCGTGGACGGTCACCCAGAGCCGATCGCCGTCGAGCTCCAGCACCTCGGTGAGGAGCTCCCACGCCCAGGCGATGGCGTCGGCCTTGAAGTAGTCGCCGAAGCTGAAGTTGCCCAGCATCTCGAAGAAGCTGAGGTGGCGCGGCGAGCGCCCGATGGCGTCGAGGTCGTTGTGCTTGCCACCCGCCCGCACGCAGCGCTGGACCGACGCCGCCCGGGGGGGCTGGTAGGGCACGGCCTCCTCGCCCAGGAAGTAGGGGACGAACTGCATCATCCCCGAGTTCGTGAACATCGGCGCGCTCGGGTGCGTCGGCACGAGGCTGGCCGAGGGGACGATGGTGTGCTGCCTGGCGGCGAAGAAGTCGGTCCAGGCGCGTCGCAGCTCGGAGGCGGTGCGCGGTGCCATAGGTGTTGGCAGCTTAGAGGCTCGGCGGACGGGGACCTGGCCGGTGACCTGCGCTTTCCTCCGACGATGCCGATCGGGACCGCGCCCGGTCCAGGCGGGTGAGCTGCCGGTGGGCGTCGGCCAGCAGCCGCCGCAACGTCGCCACGTCGTCCACCAGGCGGACGCCGACCACGTCGTCGCCGATGCGGACCATGGCGTCCCCCGGCGACCGCTCCGTCGCCATGTCCTCGAGCTGGACGGTGGCTCCCGCCAGGTGGGTGAGGATGACCTCGCTGAGCAGAGCCTGGTGGGCAGGAGGTGGTTGGGTCGTCGTCATGCCTCGTCCCTCGGCGTGGGGTACCGCCCCTGGTCGACCTCCCGCCGGCCTGGGCGGTGGGCTCGACCGGGCGGTGCTCGTCGTGCGAGGACACCCCGGGAGGGAAGGGAGGGCATCACCGCCTCCCACGCCCGCTCGGGCGCGGACGACCGTACCCGGGGGGTGCGACGCCGTCAGCGGCGAACTGGCGGGTCGGCGCCGCGCCAGGCGGGACCGGGACCGGGACGCAGCTCGGCCCGGAGCTCTGCCTCGCGGCTCGCCATGGCCGAGCGGCCCTCGCCGACGGCGGCCCGCACGTCGGTGCCGAGGCGCCGCACCGTGGTGGCCACCTCGGCCTGCACGTGCTCCGGCGCGTAGCGGCGGAGGGCTCGTCGCAGCTGCCGTCGAGCCCACACCGCCCCGCCGAACCCGGCCGTGAACCACAGGGCGCGCCGGGCCATCACTCCCCTGCCTTGCGACCACGCAGCCGCCGGGCCGCCCTGGCCGTGCCGCTGGCGAAGGCCACGCCCTTGATGACGGGGTTCGCCATGGCGATGTAGGCCAGCCGCGACGCCGAGTCGACGGTGCCCGTCACCGACTCGGCCGTCGACACCAGGCCGTCGAGGCGGACGATCTCGTAGTTGGCGGCCTCGACGGTGTCGCGCACGTCGTCGAGCAGCGGCGTGGCCTCGGTGCGCAGCACGGTGGCGACCTCCCGCAGCTGGCGCAAGGTGCGGACGACGGCCACCACCGCCACGGCCAGCAGCACGACGGCCGCCACGCTGCAGGTGGCGACGATGACGGCGGCGAGGTCGGTGGCGCTCATCGCCCGTCGGCCCCCCACCGATCCGCGCCCTCGTCGGGCCGATCGGGAGCGGACCGGTCGTCGGCGAGTCGGTGCATGCGGTCGGCGATCTCCTGCTCGTAACCGTGGGGCGAGGGCCGGTAGTAGACGGCCCCGTGCGCGTCGTCGGGCAGGTACTGCTGGGGCACCCACCCCCGCGGGTCGTCGTGAGGATAGTCGTAGCCCACCCCGTGCCCGAGGGGCGCGGCCCCCCGGTAGTGGGCATCCCGCAGGTGGGCCGGCACCTCTCCCCCCACCCCCCGGGACACGTCGGCCCGGGCCTCCCAGATGCCCACCGCCGCCCGGTTCGACTTGGGGGCGGTGGCCAGGTGGACCACCGCCTGAGCCAGGTTGAGCTGCGCCTCCGGCAGCCCCACGAGCTCGACGGCGTGGGCCGCTGCCGTGGCCACCACGAGGCCGAGCGGGTCGGCCTCGCCCACGTCCTCGCTGGCCAGGATCACCAGCCGCCGGGCCACGAAGCGGGCGTCCTCGCCGGCCTCCAGCATGCGGGCCAGGTAGTGCAGGGCGGCCTGGGGATCGGAGCCCCGGACGCTCTTGATGAAGGCCGAGATGACGTCGTAGTGGTCGTCGCGGCCGTAGCGCTGCCGCTTGGTGCCGAGCGCCGCCTCGGCGTCGGCCACCGTCACCGTGAGCGGTGCCGTCGGGGCCCGGCGCTGGCGGGCGAGCGCCACGGCCACCTCGAGGCTGGTGAGGGCGTGGCGGCCGTCGCCGCCGGCCCGGTCCACCAGGTGGGCGAGGGCGGCCGCCTCGATGCCCGCCCCCTCGGCATCGAGGCCCCGGCGCAGCAGGCCCTCGACCGCGGCGGGGCCGAGGGGCTGGAGGCGGAACAGCGTGGACCGCGACAGCAACGGGGCGTTGACCTCGAAGTAGGGGTTCTCGGTGGTGGCACCCACTAGGACCAGCAGGCCGCTCTCCACCGACGGCAGCAGGGCGTCCTGCTGGGCCTTGTTGAACCGGTGCACCTCGTCGAGGAAGAGGATGGTGCCCTGGTCCCGCTCGCCCAGCCGTTGGCGGGCACGGGCGACGGCGTCCCGGACGTCCTTCACCGTGGCCGACACCGCCGAGAGCTGCTCGTAGGCCTTGGCGGTATGCCGGGCGATCACCTGGGCCAACGTGGTCTTCCCCGTCCCCGGTGGCCCCCAGAGGATGGCCGAGGACAGCCGGTCGGACTCGACCAGCACCCGGAGGGGGCGCCCCGGCCCCACCAGGTCGTCCTGGCCCACCACGTCGTCCAGGCGCTGGGGGCGCAGGCGGGCGGCCAACGGCGCCCGGCGCGCCAGGCGGTCGTCGGCGGCCGCCGCGAACAGGTCGGGACCCCCCGCGGGCGTCCCGCTCGCCGACCGTGCTGCCATCCCGGGCGAGGCTACCGAGCCCGCCGGGGGGCGCCGCGCCCCGGGCCGGGGGCAGCGTGCCCCGTCCCGCCCCGGCCTGGGGGGCTCAACCGGCCACCTCGAGCACGAGCTTGCCGGTCGTGTGCCCCTCCTCGCCCAGCCGATGGGCCTCGGCCGCCGCCTCGAGGGGAAAGGTGCGGGCCACCTCGACGGTCAGGGCGCCCTCGTCCACCAGCCGGGCCAGGGCGGCCAGGCCCTGGTGGTCCGGCTCGACGAGGAAGGGCGTGGCCCGCGCCCCCCGGGCCGCCACCGCCTCGAGCACATCGCCCGGCGCCGCCGAGGGGACGTTCACGAACAGGCCGCCGGGTACCAGGGCCGGCAGCAGCTCGCGGCTGCCACCCACCAGGTCGACCACCACGTCCACCCGGCCCGCCGACTCGGCGACGCCGCCCCGCGTGTGATCGATCGGCTGGTCCACGCCCAGAGCCCGGACCGTCTCGTGCTTGGCGGCCCGGGCCGTGCCGAGCACCACGGCGCCCCGGGCCTTGGCCACCTGGGCAGCGAGGTGCCCCACGCCCCCGGCCACCGCGGTGACGAGGACCCGCTGGCCGGGCCGCACGTCGGCCGTGTCGACCAGGATCTGCCAGGCGGTGAGGCCCGCCAGGGGCAGGCCCGCGGCCTGCTCGAAGGACAGGCGGGCCGGCTTGCGCACGAACTGGCGGGACGGCGCCGTCACGTACTCGGCGTAGCCGGCGGCCTGCCGGGGGAACCACGGCATGCCCATGACCTCGTCCCCCGGCGCCAGGGTGGTCACCCCGTGGCCCACGGCGTCGACGACCCCGGCGACGTCCCATCCCACCACGAAGGGCGGCGGGCCCACGACGTCCGCCATGCCGGCCCCCTGCCGCGTCTTCCAGTCCACGGGGTTCACCCCGGCAGCCACCACCTGCACCCGCACCTCGGTGGGCAGCGGCTCGGGTCGGGGGAGGTCGGCCGGTTGCAGGACCTCCGGTCCCCCGAGGGCGGTCACGATCATCGCTCGCATGCCGGCCAGCATGCCCCCGGCACACCCGGTCGCGGGCGGGCGCCGGGCTGCCGACGCCGGGCGACGGCGGCACAATGGCGGCGTGACGCAGGCAGGAGGGCCGCCACGCCTCAGCGGCGACGAGGTGGCACGGGTGCTGCGGCGAGCCGCCGAGATCGACGCGGTCGAGGCCCGCACCGAGGTGGGCCTCGACCCGGCCGCGCTGGAGGAGGCCGCCCAGGAGGTGGGCCTGTCCCCCGCGGCCGTGCGCCGGGCCGTCGCCGAGCTGCGGGCAGGCGCCCTGCCCGCAGCCCCGACCGGCCGACGCCGGGCCGAGCGGGCCGCGGGCGGCTCGCGCCGGGTGTGCGAGCAGCGCCTCGTCGACCGGCCGGTC
>DASUJB010000113.1:0-18938 GCA_036279475.1 Acidimicrobiales bacterium | reverse complement strand
AGGTAGGCGTCGGTGCGCCACACCAGCCAGGCCGGCACGCCGATCAGGGCGAGCTGCACGAAGGACCCGGCCAGGCTGACCGCCACGGACCGGGGCTTGGAGAGCACGCGGCGCCCCCCACCCGTCGGCACCGTGAACCCGCCGAAGCCGTGCAGGACGATGGCCGACCGCTGGCCCATCGCCCGGTAGGCGAGGGCATGGCCCATCTCGTGCACCAGCACCGCCACGAAGACCACGACCACCCAGGCGAACACCAGCCACAGCGGCTCCAGCGAGATCCCGAACAGCGCGGCCACCACGACGAAGAAGGGCTCCACGCGCACCGGGATGCCGAACAGCCGGAAGTGGGGCTTCACGGACGGGAAGCGTAGGCGCGCCCGGCGGGGTTGGGGGCAGTCCCCCGCCCGCCCGTACCATGCCGCCGATGCCCCCGTTCACCATGCCGGACACGTTGCCGCAGGGCGACGACAAGGTCACGGCGGTACGTCGGATGTTCGACGCGCTGGCGCCCCGGTACGACCTGGTGAACCGCGTCATGACCTTCGGGCTCGACGTCCGCTGGCGCCGGTTGGCGGTCGCCTCGCTGGCCCTGCGCCGGGGGTCGGTGGTCCTCGACCTGGCGTGCGGGACGGGCGACCTGTGCCGCGAGCTCGACGCCGCCGGCCTGTCGGCGGTGGGCGTCGACCTGTCCCTCGGGATGCTGGGCGCCGCCCGCACCGACGCCCCCCTCGTGCAGGGGGACGCCCTGCGCCTGCCGGTGCGGTCGGCGGCCGCCGACGGCGCCACCAGCGGCTTCGCCCTGCGGAACCTGGTCGAGCTCCCGCCCTTCTTCGCCGAGCTGGCCCGCGTCCTGCGCCCCGGAGGGCGCATCGCCCTGCTCGAGGTGGCCACGCCGCCCAACCCGGTGGTGCGGTGGGGCCACGGCCTCTACTTCGGCAGGGTCGTGCCCCTCATCGGCCGGGTGCTGTCGGACGCCTCCGCCTACCGCTACCTGCCCCGCTCGGTCGCCTACCTGCCGGGGACCGAGGAGATGCTGGACCAGCTCCGGGCGGTGGGGTTCACCGCCGTCGAGCGCCGCCTGCTGTCGGGGGGCGTCGCCCAGCTCGTCACCGCCACCCGCACCTCGGGCGCCCCGTGACCCTCCGGGCCCGGACCCGACACCTCGACGCCGACGTCGACCTGCTGGCCGTGGCCGGCGACGACGGGGTCGTCTTCGAGAGGGGACGGGTCGGCCTGGCCGGTCGGGGCACGGCCGCCGTGCTGGCCTGGCCCGAGGGTGACCCGGTCACCGCAGCCCGCGACGCGGCGGCCGCCCTGGCCGCCGTGGCGTCCGACGACGCCGTGGGGGTCCCCGGCACCGGACCGGTGGCCTTCGGCGCCCTGCCCTTCGCCCCGGGGGCGGGGACGACCCTGGTCGTGCCCGAGGTCGTCGTGGGCCGGGCCGAGGACGGCACCCGCTGGATCACGGTGGTGGCCGACGACGGACCCGCCGGCCCCGCGCCGCTCCCCGATCCCGATGCCCCCACGGCCGCCGACCTCCTCGGCCCCCGGGCAGGGCGACGGGAGCCGCAGCGCTACACGGTGACCTCCGCCCACAGCCCCGAGTGGTGGTGCGACCTGGTGGGCGACGCCACCGCGGCAGCGGCGGGCGGCGCCTTCGAGAAGGTGGTCCTCTCCCGCCTCGTCGAGGTGGCGACCGACCACCCCCTCGACCGCACTGCCGTGCTCGGGCGCCTGCGGACCGCCTACCCCGGCTGCCACGTCGTCGGCATCGGCCCGTTCGTGGCCGCCAGCCCCGAGCTGCTGGTGGCCGTGTCCGGGGACATCGTGCGGTCCCACCCCATGGCGGGGACCGCGCCCCGGGGCGGCGACCCCGCCGCCGACCAGCGCCTGGCGGCGTCGCTGCTGGCCTCCCCCACCTACCGCCACGAGCACCAGGTGACCATCGACGTCGTGCGCGACGCCCTCCTCGGCTGGTGCTCCTACGTCGACTACGAGGCCGAGCCGTCGGTGGTGGCGGTGGCCAACGTGCAGCACCTGGCCACCCGCGTCGAGGGCCGGCTGTGCCAGCCCCGCCCGTCGGTGCTGGAGCTGGTGGCGGCCCTCCACCCCACCCCGGCGGTGGCCGGCCGCCCCCGTGACGCCGCGCTGGCGTGGATCGCCGCCCACGAGGGGATCGACCGCGGCCGCTACGCCGGCGCCTCCGGGTGGGTGGATGCCGCCGGCAACGGGACCTGGGCCGTGTCGGTGCGCTGCGCCGAGATCGAGGGGACCCGGGCCCGGGTGTGGGCCGGGAACGGCATCGTGGCGGACAGCGACCCGGCCCACGAGCTGGCCGAGACGCGGGCGAAGCTCCAGGCGGTGCTGTCGGCCGTGGTCCGGCCCTGACCCTACGATCCGCGCCATGAAGATCGACTTCAGCTCGTCGGCCGGGCCGAGCCTCGGCGTCGAATGGGAGCTCGAGATCGTCGACCTCGGCACCCGCCAGCTGGTGTCGGCCTCGAACGACATCCTCGCCGACATGGCACCGCCCGGGGGCGGTGAGCACCCCAAGGCCAAGCACGAGCTGTTCCAGTCCTGCGTCGAGGTCATCACCGGCGTGTGCACCACGGTGGCCGAGGCCCGGGCCGACCTCGCCGACACCGTCTCCCAGGTGCAGGACGCCGCCAGCCGGCGGGGCCTGGGCGTCATGTGCTCGGGCAGCCATCCGCTCACCGACTGGGAGACCCAGGACATCTCCGACGACGAGCGCTACCACGACCTCGTCGAGCGCAACCAGTGGCTGGCCCGGCAGCTCCAGATCTTCGGGGTGCACGTGCACGTGGGCGTGCGCGAGACCGACAAGGTCATGCCCATGGTCAACGCCCTGCTCACCTACGTGCCGCACCTGCTGGCGCTGTCGGCGTCGAGCCCCTACTGGATCGGCAGCGACACCGGCCTCGCCTCCTACCGCAGCAAGGTGTTCGAGGGCCTCCCCACCGCGGGGCTGCCCTACCAGCTCTCCGGGTGGGACCAGTTCGAGCGCTACATGGAGCTGCTCATCTCCACCCGGACCATCCAGACCATCCGGGAGGTCTGGTGGGACATCCGCCCGCACCCCAACTTCGGCACGGTGGAGCTGCGGATCTGCGACGGCCTGCCGACCCTCGACGAGGTCACCGCCGTGGCCGCCATCGCCCAGTGCCTGGTCGAGCAGATGGACACCCAGATCGACCGCGGCTACCAGCTCCCCGAGCCCCGGGCGTGGATCGTGCGCGAGAACAAGTGGCGCGCTGCCCGCTACGGCCTGGACGCCGAGATCGTGGTGGACGCCCGGGGCACCGTGCGCCCGGTGCGGGCAGCGGTGGACGAGCTGGTCGAGGAGCTCATGCCCACCGCCCGGCGCCTCGGGTGCATCGAGGAGCTGTCCCTCGCCCGCCGGGTGCTGGAGCGGGGCGCCAGCTACCAGCGCCAGCGGCGGGTGGCCGAGGCCCACGGGGGCGACCTGCGGGCCGTCGTCGACGCCCTCGTGGGCGAGATGCGAACGGGCCTGGCGTGACGTCGGCCGTCCCCGTGCCGGCGGCCGCCGCCCCCTGGCTCGACGCCTGGCTCCACCGCCACGAGGCCGACGTCGTGGCCTGGCGACGACACCTGCACAGCCGGCCGGAGCTGGGCTTCGACGAGCACGAGACCACCACCTTCCTGGCGGGCGAGCTGGCCGCCGCCGGCCTGGTGCCCACCGTGCTGCCCGGGGGGACGGGGCTGCTGTGCGACGTCGGGTCGGGTGAGCGGACCGTCGCCCTCCGGGCCGACATCGACGCCCTGCCCCTCGACGACGTGAAGGACGTGCCCTACCGGTCGACGGTGCCCGGGGTGTGCCACGCCTGCGGGCACGATGCCCACACGGCCGTGCTGCTGGGGGTGGCCCGGGCGCTGGCCACGGCCCCGCCGCTCCCCGGCCGGGTACGGCTCGTGTTCCAGCCGGCCGAGGAGTCCCTGCCGGGCGGGGCCCTGGCCGCCATCGCCGGGGGCGCCCTGGCCGGCGTCTCCCGCATCTTCGCCCTGCACTGCGACCCTCGCCTCGACCGTGGGCGCGTCGGCCTCCGGTCCGGCCCGATCACGGCCGCCTGCGACATGGTCGAGGTGCGCGTCTCGGGGCCCGGCGGGCACACGGCCCGCCCGCACCTGACCGTCGACGTGGTCGACGCCCTCGGCCGGCTCATCACCGAGGTGCCGGGGTTGCTGTCCCACCGTGCCGATCCCCGCCACGTCGTGTCCCTGGTGTGGGGGGCGGTGGAGGCGGGGACCGCACCCAACGCCATCCCCGGCCATGGGGTGCTGCGCGGCACCGTCCGGATGCAGGGCCGCGAGGCGTGGCACGGGGCCGAGGGGGTCGTCAGCGGGCTGATCGCCGACGTCGTCCGGCCGACGGGGGCGTCGGTCGACGTGCGCTACGTGCAGGGGGTGCCGCCACTGGTGAACGACGGGACCGCCGTCGAGGTCCTGCGGGAGGCCGTCGTCGAGGGCCTCGGCCCCGCCGCCGCCGCCGTCGCCGAGCAGAGCCTGGGCGGCGAGGACTTCGCCTGGTACACGGAGACCGTGCCGGGTGCCCTCGCCCGCCTGGGCGTGCGGCCGCCGGGGACGTCCGGCGCCCCCCGCGACCTGCACCAGCCCGACTTCGACATCGACGAGGCCGCCCTGGCCGTGGGCGTGCGGCTCCTGGTGCACACCGCCCTGGCCGCCCTGGCCCGGCCGTCCTGACCGGGCTCAGGTCCCGGGCGGGGAGCCCACGGCCAGCGCGGCCAGCGCGGCCTCCACCGCGGCGGCGACGGCCTCGTCCACGGCCCGGTGGGCGTCGACGTTGGCTTCCCGGTCGGTCGGCACGACGAGCACGTGCACGCCTCCGGCCCCGGCGGCGGCCGCCACCGCCCCGGCCACGTCGTCGCCCGGCCCCAGGCGGCGGGCAGGGACCCCGTGAGCGGCGGCCACGGCCACCAGGTCCAGCCCGTGGGGCGTGCCGAACAGGACCTCGAAGCGGTCGGGCGCCAGGGCCCGGGCCTGCGCCAGGAACGAGAAGATCCCCCCGCCGTCGTTGTCGACCACCACGCACACGAGGTCGACGCCCCGCCCGGCCACGCCCAGCAGGCCGTTGCCGTCGTGGAGGAAGGCCAGGTCGCCGATCAGCAGGGTGACCGGGCGGCCGGTGCCCAGCGCCACGCCGACGGCCGTGGACACCACGCCGTCGATGCCGTTGGCACCCCGGTTGGCCACCACCCTCACGTCGCCCCGGGGGGCAGCGTAGCCCTCGACGTCGCGCACGGGCATCGACGACGACACCACCACGGTCCCCCCGGGCGGCGTCGCCCGCACCGCGGCGCGGGCCGCGGCCGGCTCGCCGCTGGGCGCAGCCCGCTGGCCCCCGGCCGCCGGGGGGTCGAGGGCGGCCGCCACCGCGTCGGCAGCCGCCCCGGCCGCGGCCTCCCACCGGGGCCACCAACCGGCGGGCGGGGCCACGCCCTCGGCGGCCCGGGCCAGGGCGGCCACGAGGGCTGCGCCGTCGTCGACCACGGCGGCCACCACGCCGCCGGGATCCGACCAGCCCACGGCTCCGGCCACCACCTCGATGGCGCCGGCGGCGGCCAACCACTCGGTGACGACCCGCGACGACCCGCCGGCCCCCAGCCGCACCACGACCTCGGGGCGGAGCTCCCGCCGGGCCCGGGCCGAGCGGAGGACGGCGTCCAGGTGGGGAACGAGGGTCGGTGCCGGGCCCCAGGCCGGCGAGCGGGGCTCGGCCACCAGCGGCCAGCCCAGGGCGGCGGCGGCGGCGTGCACGGCGGCCCCGTCGACGGCGGCGGCGCCCGCCACCACCAGGCCGCGCCGCCCGGCGAGCCGGCCGGCCAGGGCGGCCAGGTCGGGGGACGGTCCGCGGGCGGCCGCCACCGTGCCCACCCACGCGCCGCCACGGGCCGGGGGCAGGGGCCCGGGCGTCCCCACCAGCGGTTCACGGAACGGCAGGTTCAGGTGGACGGGGCCGGGGGGTGCCAGGGCCGCGGCATAGGCGCGCGCCGCCAGCGGCCGCCACCGCGGGCGGCCGCCGGCGTCGGGGATGCCGGGATCCCCGTACCAGCGGACCGCCCGGCCGTACAGGTGCACCTGGTCCACGGCCTGCGGGGCCCCGACGTCGCGCAGCTCGGGCGGTCGATCACCGGTGCACACCAGCAGGGGCACCCCCGCCAGGTCGGCCTCGACGACGGCAGGGTGCAGCTCGGCGGCGGCCGTGCCGCTGGTGGTGAGCACCACGGCGGGGCGGCCAGTGGCCAGGCCCAGGCCCAGGGCGGTGAAGGCACCGGAGCGCTCGTCGTGGTGGACGTGGAGGCGCAGGCGGCCCGCCGCCGCCGCGTCGGCCAGGGCCAGGGCCAGGGGCGTGGAGCGGGAGCCCGGGCACACCACGGCGTCGGTGGCACCGGCCCGGCACCACTCGTCGACCAGGGTGGCGGCGAAGGTCGCCTGCACGCCGGCGACGTCGTCGGCGTCGGTGGGGGGCGGGGAGGTCATGGCAGGGACAAGAATCGCCCGCGGTGCTGCTCCACGGCGAACGCGAGGGGACCGGGCCCCGGGTCGTGCTCCTGCACGGCTTCGGCCAGACCGCCCGCTGCTGGGGCCCGCTCGCCCCCGCCCTGGCGCGCGGCCACGAGGTCCTGCGCCTCGACGCCCCGGGCCACGGGGCGTCGGGCGAGGTGGCCGCCGACCTGCCGACCACCGGGCGGTGGATGGCCGCCACCGGCGGGCCCGCGGTCTACCTCGGCTACTCGATGGGCGCCCGCATGGCCCTCCACGTCGCCACCGAGGCCCCCGAGGTGGTGCGCGGCCTCGTGCTGCTGGGGGGTACGCCGGGCATCGAGGACGACGCCGCCCGCGCCGAGCGGCACGGCGCCGACCGGGCGCTGGCCGCCCGCATCCGGGCCGAGGGCGTGCCCGCCTTCGTGGACCGCTGGCTGGCCCGGCCGATGTTCGCCGGCCTCCCCCCCGAGGGGCGGTTCGTCCACGAGCGGCTGCGCAACAGCGCCGAGGGGTTGGCCTCGAGCCTGGAGCTGGCCGGCACGGGCGCCCAGGTACCGCTGTGGCATCGCCTGGCCGGCATCGACGTGCCGGTGCTGGCGGTGGCGGGCGCCGACGACGCCCCCTACGCCGTGCTGGCCCGGCGGACGGCGGCGGCCATCGGCCCCAACGCCACCTCGGCCGTGGTGACCGGGGCGGGGCACAGCGCCCACCTCGAGCAGCCCCACCGCTTCGCCGCCCTGGTCCTGCGCTGGCTCGGCCGGCTGGACCGGCGGGCGCCCCGCTAGCGCCGCACCGTCAGGCCGACAGGGCCAGCCCGGCGGCCAGCAGCGATCCGAACGCCAGCTGCACCTGCCCGGTCTGGCCCAGCACGGGCACGAGGGCCGGGCCGCGGGCCCCCCGGCGCACGGAGGCCACCGGGCGCCGGGCCAGGGGCACGGCCGCCAGGGCGAGCAGCGCCGCCGGCCGGTCGCCCAGGACGGCCACGGCGGGGACCGCCACCGCTGCCACCCCCAGCAACCCCACGTACAGCCACCGGGTGCCGGCGTCGCCCAGGCGCACGGCCAGGGTGCGCTTGCCCGACGCGGCGTCGCCGGGGATGTCCCGCAGGTTGTTGACGACCAGCAGGGCGGTGGCCAGGCAGCCCACCGGCACGCTGGCCCCCACCGCCAGCCACGACAGGGCCTCCTCCTGGACGTAGGCCGACCCGACGGTCGCCACCACGCCGAAGAAGGCGAAGACGAACGCCTCCCCCAGGCCCAGGTACCCGTAGGGGTGGGAGCCGCCCGTGTAGAACCATCCCGCCGCCATGGCCAGGGCGCCCACCACCAGCAGCTCGGGGCCGACGGCCACGGCCAGGGCCAGCCCGGCCACCCCGGCCACCGCGAAGGAGGCCAGCGCCGCCCGCTTCACCGCCCCCGGTGGCCGGGCGCCCGAGCCGACGAGGCGGAGCGGGCCCGTCCGGAGCTCGTCGCTGTCGGTCCCCCGCACCCCGTCGCTGTAGTCGTTGGCGTAGTTGGTGGCGACCTGGAGGGCCAGGGCGACCACGCCGGCGGCGATCGCACGCCAGGCGACGACGTCGCCCCGCCCCACGGCGCACGCCGTGCCCACCAGCACGGGCACCCCCGCCGTGGGCAGGGTGCGGGGCCGGGCGCCCGCCACCCACAGGCGCCAACCGGCGGGGGGAGCGGCGGGGGACGCGGGCACGGACGGCTCGGCCACGCCGGCAGGTTGGCACGGCGGGGCCACCCGGCGCACCTCCACCGCGACCGCGAGCCCGGTCGGCGGCAGCAGGGCACCACCCCCGAGGGCGCAGCAGGCCACCGCCCCCCGCGGCGCCCCCGTTACGGTGGCCCCGTGCGCCGCCCGACCGCCGTGGATGCCCGGTGCGCCGCCTGAGGGTCGTCGAGGCCCGGGGTGGCGACGCCTTCGTCGACACCCTCCGCCGTGCCTGGGACGCCGGCGACGCCGTGCTGCCCCTCGACCCCCGGCTCCCCCCGCCCGCCCGGCGGACCGTGCTGGCCGCGGCCCGCCCCCACGAGCCCGTCGAGGAGGGGGACGCCCTGGTGGTGGCCACCAGTGGCACCACCGGGGAGCCCAAGGCCGTGGTGCTCACGCACCAGGCGGTGGCCGCCTCCGCCCGGGCCACCTCGGCCCGCCTCGGCGTCGACCCGACCGTCGACCGGTGGCTGGCGTGCCTGCCCCTGGCCCACGTGGGGGGCCTGGCGGTGGTGACCCGGGCCCTCCTCGGCGGGACGCCCCTGACCGTGCACGACGGGTTCGACGCCGGGGCCGTGGAGGCCGCCGCCCGGACCGGCGGCGCCACCCTCGTGGCCCTGGTCCCCACCGCCCTGCGGCGGGTGGACGCCTCGCTGTTCCGCACGGTCGTGCTGGGCGGGACGGCCATGCCGGCCGGACTGCCCCCCAACGCCGTCACCACCTACGGCATGACCGAGACGGGCAGCGGCGTGGTCTACGACGGGGAGCCGCTCGACGGGGTGGAGGTGCGGGTCACCGGCGGCCAGGTCCACCTCCGGGGCCCCATGCTGCTGCGCGGCTACCGCGACGGCACCGACCCCCGGGACGGCGCCGGATGGCTCGCCACCGGCGACGCCGGCCGCTGGGACGAGGCCACCGGCCGGCTGCACGTCGAGGGGCGGATCGGCGACGTGATCGTCACGGGCGGCGAGAAGGTGTGGCCGGCGGCCGTCGAGCGGGCGCTGGCGGGGTGGGACGCGGTGGCCGAGGTCGCCGTGGTGGGGCACCCCGATCCCGAGTGGGGTCAGGCGGTGGTGGCGGTGGTGGTGCCGGCCCGTCCGGGGGACCCGCCCCGGCTGGAGGAGGCCCGTGCCGTCGTCCGGGCGGCGCTGCCCGCCTACGCCGCGCCCCGCCGGCTGGTCGTCGTGCCCGCCCTGCCGCGCACCGGGCTCGGCAAGGTCGCCCGCCGGGCCCTGGCCGCCTCGCTGACCGGCTGAGCCGAGCGGGCGCGGTCGTGCTCAGCCCGCGGCCGGCCCCAAGAGCGTCCCGCCGTCGACCACCAGCGTCTGGCCGGTGATCCACGAGGCGAGGTCGCTGGTGAGGAACAGGGCGGCGTTGGCGATGTCCTCGGGCTCGCCCAGGCGGCCCAGGGGGGTGTGCCGGGCGATCGCCTCCTCGGCCGGCTCCCACAGCGCCCGGGCGAAGCGCGTCTTGACCAGCCCGGGGGCGATGGCGTTGACCCGCACCCCGGGTGCCAGGTCGGCGGCCAGGGTGCGGGTGAGGTGGATGAGGGCGGCCTTGGTCACGTTGTAGTGCCCGATGCTGGTCTCCACGGACAGGCCACCCACCGAGGCGATGTTGAGCACCGAGCCGCCGTGGTCGGCCATCCACCTGGTCCACGCCTCCTGCACCCACACGAAGGGGCCCCGGTAGTTCACCTGCCACGTCTTGTCGAAGCGGGGGAGGTCGATCTCGATGGTGCGCCCCATGTACGGGTTCGTCGCCGCGTTGTTGACGAGCACGTCGAGGCGGCCGAAGCGGTCGACGGTGGCGGCCACGCACGCCGCGATCTGGTCGGGCTCGCCGGCGTTGGCGGCGAAGACCGCGGTCTGGCCGGGGGTGGCGCCGATGTCGTCGGCCGCCTCCTCCAGGGCCTCCTGCTTGCGCGACGAGAGCATCACGTCCGCTCCGGCTGCGGCGAACGCGGCGGCGATCGCCTTGCCGATGCCGCGGCTCGCCCCGGTGACGAGCGCGGCCTTCCCCTCGAGGCTGATCTGCATGGCCGGCGACGCTAACGGCCCTCGCCGGCTCCGCCCAACCGGTCGCCCGACCGGTCGCCCCACCCGGCGCCCACGGCGCCGGCCCCCTCGCCCCTCCCCCGGCAGCGTGCTGCCGGATCCGGCCCGCACCCTGGCCGCCGCTTCCGGGCCGCCGGCTCCTACGGTGGGGCCATGAACCGCCTGGCTGCCGAGACCAGCCCCTACCTGCGCCAGCACGCCGACAACCCGGTCGACTGGTACCCCTGGGGCGACGAGGCGTTCGCCGAGGCCCGGGCCTCGGACCGCCCCGTCCTGCTGTCGGTGGGGTACTCCTCCTGTCACTGGTGCCACGTCATGGCCCACGAGTCCTTCGAGGACGAGGCCGTCGCCAGCCTCATGAACGAGCTGTTCGTGAACGTCAAGGTCGACCGTGAGGAGCGACCGGACGTCGACGACATCTACATGGAGGCGGTGCAGGCCGTCACCGGGACCGGTGGCTGGCCCATGACCCTGTTCCTCACGCCGGACGGCCGCCCCTTCTTCGGCGGCACCTACTTCCCCCGCCGGTCCCGGGGCGGCATGGTGGCCTTCCCCGACCTGTGCCGCCGCGTGGCCGAGCTGTGGCGCACCCGCCGCGCCGACGTCGAGGCCCAGGCCGGGGACCTCACGGGCGCGCTGGGCCGCACGGCCCTGCTGGAGGCGGCCGGCCCCCCGCCCGGTGCCGATGCGCTCGAGGCCGCGGTCCGCGACCTGGCCGCCCGCTACGACGCCGTGGGTGGCGGGTTCGGCCCACCGCCCAAGTTCCCCCAGGCCATGGGCCTCGAGCACCTCCTGCGCCAGCTGGCCACGGGCGGGGCGACGGACGCCGGCGTGGCCACGATGGTGGAGGCCAGCCTCGACGCCATGGCCTCGGGCGGCATCTACGACCACCTGGGCGGCGGCTTCGCCCGCTACTCGGTCGACGGTGCCTGGCTGGTGCCCCACTTCGAGAAGATGCTCTACGACCAGGCGCTCCTGGCCCGGGTGTACCTCCACGCCTGGCAGGTCACCGGGGCCGACCGCTACCGGCAGGTGCTCGAGGAGACCGTCGGCTACGTGCTGCGCGACCTGGGCCGACCGGAGGGCGGCTGGGCCTCGGCCGAGGACGCCGACAGCGAGGGCGAGGAGGGGCGGTTCTACCTGTGGACCCCCGAGCAGGTCGTCGAGGCCCTCGACGGCGACACCGCCCTCGCCGGGGAGGCGATGGCGTGGTGGGGCGTGAGCCCGGGAGGGAACTTCGAGGGCCGCTCGATCCTCAACCGGCTCGCCCACCGGGGTGAGCTGCTCCGCCCGCCCCGCATCGAGGAGGCGCGGGCCCGCCTGCTCGCCGCCCGCCAGCGCCGGGTGCGGCCCGGGCTCGACGACAAGGTCCTCACGGAGTGGAACGCCCTGATGCTCTCGACCCTGGCCGAGGCGGCGGCCGCCACCGGGCGGCGGGACTGGCTCGATGCCGCCGTGGCCGACGCCGAGCACCTGCTGGGCGCCCTGCGTGGCGGGGACGGGCGATGGCGGCGGTCGTGGCAGGCCGACGGCGGGGCGCGCCACCTGGCCTACGCCGCCGACCACGCCGCCCTCGTCGACGCCTTCACCCGCCTGGCCGAGGCCACCGGGGAGGCCCGCTGGGTGACGGCCGCCGCCGACACCGCCGACGCCCTCCTCGACCTGTTCTGGGATGCCGAGCGCGGTGGCCTCCTCACCACGGGACGCGACGCCGAGCAGCTGGTGGCGCGGAGCAAGGACGTCATGGACGACGCCACCCCCAGCGCCAACAGCTCGGCGGCCGCCGCCCTGCTGCGGCTGTGGGCCCTCACCGGCGAGGCCCGCTACCGCGACCACGCCGAGGGGATCCTCCGGCTCGTGGGACCGCTGGCCGCCCGGCACCCCGCCGCCTTCGGCCACGCCATGACGGCCATCGACCTGGCGGTCCACGGCATCGACGAGGTCGTGGTGGCGGGTGACCGCCCGGACCTGGTGCGCGTGGTTCAGGGCACCTTCCGGCCCCGGGCCGTGCTGGCGTGGGGTGAGCGCTACGACTCCCCGCTGTGGGAGGCCCGCGAGGACGGCGCCGCCTACGTGTGCCGGGACCACGCCTGCCGCCTGCCGGCCACCGACGCCGGGACGCTGGCCGACCAGCTCGCCCACCGCTGAGCTGCCGGCCGCGGTCAGCGCCGGCCGCCCCCGTCGGTCAGCCGGTCGGCCCCGCCCTCGAGCGCCGGCCGCCACGGTCGGCCCCCGAGGCGGTCCCAGGTCACCGCCGCCGGGCCGCCCCCGGCACCGCCCCCACCCGGGCCGCCCCTCAGGCGCCGGAGCCCCATCGGCCCCGGTGGACCACGGAGCCCAGCGGCGGCCGGGGTCGGCCCGCCGAGCGCCCCGGCTCGTCGCGGGCAGGCCAGCCCAGCGCCACCGCCCCCAGGGCACGGTGACCGGCGGGGACCCCGAGGGCGTCGAGCACGGCCCGCTCGTGCCCGAACAGCCCGAAGAGCAGGGCGCCGAGGCCGGCGTCGGTGGCGGCCAGCAGCAGCCCGTGCACGGCCATCCCCCCGTCGACCCACCAGTACGGCACCGGCCACGCCCCGGGACCGGCCCCCAGGCCGGTGGCCTCCTTGTCCGGCTCCGCGTAGCGCCGCACGTAGGCGTCCGGCTCCACCACGGGCACCACCACCACCGGGGCACCCAGGAGGCCGGCCCAACGGAACCCGGGCCGGCGGGCCGGCGGAAGGGTCACGTCCCACAGGCGCGACGTCTCGGCCCCTGCCAGCACCACGAACTGCCACGGCTGGCTGTTGCCCGCCGACGGCGCCCGGCGGGCCAGGTCGATCAGCTCGTCGACGAGGGCCGGGTCGACCGGCCGATCGGCGAAGGACCGCACCATGCGACGGGCGCGGACGGCGGCGCGCAGCTCCACCTCAGGCCCGTCGGCACGGCGCCGGGCGCCCCACCCTCAGGACAGCCTCCGCAGGTCCTCCTCCATCGCCCACCCGAAGGCCACGAGGCTGTCGCCCTTGTGGGTGTGGAGGCCCTCGAACCGCTCGGCCACCTCGGCGGGTACGTCGTCGGGGCTGAGGGACTCGTGGTCGAACACCGCGGCCGGGCCCCCGCCGTCGCCCCGGGCCACGAAGGCGCGCTGGTCGTAGGCCCGCGGCTCGATCCCGTAGCGCTTGGCCAGGCGCCCGCCCCAGGCCCGCTCCTCGCCCGAGGCCCGGTGACCGGCACGGGGGACGACGTCACGGAGCGAGCGGAACGCCTCGAAGGCGCCCGGCTGGCCGAAGCGGGCGGCCACCAGCACGTCCTCGTCGGGGAAGGCGAGCACGGCCCGCCGCAGCAGGTCCTGCACCAACGCCCGCAGCACCGCGTCGCGGCGGGAGGTCCGGCACACCTGGGCCAGCCCCACGAGGACGCACGGGGTTCCACCGATGCGCTCGAGCGTGCAGAAGGCGAAGGCCTTCAGCTTGGAGCTCTCGCGCACCTGGGTGACGAGGACCCAGGACTCCGCCTGCTTCGAGAGGGTGCCGACCTCGTGTGGTTGCAGGCCGTCGGCGCACAGATCAGCCATCTCGACCAGCTCTGCGTCGCTCAGTGCCGTGCAGTCCTTGGTCTCTACAGCGATCGACATCTCCTGCGAAGCCCCCGTTCTGCGACGGACAACGAACCACCAGTCCAGTCAAGTCACACGTCGCGTGCAACTCCGGTACCGCCCCACGCGCGTGGCGCGGTCGCCTCATGCCACGATGGCGGCGGCTCCGAACACGACCCGCAGCTGACCCAGCAGGCCGTTGGACGTGTCGACGTTCCATCGCTCGGGAAGGCGGACGACCTGCCGCTCGCCCAGTTGGAGGTGGACGGGCGCGCCTCCCGGGTGGTCGGCGAGGATCTGCTTGAGGTGCGCCACCGTGGACGGCGAGAGCAGCTGGGGAGGGACCCGGACCCGCAGGGGCTCTGCCCCGCCCGCCCCCACCTCGACGACCTCGATCGACTGGGCGATGACCTTGGGCGCGTCGTCACGCTTGTCGACGCGGCCCTTGACCACCACGACGGCGTCGTCGGCCAGCTTGTGCCCGTGCTCCTGCATGGTGCGGGGGAACACCATCACCTCGACCGAGGACTGCAGGTCCTCGAGGGTGAAGATGGCCATCAGGTCGCCCTTGCGGGTCCACTTCCGCTGCAGGGCGGTGACCACCCCCCCGATCGACCGGGTGGCCCCGTCCTCGAAGGTGTCGAGCTCGTCGATCGAGCCGTCCGACCGCCGGGCCAGGGCCGCCTCGGCCCCCAGGAGCGGGTGGTCGCTGACGTAGAGGCCCAGCATCTCCTTCTCGTAGGCCAGGCGCTCCCGCTTGTCGAACTCGACGGCGGGGACGGGGATGCGCTCGAAGTCGTCGCCGGGGCCACCGCCGTCGCCCCCGCCGAAGAGCGTCATGATGCCCATGTCGCGCTCGCGCCGGCGAGCCACCGTGTGGTCGACGATCTGCTCGAACACCGCCAGGAGGCCCTTCCGTGGGTGGCCCACGGAGTCGAAGGACCCTGCCTTGATGAGCGACTCGACCGTGCGCTTGTTGAGGACCTGGGTGTCGACCCGCTGGCAGAAGTCGTAGAAGTCGGCGAAGGGACCGTTGGCCTCGCGCTCGGCGACGATGAGCGCCACCAGGCCCTCGCCCACGTTCCTCACGGCCGACAACCCGAAGAGGATGCTGAGGGACCCGCCGTCCCCCGCCCCGACGACGGGGGTGAAGTCGCTGTCGGAGCGGTTGACGTCGGGGACGACCACCGAGATGCCCATGGTGCGGCACTCGGCCAGGTAGACGGCGGCCTTCTCCAGGTTCGTCTTGACCGACGTCAGCAGGGCAGCCAGGTACTCCGCCGGGTAGTTGGCCTTGAGGACGGCCGTCTGGTAGGCGACGTAGCCGTAGCCGAAGGCGTGGCTGCGGTTGAAGGCGTCGTCGGCGAAGGGCTCGATGATGTCGAACCACTGCTTGCCCAGGTCGGCGCCGTAGCCCGTGTGCTCGCAGCCCTCGATGAACTTCACCCGCTCCTTGGCGATGAGCTCGCGGACCTTCTTGCCGCAGGCCTTGCGGAGGTTGTCGGCCTCGGCCAGGGAGTAGCCGGCGAAGCGCTGGGCGATGCGCATCACGCTCTCCTGGTAGATGCAGTTGTGCACCACCATGCCGTTGGCGACGAAGTTGTGGACCTCGTCCACCGTGATGTCGTAGACGTCCCGGACGCCGGCTGGCGCCACCGAGCCCACCGCCACCCACCGCACCTGCGGCGGGCCCCCGGGGCCGACGCGGCCCGTCGCGGTGGCCACGCCCGACGGCCCCGGCGCGCCGTCCGGCACGGGGACCGCCCCCGGCGGCCCGGGTCGGGGGCCGGGGGCGGTGGCCGGGCCGGGCACGTCCACCCCGGCGTCGCCCGCCGCCTCCGGGACCACGAGCACGGCGACCCGGTCCGCACCGCCGAGCCGCCCCAGCGGCCGCCATCCGCGGGCGGTGAGCACCGGGTGGTCGGGCGTGCCGGTGAGCTCCCGGCCGTCGGCCAACCGCAGCCTCACCGTGTCCCGCCGACCGTTGTCGAGCCGGTGCGTCACCCGGCGCACCACCGGCCGCACGTCGTCGTCCACCGCGTCCACCCAGAAGCCGGCCACGGGGTCGACCTCGTCGAGCCGGGTCGGGTGGCCGGTCCGGGCGTCGTGCACGATCGTGTCACCGGTCAGGCACAGCCCGTACGTGTCGCCGAGGACCTCCTCTGCGTCGGGGTGGAGGAACTCGACCGGCTTCCGGCCGTTCTTGCGGTCGGCGTAGTCGTTGTGCATGTTGGCGGCCATGGGGCCCGGCCGGTACAGGGCCACGAGGGCGGCCACGTCCTCGAAGCAGGTGGGGGCCAGCGATCGGATGAGGGCTCGCATGGCCCCGCCCTCGAGCTGGAAGACGCCGACGGTGTCGCCCCGCCGCAGCAGCTCGTAGGTCGGCGCGTCGTCGAGGGGCACGTCGTCGATGTCGAGCTCGACACCACGCGACTCCCGGACGAGGTCGATGGCGTCGCTGATGACGTCCAGGTTGCGCAGGCCCAGGAAGTCCATCTTGAGGAGCCCGAGCTCCTCGACGCCGTGCATCTCGTACTGGGTGACCACGGGCGCCTGCTCCGGCGTCTGGCCGTTCTCCGGCTTGCGCTGGATGGGAAGGTGCTCGGTGAGCGGCTCCTTGGTGATCACCACCGCGGCGGCGTGGATGCCGTCCTGGCGGCGCAGGCCCTCGAGCCCCTTGGCCACGTCGATGACCTGGCGGGTGTCGGGGTCCGCCTCGTACATCTCCCGCAGCTCGCCGGCCATCTTGTAGCCGTCGTCGTACTTCGGGTGGGGCTCGAGGCAGGCGTAGAGGGGCGTGTCCCGCCCCATGACCAGCGGCGGCATGGCCTTCGCCACCCGGTCCCCGACGCTGTAGGGGTGACCCAGCACGCGGGCGGCGTCGCGCACCGCGGCCCGGGCCTTGATGGTGGAGAAGGTGACGATCTGCGCCACGTGGTCACGGCCGTAGCGCTCGGCTGCGTACCGGATCATCTCGTCCCGGTAGCGGGAGTCGAAGTCCATGTCGATGTCGGGCATGGAGACGCGGGACGGGTTCAGGAAGCGCTCGAACAGCAGGTCGTAGCGGATGGGGTCGAGGTCGGTGATGCGCAGGCAGTACGCCACCGCGCAGCCGGCGGCGCTGCCCCGGCCCGGCCCCACGCGGATGCCGGAGTGGCGGGCGTGGGCGATGAGGTCCCACACGATGAGGAAGTACGAGCTGAAGCCCATGTCCCCGATGACCTTGAGCTCGTAGGCCAGGCGCTCGACCACCGCCTCGGGGAGGTCCGCTCCCCAACGATCCCTCGCTCCCTCGAAGGTCAGGTGGCACAGGTAGTCGCCGTCGGTGGCGAAGCCCTCGGGCAGGGGGAAGTTGGGCAGCTGGGGCTTGCCGAAGTCGATCTCGACCTGGCAGCGCTCGGCGATCCACAGCGAGTTGTCGCACGCCGCCGGCACCTCGGCGAACAGCTCGCGCATCTCGGCCGCCGTCTTCAGGTAGTGCTCGTCGCCGTGGAAGCGGAAGCGGTCGGGGTCGCTCATCAGCGATCCCGTCTGCACGCACAGCAGGGCGTCGTGGGCCACGGCGTCGTCGCGGTGCACGTAGTGGCTGTCGTTGGTTGCCAGCAGCGGCGCCCCGATGCGGCGGGCCAGGTCGAGCAGCTGGGGGTTGGTCCGCCGCTGCTCGGGGATGCCGTGGTCCTGCAGCTCGACGAAGAGGTTGTCCCTCCCGAAGATGTCCTGCAGGCGGGCGGCCTTGGCGGTGGCACCCTCGACGTCGCCCCGCATGAGCGACTGCAGGACGTGGCCCCCGAGGCAACCCGTGGTGGCGATCAGCCCCTCGGCGTGGTCGGACAGCGTGTCCCAGTCGACCCGGGGCTTGTAGTAGTAGCCCTCCATGAACGCTCGGCTGGCGAGCTGGATGAGGTTGCGGTAGCCGGTGTTGCTCTCGGCCAGCAGGGTGAGGTGGTAGTAGAGCTTGCGACCACCGTCGGCGTCGCCACCCGAATCGTCGATGCGCCCCCGCCGGGCGGGCCGCTCGTGGCGCGAGTCGTGCGCCATGTAGGCCTCGGTGCCGAGGATGGGCTTCACGCCCTGGCGACGGCACTCCTTGTAGAAGTCGAGGATGCCGTACATGTTGCCGTGGTCGGTGATGCCGATCGCCGGCTGGCCGTCGGCCACCGCGGCACCCACCACCTCGCCGATGCGGGCCGCCCCGTCGAGCATGGAGTACTCGGTGTGGACGTGGAGGTGGGTGAAGCTTCCTCGACCCGTCACCCCGGCCGCCTCCCTCCGTGCGCTGGAACCTCGTCACCTGCCCCACCGGCGAGGTCGTCCACAGGTGCCTGTGGACGAATGACACCGATGTGATTCGCCGAGGCTAGCGCGTCCCGCTCCCTCCCCGGCCCGACGGCCGGTGCCCGTCCCCGCCACCCTCACCGGGCGACGGATCCCTCCTCACCAGCGCGGCGGGCCCTCGACGTCGTCGTCCTCCGGGCCGACCAGCGCCTCCCAGACCTGCTCCATGGCGGGGTCGTCGTCGGGCGCGGTGAGGGAGGCGCTGGCCAGCTCGCGCAGGCGCAGGCCACGGCTGGCGAGGTAGCCGCCGATGCCCAGGCGCAGCCGCCGCTCCAGGACCTGGGCACCGGAGCGGTCGGTGTCGGGCAGGATGACGGCGAACCAGTGCTGCTGCTGGTCCGGCACGTGGACGAGGTGGTCGACCACGCCGCCGGCCACGAACTGGTAGCCCAGCTCCCGGAGCAGGGTCACCTGGCGCCGGTAGGGCAGCTGGGCGAGCGGACCGTCGGGCACCTGGACCAGCACCATCGAGCAGGGGCGGCCGGTGCGGCGGCAGCGTGCCCGCTCCGCCGACAGGCGGTCGCGCAGGAACCTCACCGTCCACAGGCCGGTCTCGGGGTCCACCGCGGGGAGGTCCACGGCAGGTGGAGGACCCCCCTCCGGTGCGCCCCGGGGAGGACCGGCGTCGGCCGGTCCCCCGTCGCCCCACCACGCCGTCCCCTCGTCGGGCACGGGGTCGTCCCAGGGGTCGGAGGATCGCGGAGGCCTCCCGG
>DASUJB010000112.1:0-14626 GCA_036279475.1 Acidimicrobiales bacterium | reverse complement strand
CTCCGCGGGAGCCCCGACCCCCCGGGTCCTTGGTCGACCGCCGGCGCGACCGGACGTCACGGGAGGGTGAGGATCTCCGCGCCGCCGTCGGTGACCACGAGGGTGTGCTCGAACTGCGCGGTCCAGGACTTGTCCTTGGTGGTGACCGTCCAGCCGTCGTCCCACAGCTCCCAGTCGATACCGCCCAGGGTGATCATCGGCTCGATGGTGAAGGTCATCCCCGGCTCGATGACAGTCGTCGCCCGGGGGTCGTCGTAGTGGGGGATCTGCAGGTCGGTGTGGAACTCCTCGGCGATGCCGTGGCCCACGAAGGCCCGCACGACCCCGTAGCCCAGGCCCTCGGCGTAGGACTGGATGGCCCGGCCGATGGCGCGGACCGGCCGGCCCGGTGCCACCGCGGCGATGCCCCGCGCCAGGCACTCGCGGGTGACGGCGATGAGCTCGGCCGAGGCGGGGTCGACCCGGCCCACCGGGAAGGTGGCGTTGGTGTCACCGTGCACGCCGTCGAGGTAGATGGTCACGTCGAGGTTGACGATGTCGCCGTCCACCAGGGGGCGGTCGTCGGGGATGCCGTGGCAGATGACCTCGTTGACCGAGGTGCACAGCGACTTGGGGAACGCCCCGTAGTTCAGCGGGCTGGGGTAGCCGCCACGCTTGATGCACTCCTCGTGGCACAGGGCGTCGAGCTCGTCGGTGGTCACCCCGGGGGCCACCGCCGACCCCACGGCCTGCAGGACCTCCGCCGCGGCCCGGCCCGCCACCCGCATGCGCTCGATGACCTCGGGCGACCGGACGTGGCGACCCGGCACGCGGACGGGCACCCCGGTGGCGGCGTAGGGGGGGCGGGGGATCTCCGCCGGCACGGGGCGGAGCGGGCTGACGTGACCGGGCCTGATGTGCTCCGTGCTGGGCTTGTGGCAGCGCTTGAACTTGCGGCCACTCCCGCACCAGCAGGGGTCGTTGGCCTTGAGGGCGAGTGCGGTCGGAGGCATGGCCCGACCAGGCTACCGACGGGGGTGAGGACTCGGCACCGGTCCGGGGCCGTCGACCGCCGTCGACCCGGCCCGACCGCCCGATGCCGCCCGGTGCCGCCGGGGCCGGCACCGGGCGGCGACAATGGGATCGTGCCGCCCCGACGGCGGGGCCCGGGAGTGCAGGAGGTCGCCATGGAGGTCGCGCTGGCCGGCATCGAGCTGCGCCTCGTCCACCTCCCCCTGGCCGAGCCGTTCACCACCGCCCTCGGTACCCGGCGCCACCGCGACGTGGTGGTCGTGCGGGCGATCGTCGACGACGGCCCCGACGGCTGGGGCGAGTGCGTGGCCGAGCCGGAGCCGACCTACTGGCCCGAGTACGCCGCCGGGGCCCTCCACGTGCTGGAGCACCACCTGGTCCCCCGGCTGCTGGACGGTCGGCCCCTGCGCCAGGTGCGAGGGCACCAGATGGCCCGGGCCGCCCTGGAGTGCGCCACCCTCGACGCCGGCCTGCGGGCCGAGGGCCGCTCGATGGCGGCCTTCCTCGGCGCCACCCGGCCGGTGGTGCCCACGGGGATCGCCGTCGGACGCACCCGCACCGTCGACGACCTGGTCGACGTCGTGCTGCACTGGCACGGCGAGGGCCACCGGGCGTTCAAGGTCAAGGTGGCGCCGGGCTGGGACCTGGCACCCCTGCGGGCGGTGCGGTCCGAGGTCGGCCCCGAGGTGGCGCTCCTGGTCGACGCCAACGGCAGCTACCGCAGCGACGACCGGGACGACCTCGACGTCCTGCGGCGGCTGGCCGCCGACGACATCGACCTCGTCGCCCTGGAGCAGCCGTTCGCCCCCGACGACCTGGTGGGCCACGCCCGCCTGGCCCGGCGGATCGGCCGGCCGGTGTGCCTGGACGAGTCCGTCGGGTCGCTGGGCCAGCTCGACTCGGCCCTGGCCCTGGGGGCCTGCGACGCCGTGTCGCTCAAGGCGGGCAGGGTGGGCGGCGTCGTCGAGACCCGTCGCATCCACCAGCGCTGCCGGGACGCCGGCGTGGCCCTGCGCTGCGGCGGGATGCTGGAGACCGGCCTGGGCCGGGCCCTGAACCTGGCGGTGGCAGCCCTGCCGGGGTGCAACCTCCCACCCGACCTCGGGCCGTCGTCGCGCTACCTCGCCACCGACCTCACCACGCCGTTCACGTCCCGAGGTGGCACGATGATCGTGCCCGACGGCCCCGGCCTCGGGGTCGAGCCCCTGCCCCAGGTGCTCGACGACGCCACCACCACCGTTCGCACGCTGCGCTCCTCCCCTTGACGCCCCCACCGCTCCCCCCGACCGACCTGCCCGTCACCTACGACGACGTCGTGGCCGCGGCCGGGCGCATCGCCGGAGCGGTGGCGCACACCCCCAGCGCCCCCTCGCTCACCCTGTCTCGGCTGCTGGGGTGCGACGTCGTGGTGAAGTTCGAGAACCTCCAGTTCGTCGCCGCCTTCAAGGAGCGCGGCGCCCTCAACAAGCTGCTCCTGCTCGACGACTCGCAGCGGGCCAAGGGCGTGGTGGCCATGTCGGCCGGCAACCACGCCCAGGCCGTCGCCCACCACGCCGCCCGCCTCGGCGTCGACGCCACCATCGTCATGCCCACCGGCACGCCGTTCGTGAAGGTGCAGCGCACCCGCGAGCTGGGAGCCACGGTGGTCCTGCGGGGCGAGGGCCTGGCCGAGTCGGCCGCCGAGGCCGACCGCCTGGCCGCCGACGAGGGCCGCACGTACATCCATCCCTACGACGACCCGGCGGTCATCGCCGGCCAGGGGACCGTCGCCCTGGAGATGCTGGCCGACCGGCCGGAGATCGACACGCTCGTCGTGCCCGTCGGGGGCGGGGGCCTGCTGGCGGGGATGGCCGTCGTCGCTCGCCACGTGCGGCCCGACGTCCGCCTGGTAGGCGTGCAGACCGGCCGCTACCCGGCGATGGCCGACCGGCTCCACGGCACGAGGTCGCCCGTGGGCGGGCCCACCATCGCCGAGGGCATCGCCGTGCCCCGGCCGGGCGAGCTGACCGGGCGCATCATCGAGGCCCTGGTCGACGACGTCGTGACCATCGACGAGGTGCACATCGAGGAGGCGATGAACCTGCTCCTCGAGATCGAGAAGGTGGTCACCGAGGGGGCCGGTGCCGCCGGGGTGGCAGCCCTGGTGGGGCACCGGTCGCTGTTCGCCGGCGGTCACGTGGGCGTGGTGCTCACCGGCGGGAACGTCGACCCCCGGCTGCTGGCCTCGGTCGTCATGAGGGGGCTCATCCGCCACGGGCGCCTGTCGCGGCTCCACGTCGAGGTGCCCGACGTCCCCGGCAGCCTGGGCACCATCACCACGATCCTGGGCGACGTGGGGGCCAACATCGTCGAGATCCTCCACCAGAGGATGTTCATCGACCTGTCGGCCAAGTCGGCCGAGATCGAGGTCACCATCGAGACGCTCGACCACCGCCACCGCGACGCGGCGGTGAGCGCCCTCCAGGCCGCCGGCTACGTGGTCCAGGTCGGGGCGTTCACCTACCGGGACGCCCCGCCCGACATCGCCCTGGGACCGTGAGGAGCCCGGGGGACCGCGGGCACGGCCCGGTCCGGCGGGCCAGGATGGGGCCATGCGCTTCGCCGTCAAGACCGCCCCGGAGAAGACGACCTGGCAGGAGATGCTCGCCATGTGGCGGGCCGCCGACGAGATCGAGCTCTTCGAGTCCGCCTGGTCGTTCGACCACTTCGAGCCGGTCTACGGCGAGCGCTCGCAGCCCTGCCTCGAGGGGTGGACGACGCTCGCCGCCCTGGCCCAGGCCACGTCGCGCATCCGCCTGGGCGTGATGGTCACCGGCACGCCCTACCGCCACCCGGCCGTGCTGGCCAACATGGCGGCGGCCGTGGACATCGTGGCCGGCGGCCGCCTCGAGCTGGGCCTGGGAGCGGGGTGGAACGAGAGCGAGGCCGGCGCCTACGGCATCGACCTGCTCCCGCTCCGGCAGCGCATGGACCGCTTCGACGAAGCGTGCGACGTGATCGTCGGCCTGCTCACCCAGCCCTGCTTCAGCTACCGGGGCGAGCACTTCAGCATCGACGGCGGCTACTGCGAGCCCAAGGCGGTGCAGCAGCCGCACCCGCCCATCTGCATCGGCGGGAGCGGGCAGAAGCGGACGTTGCGGACCGTGGCCCGGGTGGCGCAGCACTGGAACCTCATCGGCGGCTCGGTCGACGACTTCCGCCGCCTGCGGGACGTGCTCCACACCCACTGTGCGGACCTGGGGCGCGACCCCGGCGAGATCATGACGTCCAGCCACCTGTGGGTCGACTCCTCCCGCCCCGTCGACCCGGCGGCCATCGCCGGCCAGGCCGAGGCCTACGTGGGCAGCGGCCTCGACATGGCCATCGTCTACCTGCACGCCCCGTACGACCCGGCGGTGCTGGGGCCCATCGCCGAGGCGCTCGCCCCCCTGGCCGACGCCTGACCGGCCCGGGCTTGCACCCGCGGCCCGCCGTCCCTCACACCACGTCGTCGTCGTCCTCGACGTGGAGGGCCGCCTCCTCGGCGGGGCGGGGCGTCCGCTCGGTGGGGTAGTCACGGAGGGTCTCGTCGCCGGTGAACTCGTCGCTGGGGTCGAGCGGGCCCGTCCTGTCGTCCCGGACGTCGGTGCCCACCAGCTGGCCCTCGTCGTCCACCGCACCGACGTCGGGATCGCCCGCCAGCTCCACCTCGTCGTCCACCGGGACCTCATCGGCCTCCCACGCCTCGGGAACGCGGCCGCCGGTGTCCTCCAGGCGGGGGGCGCGGTCGGGCGGGTACTCCTCGCCGGTCGCCTCGTCGAGCTCCTCGCCCTTCTGGTCGGGATCGGGGTTGTACTCGGCATCTGTCATGGATGGTTCCTACCCGCTCCGCCACCCGAAGCCACGGCACCCGGCTCCCGCCCGCTCGCACCACTCGCCCGGGCCACCCGGGGGACGTCGCGCCCGAGGCCGTCGCCGGTCATCGCTCCCCCGCGTCGACGAGCCCGAGCCAGCCTGCCAGACCGGGCGGCGTCGGCTCAGGAGGGCGCGACCACCCCCCGGTGGCCGGGGCGAGTGGTGCGAGCGCCTCAACCGGCGGGGGGCGTGGCGAACCGGGGCTCCCGCCGCTGGCGGTGCGACGCCAGGCCCTCCCGCGCGTCCGGCCCGGCGAAGCCGAGGAACTCGTAGGCCAACGAGGCGTCGAGCATGGCCGACTGGGCGCGGTACCAGTTGTTGAGGGTCTGCTTGGTCCACCGGAGGGCCGTGGCCGAACCGCGGCTGAGGGACACTGCCACCTCGAGGGCCCGGTCGTGCACGGCGTCGTCCTCGACGCACAGCGACACCAACCCGATGCGCTCCGCCTCCTCCCCGGTGAGCGTGTCGCACGTGAGCAGGTAGTACTTCGCCTTGGCCATCCCACAGAGCAGCGGCCAGCAGATGGCGGCGTGGTCCCCGGCCGTCACGCCCAGCCGGGTGTGGCCGTCGATGATCCGGGTCGAGCGGCCCACCACCGACACGTCCGCCAGCAGGCCGGCGACCAGCCCGGCGCCCACGGCCGGCCCGTGCATCGCCGACACGATGGGCTTCCCGCAGTCGATCACGTTGAACACCAGGTCGCGGGCCTCGCCCACGATGCGGGCGCGGAGGGCGTGGTCCGACGTCAGGTCCTCGAGCATGTCGAAGCTCCCGCCCGACGAGAAGGCCCGCCCCGCCCCCTGGAGCACGGCGACCGCCACGTCGGGGTCGCGGTCGACGGTCCGCCACACGTCGGCCAGCTCCCGGTGCATGGCGTGGTCGACGGCGTTGAGCCCGGGGCCCTCCAGGGTGATGCGCAGCACGGCCTCGGCCGGGCGGTCGAAGGAGAGGTGGGGGAACTCCTGGGCGTACCGGTCGGCCATGCCCGGCAACCTAGGCGCGTGTGCAACGGTGTGCGGATGGCAGGGACCGTGTTGCTCACCGGCGGGGCCGGCTACATCGGCAGCCACACCGCCGTCGAGCTGCTCGGCGCCGGCTGGGACGTGGTCGTCGTCGACGACCACTCCAACAGCAGCCCGGTCGCCGTGGAGCGGGTGGGCGAGCTCGCGGCCGGCACCGGTGGGGGGCGGCTCCGCAGCCACCGGCTCGACGTCAACGACACCGTGGCGCTGGCCGCGGTGCTGGCCGACGGGGTCGACGCCGTGGTGCACCTCGCGGGCCTGAAGGCGGTGGGCGAGTCGGTGGCGGAGCCGCTGCGCTACTACACGGTCAACGTGGCGGGCACCGCGTCGCTACTGCGGGCCATGGCGGGCACCGGGGTGCGGCGCCTGGTGTTCTCCTCGTCGTGCACGGTCTACGGCGATCCCGAGCGGGTGCCCATCGACGAGACGGCCACCCGCCACGCCTCGAGCCCCTACGGGCGTACCAAGCTGGTGGTCGAGGACATGCTGGCCGACCTGGCCGCCAGCGACGACCGTTGGCAGCTCCTGGCGCTGCGGTACTTCAACCCCGTGGGCGCCCACGCCAGCGGCCGCATCGGCGAGGACCCGGCCGGGGTGCCCAACAACCTCATGCCCTACATCATGCAGGTGGCCACCGGGCAGCGCCCGTTCGTCCAGGTGTTCGGGGGCGACTACCCGACCCGGGACGGCACGGGGATCCGGGACTACATCCACGTGGTCGACCTGGCGCTCGGCCACCTGGCCGCCCTCGACGCCCTGGAGCGCACCAAGGGCTACTCGGCGGTCAACCTCGGCACCGGCACGGGGTCGTCGGTGCTCGAGGTCATCGCGGCCGCCTCCCGGGCCGTCGGCCGCGACCTGCCCTACCGGGTGGTCGACCGCCGACCCGGGGACGTGGCCGCCGTCTGGGCCGACCCCTCCCTGGCCGAGCGGGCGCTGGGCTGGCGGGCCACCCGGGACCTCGACGCCATGGCCGCCGACCACTGGCGTTGGCAGTCGGGGAACCCCCGCGGCTACGCAGGGAGCTGACCACGTGCGGGTCGTGCTGGTCGGCGCCCCGGGATCGGGCAAGAGCACGCAGGGACCGGCGCTGGCCGCCCACCTCGGCGTGCCCTACCTGGCCACCGGCGACCTGCTGCGCCAGGCGGCCGAGAGCGGCAGCTCCCTGGGCCGGCGGGTCGCCGAGGTCGTCGAGCGGGGCGAGCTGGTGCCCGACGACGTGGTGGTGGCCGTGCTGGCCGCCGCCCTGGGCGACGACGCCACGGGCTACGTCCTCGACGGCTTCCCCCGGACGGTGGCGCAGGCGGAGGCGCTCGACGCCGGCAGCACCCCCCTGGCGCCCCCCGACCTGGTCGCGCACCTCGACGTGGACGAGGCGGTCCTCCGCCGACGCCTCACCCGCCGGGCCCAGGCCGCGGAGCGGGCGGACGACACCGACCCCGAGGTCGTGGAGAAGCGCCTCCGCGTCTACCGCGAGGAGACCAGGCCCCTCCTCGACCACTACCGCCGCCGGGGACGGCTCGTGGTGGTCGGGGGCGACGGCCCTCCCGACGAGGTCGGCCGGCAGCTGCGCGCCGCGGTGGCCGGAGCCGCCGGCCGGCAGCTCCCACCGGGCGGCACGGGCGCCCCGGCGCACTAGGGGCCGGCGGGCCGGCGGGCCGGCGGGCCGGCGGGCGCCCTAGGCCGATGGCGAGGACGCCGGCGGGCACTCCCACCGGGCCCGCCCTCGAGCCTTGGCCGTGCGCATGGCCTGGTCGGCCCGGTCGAGGATGGCCTCCGGGGCCTCGCCCTCTCCCAAGGTCGTGATGCCGACGCTGCACGTCACGGTCACGACCGTGCCGCTGTCGAGCACGAACGGCGTCGAGAGGGCTTCCAGCAGGCGGCCCGCCACCACGTGCACGTCGGTCATGTCGCTGACGCGCTCGCACAGGACGGCGAACTCGTCGCCACCGAAGCGGGCGACGAGGTCGCCGGGCCGCAGGATCCGGGTGAGCCGGTCAGCCACCTCCTGGAGCAGGCGGTCCCCCGCCAGGTGGCCGTACCTGTCGTTGACCGGCTTGAACATGTCGAGGTCGATGAAGAGCATCGCCGCCTCGCCGCCCGACTGCTTGGCCACCTCCTCCAGGCGGGTCACGAAGGCCATGCGGTTGGCCAGCCCGGTGAGCGGGTCGTGGGTGGCGGCGAACGCCAGGGCGCGATGGCTGCGGTCCCACTGCAGGGAGAGCTGGAGCAGCCGGCCGGCCCGGTGGACGGCGGTCCAGGTGAAGCGGCTGGGGGCGGCGTCGGAGGACCGCCAGAGCACCAGGGCGGCGGAGGGGGCGTCGTCGCCCGCCATGGCCACCGGGTGGACCCAGCACGACACCAGCCCCCGAGCCCGGGCGGCCTCCGCCGCCGGTCTGGGCATGTCGGCGAGCGACGACACGACGACGTCGTCCCCGGTGGCCATGGCCCGGGCCCACGGCGACCGGGGTCCCTCGGCCAGGAGGTCGTCGCCCTCGCCGGCCGTCCTGGCGAAGCGACCGTCCTGCCAGCCCTCGCCGATGACCACCACGCAGCCGGGGATCGACTGGTGCAGGGACACGACGAGGTGGCCGAGCACGTCGTGGATGTCGGCCCGGCCGGCGATGGCCTCGAGGACGTTGTCGAGCGCCAGCTCGAACCCGGCGCGGCGGGCGAACACCAGGTGGAAGGGCAGGCCCGTCTGCTGGCGGGTGGCGGCGATCACGTTGCACGGCGTCACCGAGCCGTCCCGGCACACCAGGTCGACCAGCTGGCCGACGCCGCCGCACGGGTAGTCGCTCCACGGGGGCAGGTTGACGAGGTCCAGGAAGGCCTTGCCCACGTCGGGACGCGAGCGGGGGGCGACGATCACCTCCATCGACCGGCCCACCAGCTCGCCGGGCGTCCACCCCAGCAGCTCCCCGATGGACTCGCCGACCCACCGGAACACGCCCTCGTCGTCGATGATGGCGAAGGGGTTGACCGCCGTCTCGGCGATGGCCCGGTACATCGCCGGGGTGGGCTCGTCGCCGGCCGGCAGGTCGGCCCGCCTGTCCGCTCGTGTTGGTGGCGTCGCGCCGTCCATGCGGTCCCTCACGATACGCGAGCCCTAGACAGTGCAGAACCCCGGGTTGTCACCGGTCCTGGATCGCCCGACCCGGCTCAGGGCCGGACGAGGACGTCGGCGCCGAGGTCGGCGAGGGTGGCCTGGCCGGACAGGGCCATGGTGGCATCCAGCTCGCCCAGGAGGCACCGCAGGACCTGCTCCACCCCCTCCTGGCCGCCCAGCCCCAGCCCGTACACGTAGGGCCGGCCGTACAGCACGGCCGCCGCGCCCAGGGAGATCGCCTTGACGACGTCGGCCCCGGTGCGCACCCCCGAGTCGAGGACCACCGGCACCGCCCCGGCCACCTCGTCGAGGACGGCGGGCAGGGCGTCGAGCGAGGCGAGGGCGCCGTCGACCTGGCGCCCCCCGTGGTTGGAGACCACGATGCCGTCGACCCCGGCCGCCACCGCGGCCCGGGCGTCCTGGGGGTGGAGGATGCCCTTGACGACCAGGGGAAGCGAGGTGCGCCGGCGGAGCCAGGCGAGGTCGTCCCAGGTGAGCGAGGGATCCCCGAAGATGCCGGCCCAGCGCAGGACCTTGTCGACGTCCCCGGCGCCGGGGGGCAGCGACCGGTTGAAGGCCGGGTCGCTGAGGTAGTTGGCGATGCCCACGCCCTCGAGGAACGGCAGGTAGGCGGCGTCGAGGTCGACCGGCCGCCACCCCAGGGCGAACGTGTCCACGGTGACGACCAGCGCCGCGTAGCCCGCCGCCTCCGCCCGGCTCACCAGCGACGCCGCCACCGCCCTGTCGCGGGGCCAGTAGAGCTGGTACCAGCGGGGGCCGTCCCCCGACGCCTCGGCCACCTCCTCGATGGAGTGGGCCGCCGCCGTGGAGTGGACGAACACCAGGCCCAGGGCCGCCGCCGCCCGGGCCGACGCCAGCTCGCCCTCGGGGTGGACGATCGTCTGCACGCCCACCGGGGCCAGCAGCACCGGGGCCGGCATCGGGGTGCCGAGCACCGTGGTGGCCAGGTCGCGCCGGCTGACGTCGCGCAGCATCCGGGGCACGATGCGCCAGCGCTCGAAGGCGGCGCGGTTGGCCCGCACCGTCGACATCGACCCCGCGCCTCCCGCGACGTAGCCGAAGGCCCGGGGCTCGAGCGCCTGGCGGGCGGCCGCCTCGAGCCCGGCCAGGTCGGTGGTGAACGGGGGCCGGACACCCGTGGTGCCCGCCAGGTAGATCTCGTCCTGGAAGCTGGCGAAGGGTCCGGCCACGGCCGCAGTCTGACATCCCGCCCCGGCCGCCGCGTCCGATCACCGGCGATGGCCACACCGGCGGTCGCGCTGCCGCCAGGACCCGTCGTCAGGCGTCCTCGTCGGGCTCGTCCTCCGGCATCGCCAGCAGCCCTCCGGCGGCGGCCAGCGCCGTCGCCAGGCCGGCCGCCCGGTCGACGACCTGGGCCACCGCGATCTCGGCGGCCCCGGGCAGGGGGGGCGGCGGCTCGCCCAGCGAGCGCAGCAGGGCGGTGGGGTCGCGGGCGGGCGTGATGGGCTGCACCTCGGGCAGCGGCGGGACGGGTCGCCACAGGTCGACGGGCTTGGCCTGCCGTGCCTTGGCGTTCTGCCGCCGACGGCGGCGGGACGACTGCTTCCTCTGCGGCTGGTCGGTCACGTGGCCTCCTCGGTGAGCAGGGAGTCGGGCCGGATGCCCAGGGCCACCCGGAGCTGGTCGCCGTCGAGGTCGGCCAGCGAGCTGGACCGGGGCAGCACCAGGTCGGCGATGTGGCGCTTGCCCGCCACCACCTCCTCCACCCGCTCGTCCACGGTGCCGGGGCAGACGAGGCGGTGGGACACCACCGTCCGGGTCTGGCCGATGCGCCACGCCCGGTCGCGGGCCTGGTCCTCCACCGCGGGGTTCCACCAGCGGTCGTACAGCACGACGTGGCTGGCGGCCGTGAGGTTGAGGCCAGTGCCCCCCGCCTTGAGCGAGAGCACCAGCGCCCCGGGCCCTTGGGTGCCCTGGAAGTCGGCCACGAGCCTGTCGCGGGCACCGCGGGCCAGGCCGCCGTGGTAGCAGGCGACGGGAACGCCCGTCACCTCGGTGAGGTGGTCGGCCAGGCGCTTGCCCCACTCGGCGAAGTGGGTGAACACCAGCACCCGCTCGCCGGCGGCGAACACCGCCTCGACGATCTCCTCGAGGCGGGCCAGCTTGCCCGACCGGCCCCCGAGGGGGCGGCCGTCGTCCTCGTAGGCGGCGGGGTGGTTGCAGATCTGCTTGAGGGCGGTGATGGCGGCCAGGATCGCCCCCTGCCGGTGCTCGGCGCCGTCCTCCGCCCCGCCGTCCACCAGGCGGTCGAGCACGGCCTGGTAGAGGCCGATCTGCTCGGCCGTCATGCTGCAGTGGTCGAGCTCGTCGATGCGGTCGGGCAGCTCGGCCGCCACCTCGGGCTCCGCCTTGGTGCGGCGGAACACGAGGAGCCCGTTGAGGGCGCGCAGCGCCGCCTCCCCCTCGCCTCCCAGCTGCGAGACGAACGCGGCCCGGTCGCCCACGAGGCCGGGATCGACGAAGTCGAGGATGGCCCACAGGTCGCCCAGGCCGTTCTCGACCGGCGTCCCCGTCAGGGCGAGCCTGATGCGCGCCGGGAGCCGGCGCAGCTGCTGGGCGGTCTCGTTCGCCGGGTTCTTGATGGCCTGGGCCTCGTCCAGGACCACGTGGTCCCAGCCCATGTCGGCGAGCTCGTCGATGTCGCGCACCGCGGTGCCGTAGGTGGTGATGACCACGTCGGCCTGCTCGACCTGGCGCCGGAGCCGGGCCCCCGACGCCCGGGTGGCGCCGTGGTGCACCAGGACCCGGAGGTCGGGCGTGAACCGCTGCGACTCGGCCGCCCAGTTGCCGACCACGGCCGGCGGGGACACCACCAGGGCCGGGCCGTCGGCCGCCGTGCGGCGCAGGTGGGCCAGCACGGTGGGCGTCTTGCCGAGGCCCATGTCCAGGGCCAGGCAGCCACCGAGCTCGACGGCGTCGAGGAACCCCAGCCAGGCCAGGGCCTCGGCCTGGTAGGCGCGCAGCTGGCCGCGGAAGCCCTCGGGCCGGGTGACGGGCTCGGTGGGAACGTCCTGCGCCCGGCTCAGCAGGTCGGTCGCCCAGCCCGACCCCTCGACGGTGAGGCCGCCGGCCAGGGGCGAGCCCTCGAGGCCCACGGCGTGGCGGAGGATCTCGGCCCCGGTGAGCCGGGTCCGGTCGGCCCGCTCGGCCAGGGCCGCCGCCGCCTCCTTCAGGTCGGCGCGGTCCAGCTCCACCCAGCGGCCCCGGGAGTGGATGAGCGGACGCGCCTCGGCCGCCAGCCGGGCGACGTCCGCCGCCGTCAGCTCGACGTCGTCGAACACCGCCGACCAGCGCACGTCGCTGAGCTGGTGGGCGCCGACCACGGTCTCGGAGGAGGGGGAGGCGAACAGCCGCAGCGACGGCTTGGGCGACCGCCGTGACAGGGCGGGGACGCGCACCTCGAACCCGGCCGCCTCCAGCGTGGCGCCGGTGACCGTCATCAGCTCCCAGGCCTCGTCCTGCTTCAGGTACACCTGGCCCCGGCGCTGGCCGCCGGCCCTCAGCAGCACCGGGTAGAGGCGCTCGAGGCGGACGAGGTCGTCGGCCATGGGCTTGGTCGAGCGGCTGTCGGTCAGCGCCAGCTCGATGGGCAGCAGGCCGCCCTCCGCCCCCCGACCCAGCACGGACAGGAACCAGGCGCCCCCGGCGTCGGGGGGGTCGAGCTGGACGACGAGGCGGGACCGGCCGGAACCGGTGACGGGCTTCACCCAGCGCTCGAGCCGGCGGGACACCTCCAACCCGGCGGCCATGGGGGCCACGAACTCCGAGCCGTCCAGCCGGGTGACGAAGGCCTCGCCCACGTCCGCACCCGTCCGCACCACCGGTGGGGGCGCCGGCAGGTCCACCCGGCCGGCGGCGTCGGAGGCGATGGCGTCGACGACCGCCCGCACCACCTCGAGGACGACCGCCCTGGCGTCGGCGCGGGACATGGCGGCGACGGGGCCGGGCATGGCCTCGGCCAGCGCGTCCACCGCGTCCTGGTCCACGTCGGCGGGGACCCAGCGGACGTGCAGGTCGAGGGCGCGACCGTCCTGGCGGCGGTTGGTGCGCAGGACCGGCACGATGGCCCCCCGGGCCACCATCCGCACGGCGTGTACCGCCACCCGGCCCAGCCACGTCACGCTCGACCCGACGCCGTCCCCGCCGAGCCCGCCGCCCACGGCGACGAGCCAGCCGAGGGCGTCGGCCACCGGGATCGACAGTGCCGCCGCCCGGTCACCGGTGGGGAGGGGGACGCCCCGGTGCTGGTTCCAGCCCACGGCGGGCCCCCCGATGCCCTCCAGGCGGTCCGAGAGCTCGTCGTGGCCGGCGGCGGCGGCGTCGGGGCCGGCGGCCCACACCACGACCTCGTTGGCCGACCACGACCCCTGCAACCGCACCTCGCCGACCGGGTCGGGCGCCACCAGCACGGCGTCGGCGACGTCGGCCGCGCCGGTGAGGCGGTCGTAGGCCAGCTCGAGCCGCTCCAGCTCGGACTCCAGGTCGGCCACGGCCTGGTCCCGCTCGGGCCCCGTGGTCGCCCTCACGGCGTCGAGGTTGTCCTCGGTGTCGTCGAGTATCCGCTCGAGGGCCCGCCGCCAGCCGGGCACGTCGGCCTCGAGCAGGGCGATCTGTTCGGTTGTGGCGATGCCGTCGACCGCCGCCCAGGCGGCCTCCTCCATCGCTCGCGTCGCATCGTTCATGTGTCGACGGCGCTCCTCCGCGCCGCACCCCCGCACCATGGCGGGGGGAATGCGTCCAGCTCTGGTGTCGAGCCCGCACCGGGGAGGGACGGGCCACGCGCTGGGCGTGACTCCAGACGGTTCCAGCATAGGGCGACCCGTCCCCGGTGACACGGACCCGCCGCGGCGCGAGGGGGGGGACGGCCCCACGATGCCGGGGCGGCGGCCCGTCCGCTACCATGAACCCTCCCGTGCGGGGGTGTAGCTCAGCTGGCTAGAGCGCTTCGGTCGCATCGAAGAGGCCGTGGGTTCGAATCCCATCACCTCCACCACGGGCAGAGCCGAGGTCGCTGGTCGCCAGCGGTCGCGGCTCGTGCCCGGTCGAGAAGTGGCTGGCCGGATCGTGCGGCCCCACCCCACCGGCGTCGGTCGCCCCTACCTGGAGGACTCGATCGCCCGCCGCCACCCTCGCCCGTAGGCTCGCCGGGGTGACGCTTCGGCTGGACAACGTCGGGATCGTCGTCGAGGACCTCGATGCGGCGATCGAGTTCTTCGGCGAGCTCGGCCTCGAGCTCGAGGGACGAGCGTTCGTCGAGGGCGAGTGGGCGGGCCGCGTCACCGGCCTCGGCGGCCAGCGCGTGGAGATCGCCATGATGCGCACGCCCGACGGTCACGGCCGGCTCGAGCTGTCGCGGTTCCTCGCACCGGAGGTGGTCGCCGATCACCGCACCGCACCGGTGAACGCCCTGGGCTACCTCCGCGTGATGTTCGCGGTGGACGACCTCGACGGCACGCTCGCCCGGTTGGCCGGGCACGGCGCCCAGCTCGTCAGCAGCGAGGTCGTCCAGTACGAGGACGCGTACCGGCTCTGCTACGTCCGCGGGCCC
>DASUJB010000111.1:0-4920 GCA_036279475.1 Acidimicrobiales bacterium | reverse complement strand
GTCGTCGGCGGCGGCCGCCTCTCCCCCCGCGCCGCCGACCCTGGAGAGGTGGTCCTCGACGAGCCGGCGCCACGCCCGCCGGCGGGCCGCCGACGTGTCGGCGATGACGCCGTCCATGCCGAAGATGACGGCGTCGACGGTGCCCAGGTCGAGGAGGACGGGAGCACCGGCCGGGCGGCCCGGGGCACCGGAGGTGGCGATGCCACCGGGGCGTCGACCCTGGCACGCGCCGACGGCCGCGCCACCCGTGCCCGCTCCCCCGCCCACCCGCTCCCCTGCCGGAGCAGGCCCGTCGACGGATCCCATGAGCGACATCTTGGTGCGCTCGCCGGGCGGCCCGCACGGCACGTCGGATCGCGACGACGCGGCCCGGGGGCGTGGGCGGGCACCGCGCGACCCGCCCACGGCGGCACGGCGGCACGGCCACATGGCGGCCGGCCGGTCGCCCCACGGGTACGGTGCGGCGGTGGCACCACAGGTGGGGATCGTGACGGAGAGCGTGGCCACCGTGCCACCGGCCGACGTACGTCGCCTGGGGATCGAGGTCGTGCCCCTGCCGGTCCTCTTCGGTGCCGAGGAGCACCTCGACGGTGCCGACCTGCCCGCCGACGAGTTCTACCGGCGGATGCTCGAGGACGGCGCCGCACCCACCACCGCCGCCCCCTCCCCCGGTGCCTACGCCGACGCCGTGGGCCGGGCGGTGGCCGCCGGGGCCGACGAGGTCGTGGTCCTGACGCTGTCGTCCACCCTGTCGGCCGCCCACGAGGCGGCGCGTGCGGGGACCGCCGGGGCGCCGGTGCCGGTGCACGTGGTCGACACGGGCACGGCCGCCGCGGCCCAGGGCATCGTCGTGCGCTACTGCGCCGAGCTGGCCGCCGCCGGTGCGCCGGCCGCCAAGGCCGCGGCCGCGGCGCAGCGCCTGAGCCGCCACGTCGGGCTGTACGCGGTCATCCCCACGTTGACCTACCTGCGTCGCGGAGGGCGCATCGGGCGCCTCCAGGGCTTCGCCGGCGAGCGGCTCGGGATCAAGCCGCTGGTGACCCTGCGCCACGGCGAGGTGGGAGCCCAGGGCGTCGTGCGCAGCATGGAGGGCGCCTTCGCCCGCATGGTCCAGCTCGTCCGCCGCGCCGCCGACGGCGCCGCCGCCCTCGAGCTGGTCGTCACCCATGGCGGCGCCCCGGCCGACGCCGAGCGGCTGGCCGGCCTGCTCGAGGGCGTGCCCCGGCGACGGCCGCTCGACGTCGTCCCCTTCACGCCGGTCATGGGCGCCCACACCGGCCCGGGCGTGGTGGGCGTGGCCTACGGCGCCTTCCCCCCTGGCCTCGACCTGCCACCGGTGGCGTGAGGCCGCCTGCGGCGCCGGCGACGGCTACCGTCGGGGGGCGACGGGCCCGTTGACGACCGGCCTCCCGGGGGTGCTGGCAGAGCGATGACACCACAGGATCTGACACCGTCGACGCCGCCCTCCCACGACCTGGGCCCGGGCTGGCACGACGAGGAGCTCCGCACGGCCGACGGCGTCCGCCTCGCCGGCCACGTGCTCGTGCCCGGCCGCGAGCCGGTGGCGGCCGTGGTGCTGGTGCACGGCTTCACCGCCAGCGGCACCCATCCCGACGTGGTGGCGCAGGCCCGCCTGCTGGCCGACGCCGGGTTCGCGGTGGTCACCTACGACTCCCGCGGCCACGGCGCCTCGGGCGGCTGGTGCACCCTGGGGGACGACGAGCGCCACGACGTGGCCGCCGCCGTGGCGGTGGCGGCGCGGCTGCAGCCCCAGGTCGTGGTGGTCGGCGCCTCGATGGGCGCCATCGCCGCCCTCCGGTACGCGGCGACGGCGGGTGACGTCGACGGGATCCGCGGGGTCGTGGCCGTGAGCGGCCCGGCCCAGTGGCGCCTGCCGCTGACGCTGATCGGCGTCCTCAACGCGCTGCTGATCCGGACGCGCCTCGGCCGCCGCCTCCTGGCCCGCCACGCCAAGGTGCGGGTCGGCTCGGGCTGGAGCCGGCCCGAGCCGCCCGATGCCCTGGTGGCACGGCTGACGATGCCGGTGACGATCATGCACGGGACGCTCGACCGCATCATCCGGCTCCCGACCGCTCGCCTGCTGCACGCCGCCGCCCGCGAGCCACGGCAGCTGGTGATCGTCGAGGGCATGGGCCACGCCTTCCACCGGCGGGCCCACCCGGCGGTGGTGGAGGCGGTGCGGTGGACGCTCGACCAGGTGGCCGCCTCGCCGTGAGGGAGCACGGCTCCCGGCGACGCCGGTGGTGGTGGCTGGCGGCCGGCGCCGGGGTGGTGGTGGTCGCCGGCGTGGTGGCCGCCGTGGCCGTCGGCAACGACTCCACCGAGCTCACCGTGTCCGAGGCGGTCGACGACTACGAGGCCGATGACCTCCGGGGCGGCACGGGGGGCGGGGGGCGCGACGGTGGCGCCGCCGCCCTGCCCGCCCCGGGGGTCTACGTCTACGCCACCACGGGCCGAGCGGAGGTCGACGCCCTCACCGGCGCCGCTCACGACTACCCGGACCGGACCACGATCACCGTCTCCCGCCAGGGGTGTGGCGCCAACCTGCGCTGGGTCGGCGTGGAGGAGCGGTGGGAGGAGCGCGTGGTGTGCCCCTCCGACGGCGCCCTGGTGCTCGACCGCATCCGTGCCTACCGGCAGTTCTTCCAGCAGGGCGACGAGCGTGTCTACACCTGCGACGGGCTGGTGGAGGTCCCCGCCGCGCCCGTCACCACCCTGCGGGGCTCGTGCGCCAGCGAGGGGACGGGCAAGAGCGGGGCGACGACGATCCGCTTCCGCGGCACCGTGCGCGACCACGAGCCGGTCACCGTCGCCGGCGAGCGGCACGACGCCGTCCACGTCAGGATCACCGGCCGGTTCACGGGGACCACCGAGGGGGTGCAGACCACCGAGCGGTGGCTCCTCCCCAGCGGCCTGGTCGCCCGGGAGGAGCGCACCCAGCGAACCGTCTCCGACAGCGTCGTCGGCCGCGTGACGTTCGAGGAGCGCTACGCCATCCGGCTCGTGTCCACCGAGCCGCACCGCTGACTCACCGGGCCGCCGCTGGCGCGTTCCGGCGACGACGGGCGGCGGCCGGTGCCGCCGCCCGGTCGACGGCTCCCCGGCCGGCCCGGGGGGACGGCAGGCGTCACGACCCGCGGTCGCGCCGGATCGCCCGGAGGTCGTCCGCGATGCGGAACAGCGCAGCGATCAGCTCGAAGTAGATGCGGGTGAAGATCACGTACAGGAGGTAGCCGACCGGGACGGCGATGATCGCGAAGGCGACGGCCCCCCCGTTCCCCTCGCTCAGCCCGCCGAACAGCGTGCCCAGGAAGAACAGCACGGCGCCCGCCGTCAGCACGCCCAGCACGATCACGTAGAAGACGCGGAGCAGGCGGGGCGTCACGAAGCTGTCGAACGACGGGTCGTAGAGCGACCCGAAGAAGCCCTTCTCGCCCGTCGGCCGCTGGTACCCGGGCGCCGGCCGCGACCACGGGACGCCGGGCTGGTCTCCGGGTCGGTCCGGACCAGCGCCCGGCTCACCCCCCGGCTCCAGCGGTGGCCAGGCCGGCCGCTGCTCCGGCGGGTACCACTTGCCGTCGGAAGCCTGCCACCATCCGGGCCCCTGGGCGTGATCGCTCATCCTCGTCCTCCTCGTCGCCGGTCGCCCGGTGTCGTGCGGCGGCCAGGGCCGCCCCCGTGACCGGTGGGGCGGGGCCGCCGGCAGCACCGCCAGGGCCGGCGACCGCCACACCGGTCGCCAGAACCGTAACGACCCGCGCACCTCCGCACCACCAGGTGGGGACGGGCCGGGTGGCCACCGGCCCGGTCGCCGCGGCCGACGTACGTGGAACGGCCGGCCGGCGTGGGCGGTGTGGGACGCCGACGACGGCGCCGGCGTCGCGACCCGGCTGCCTCGTCTAGGGTGGGCGGAAGTTCACGCAGCGGAGCAGGTTGGCACGGGTGAGCCGCTCCGCCCCGCAACTCGTCGGAGGGACCATGACCGCCAGGCGCCGCCAGGGCCGGACGGGCCGGTGCACCTGCCGCTGGCCGCCGCGATCGCGCCGTGGTGGACCCGCGGCCGGCGGCCGGGGCCACCGTCGACCACACCCGCGCCGGTAGGGAAGCGACGACCGGCATGCCCGTCGACACCACCTTGCCGGAGGAGGTCGCCCTCCTCGAGGCCCACGCCGGCGCCGTGGCCCGTGACGTGCTCGGACCGGGCGCCGATGCCGCCGAGCGGGCCCGGGGCTGGGGCGAGGCGGCCGGGCGGGCGTTCGCCGAGCTCGGGACCCGGGGCCTGTGGTTGCCGGCCGACTGCGGTGGCGACGACAACCCGCTCGCGGCGGTCGTCGCCGTCGACGCCCTGGCCGCGGGGGACGTCGGCGGTCTGGTCGGGGCCGACCGGCCGGGGCCGGCGGCCGGCGTGCTGCGGGTGATGCCCGACCGGCGCCGGGCCGCCGCCCTGGCCGGGGCGGTGCTGGCCGGCGGGGCGACACGAGCCGATCGGCAGGGGTCGGCCAGCCCTGCCGCGGCCCCACCGGGGGACGGGGTCCTGCTGCCGGTGGCGCTGGCCGACGCCCTCGGGGACGTGGCGCCCGGGTTCGGGGTGCCGTGGGCCCCGGGCGGGGGCGTGCCGGTCGCCCTCCTGGTGGCCGCGGCCGACGGCGTGGCCGTCGTGCCCGGCGGCGCCCTGGCCGCCGAGCCGGCCGAGGCCTCGGCGCTGTGGGCGGCCGGGGGCGTCGCCCTCCGGGTCACCGACGGCGCCCCGGTCGACCGGTACCCCCTCGCCCCCGACGCCGCCCTGGCCGCCAGGGCCGTCCCCCGCCTGTGGGCCGCCGCCGCGCTGTGCGGGGTGGGCCGGGCCGCCCTCGACCACGCCGTGGCCTACGGTCGCGAGCGCGTCGTCTTCGGCCTGCC
>DASUJB010000110.1:0-25646 GCA_036279475.1 Acidimicrobiales bacterium | reverse complement strand
CCCGGCGGGCTTCGAGACCGCGGACCGGCGTCGGTAATCTCGATGCGCCCCCTCCGACCACGACGAACGCCGGTGACCATGATCCGCGACGACCTCGCCGCCTCCCTCCGCAGCGCCCTCGAGGCGATCGGCGTCGAGCCGCCCGCCACCGTCGCGCTCGAGCGGCCGGCGCGGCGCGAGCACGGCGACTGGTCGTCCAACGTCGCCCTCGCCACGGCCCGGGCCGCGGGCCTGCCGCCGCGCGAGCTGGCGGCCCGCCTCGCCGACGTGCTCGCCGCCGACCCGCCCCGGCACGTCGTCGAGGTCGAGGTGGCCGGGCCCGGGTTCCTGAACTTCCACCTGGCACCGACGTGGCTGCACGACGTGCTGCGCACGGTGGTCGCCGAGGGCGAGGCCGGTTACGCCCGCCTCGGGTTCGGCCGGGGCGAGAAGGTGATGGTCGAGTTCGTGTCGGCCAACCCCACCGGTCCCATCCACGTGGGCAACGGGTGGTTCGCCTCCTACGGCGACTCGCTGGCCCGGCTGCTGGCCCGCTGCGGCTACGAGGTCCACCGCGAGTACTACGTCAACGACACGGGGGGTCAGGTCCGCCGCCTCGGCGCCTCGGTGCTCGCCCGCCGGGCCGGCGTCCCCGTGCCCGAGGGCGGCTACCCCAGCGGGTTCGTCAAGGGCCTGGCCAGCGCCTACGACGGCCCCGAGGACGCGGTGGAGGCGGGCCGGTGGGCGGCCGGGCACGTCCTCGGCTTCATCCGCACGCAGATGGCCGCCGTCAACATCCGCTTCGACGAGTGGTTCAGCCAGGCGTCGGTCGAGGAGGGCCCGGCCCTGGCCGAGACCATCGCCGAGCTGCGGCGGACGGGCCTGGTGTGGGAGGAGGACGGCGCCCTCTGGCTCGACACGGGGGCCAGGGGCGACCCTCGCGGCAAGCGCGTGCTGCGGAAGTCGGCCGACCAGGGCGGGGACTACACCTACCTGGCCGGCGACATCGCCTACCACCGCAACAAGTTCCTGGTGCGGGGGTTCGACCGGGTCATCAACGTCTGGGGGGCCGACCACCAGGCGCAGGTCGCCAGCCTCCGGGCCGGTGTGGCGGCCCTGGGCGTGGATCCGTCGCGGCTCGAGGTGCGCATCGGGCAGATGGTGTCGCTGGCCGGGGGCCGCATCGGCAAGCGGCTCGGCAACGCCGTCGACCTCGACGACCTGGTCGACGACGTCGGCCCCGACGTGATGCGGCTGCTGTCGCTGGTGGCGTCGATCGACCAGGCGCCCACCATCGACCTCGACCAGGTGCGGAGCGACTCACGCGAGTCGCCCGTCTACTACGTGCAGTACGCCCACGCCCGCATCCACTCGATCGGCAAGAAGGCCGCCGAGCTGGGCGTCGCCCGCCGGCCGCTGGCCGGCGTCGACCTCGCGCCGCTCACCCACGAGCGGGAGGTGGAGCTGGCCCGCACCCTGTCCGCGCTGCCCGAGGTCGTCGAGCTGGCCTGTGCCGAGCGGGCGCCGCACAAGGTCACGGCCTGGGTGCGCGAGCTGGCCGACCGGTTCCACGGCTTCTACCACGACTGCCGGGTGCTGGGCGACGACGTGCCCGACGAGGCGTCGCAGGCCCGGCTGTGGCTGGTCGAGGCGGCTCGCATCGGCCTCGCCGTCGGCCTCGACCTGCTGGGCGTGGCCGCCCCGGAGTCGATGTGACCGCTGCCGCTGCCCCTGCCGGCGGCCGCCGGCCGGGGGAGGGACCGTGATCCCCGACCCCCGCGACCTCGAGGGTGCCCCCCGGCCGCCCGACGCCGGGGACCGGCCGGTGCCGTGGCACCTGCTGCCCGACTCGTCCCAGGTCGGCGGGGACGGGTGGCTGGCCATCGGCGGCTGCTCGACCGCCGAGCTGGTCGCCGAGCTCGGCACCCCCCTGTTCGTGTACGACGAGGACCACCTCCGCGCCCGCTGCCGCGAGGCCGTCGCCACCTTCGGGGACGGGGTGAGCTACGCCACCAAGGCCTTCCTGTGCCTGGCCATGGCCCGGCTCGCCCACGAGGAGGGGATGCACCTCGACGTCGCCACCGGCGGCGAGCTGCACGTGGCCCTGGCCGCCGGGGTCCCCGCCGAGCGGCTGGTGCTGCACGGCAACAACAAGAGCGACGCCGAGCTGGTCCGGGCCCGCCAGGTCGGCGTGGGGCGGACCGTGGTCGACAGCGCCGACGAGCTCGACCGCCTCGACCGCCTCCACGCCGCCGACGGCCGGGTCCCCCGGGTGCTGCTGCGGGCCACGCCCGGGGTCGAGGCCCACACCCACGAGTTCGTCCGGACCGGCCAGGTCGACTCCAAGTTCGGCTTCGGCGTGGCGTCGGGCGAGCTGGCCAAGGCGGTCGAGCGGGCGGCGGCCTCCCCGGCGGTGGCGCTGGTGGGCGTCCACCTCCACATCGGCAGCCAGGTCTTCGTGGCCGACTTCTTCCGCCAGGCGGTGGAGGTGGTGGCGCCGTGGGTCCGCCAGCTCGACCTGCCCGAGCTGTCGGTCGGTGGTGGCCTCGGCGTGCCCTACGTCGCGGGCGAGGAGGCACCCACCCTGGCGCAGTGGGGCCGGGTCGTGATCGACGCCTGCCGGGACGCCGGCATCCGCAGCCGGGTCACCGCCGAGCCGGGGCGGGCGATCGCGGCGCGGGCGGCGGTGACCCTCTACTCGGTGGGCACCGTCAAGGAGGTCCCCGGGGTGCGCACCTACGTGGCCGTCGACGGCGGCATGAGCGACAACCCGCGGCCGGTGCTGTACGGCAGCGGCTACGAGGCGTTCCTGCCGCGGGCGGTCGACGCTCCCCGGCCCCGCACCGTCACCGTCGTGGGAAAGCACTGCGAGTCGGGCGACCTGCTCGTCCGCGACGCCCGGGTGCCCGCCGACATCGCCGTCGGCGACGTCCTCGCCACCCCGGTCACCGGCGCCTACGGCCACTCGATGGGGTCCGGCTACAACAAGGTGCCCCGCCCCGCCGTGGTGTTCGCCCGGGGCGGCGACGCCCGCACCGTGGTGCGCCGCGAGACCCTCGACGACCTGTTGCGCCTCGACGCCTGAGGCCGGGCGTCGACCCGGGGTGGCTCAGCCCGGCCGGCGGCGGGCGAGGGCGCGGGCGGCCCGCCACCGCTGGCGGGCCAGCCACCCCGCCGGTCCCGGCCGCGCCAGGGTGACGGTGGCGAGCGTGCGCTCGCCGTTGGTCCAGCGGCGCTTGTAGGGGGCGTCGCCGCGGCAGAAGTCGAACACCTCGATGCCCTCGGCCAGCCCCTCCTCGAAGGCGCGGTGGTGCAGGAGCTGGCCGGGGGCGAACGCCGCCAGCTCGGGGTCGAACGCCCCCTTGAACAGGAACTGCCGCCGGCCGCTCACCAGGTCGAGCTCCACCCCGGCGGGCCGGCCGCCGGCCTCGACCGACAGCAGGCGCAGCGCCCCGGCGCCGTCGAGTGCCCGCACGGCGTCGAGGAGGAAGGCACGCCCCGCCGGCGCCGCCATCAGGCCCTGCACGGGCTCGTCCAGCACGGCCCAGCGCCGGTCGTGGAGGGTCACCAGGCGGTCGAGGCCCTCCTCCAGGGTCGGTCCCGTGTGGCGGACGAACGCCACCTCGCCGTGCTGCTCGGCCAACCGGCCGCGGTAGCGGCGGATCTTGTGCTTCTTCGCCTTCCGGGCGAGGTCGAAGCCGGCGGTGACGTCGGCGTGGAGGCACGCCCCCGCCAGCCGGTCGACGGTCGTGGCGACGGTGGCGGCCCGGCGCACCAGCTCGTCGCCCAGCAGCCTGGTGAAGCGGGCGTCGCTGGCCAGGCGCCCGAGCACGACCACGTCGGCGTCGCCCCGCAGGCGGGCGGCGAGGTGGTCCACGAGCAGGGCCACGGCCTCCTCGGCGCGGGGCCCGAGCACCATCCCCCCGTAGTCGCCGGCGTCGGCGGCGATGCGCTCCAGCACGGTGGCGCGCAGGGGGCCGACCCCGACCCGGGTCCGGAGCAGGGGGGCGATGCCCACGACGGCCGGGCCGTCGCGCACGACGACGACGTGCAGCTCGCGGTCGGGGCGACCGTCGCCGAAGTGGCGCCACCACGTGCTGGCCCAGGGCCACGAGAGGAAGGCGTTGTCGTCGGGGTCCTCGGCGTGGAGCCGGACCCAGGGGCCGCTCAGCGCGGTTAGGGCGCCCTCGTCCGTGACCACGTCGAGGGTGAGGGGCTGCTGGCCTGCCGTCGCCACCGGGACCTCCGCCTGCCGCGCCGGGGGCCGGCGGCCGGGGGGAGGGCGCGCCGTGCCCGAGGGGAGAGGCCCCATCCTGGCAGCCGGCGGCACCGGCGGCCAACGCCGGGCGTCGCCGGCCCGGCCGGGGCGGCCGTAGCATGGCCGCCCGTGACCCCCGCACACGTCCGCATCGGCCTGCTGGGCTGTGGCAACGTCGGCGCCGCCCTGGTCGACCTGGTCGAGGGGCGGCAGGACGCCATCGCCGCTCGCACCGGCGTGCGCCTCGAGATCGCCCGGGTGGCGGTGCGGAGCCTGACCAAGGAGCGCGCCGTCGAGGTGCCCGACGGCGTGCTCACCCTCGACGCCGCCGGGGTGGTGGTGGACCCGGGCATCGACGTGGTGGTCGAGGTCATGGGGGGCATCGAGCCCGCGCGCGAGCTGGTGCTCGCCGCCCTCAAGGCCGGCAAGCCGGTGGTCACGGGCAACAAGGAGCTGCTGGCCAACGTGGGGGCCGAGCTGTTCGCCGCCGCCGAGGAGGCCGGCGTCGACCTGCTGTTCGAGGCGGCGGTGGCCGGCGGCATCCCCTTCATCCGCCCGCTGCGCGAGTCGCTGGCCGGCGAGCGCATCCGGCGGATCATGGGCATCGTCAACGGCACGACCAACTACGTGCTCACCCGCATGACCGAGGCGGGGGCCTCCTACGCCGACGCCCTGGCCGAGGCCCAGAGGCTGGGCTACGCCGAGCGCGATCCCACCGCCGACGTCGAGGGGCACGACGCCGCGGCCAAGGCGGCGATCATCGCCTCCATCGCCTTCGGGGTGCGGGTGGTGGCGGGCGACGTCTACGACGAGGGCATCTCGCGGATCACCACCGCCGACATCGACTACGCGGCCAAGATGGGCTACGCGGTGAAGCTCCTGGCCATCGCCGAGCGGGACGACCGGCCGCCCGGCGACGCCGCCGGGCTCGACGACGAGGTGGCGGTGCGGGTCCACCCGGCCATGGTCCCCGCCGACCATCCCCTGGCGTCGGTCCGCGACGGCTTCAACGCGGTGTTCGTCGAGGGCGCGGCGGTGGGCGAGCTCATGTTCTACGGCCGGGGGGCCGGCGGGGCGCCCACGGCCAGCGCCGTGCTGGGCGACGTCATCGACGCCGCCCTCAACCGCGCCCGTGGCGGCCACGCCAGCATCGGGGTGCTGGCCAAGGCACGCCTCCGCTCCATCGACGAGCTGGAGAGCGCCTACTACCTGAACCTCGACGTGAGGGACCGCCCCGGCGTCCTGGCCGCCGTGGCCGGGGTGTTCGGGAGCCACGACGTGTCCATCCGCTCGATGGAGCAGGAGGGGTTGGGCAGCGAGGCCCGCCTGGTGTTCATCACCCACGTGGCCCGGGAGGCGGCGGTGCGGGCCACCATCCGGGACCTGCACCAGCTCGACGCCGTGGACCGCATCACCTCGGTGCTGCGGGTCGTCGCCCCGGCGGGGGATGCCGCCGGGGCGGGGGGTCGGCGGTGAAGTACGTCTCCACCCGGGGGGCCGCCCCGGTGCTCGACTTCGCCGACGTCCTGCTGGCGGGGTTGGCGGCCGACGGCGGCCTGTACGTCCCCGAGGCGTGGCCGATCCTGCCGCCCGGCTGGGACCGGCCGCGGCCGTACGCCGCCCGGGCGGCCGACGTGCTCTGGCCCTACGTCGAGGGCTCCCCCCTGACCCGGCCGGAGCTGGACGCCATCGTGGCCGACGCCTACGCCACCTTCGACCATCCCGACGTCTGCCCGGTGGTCGAGGTCGAGCCGGGGATCCACGTGGTCGAGCTGTTCCACGGCCCCACGCTCGCCTTCAAGGACGTGGCCCTGCAGGTGGTGGGCCGGCTGCTCGACCACGAGCTGTCGCGCCGGGGGCGCCGGGCCACGGTGGTGGTCGCCACCTCGGGCGACACCGGCTCGGCGGCCATCGCTGCTTGCGTGGGCCGGCCCATGCTGGACGTGGTGGTCCTGCACCCTGCCGGGCGGGTGTCGGACGTGCAGCGGCGGCAGATGACCACCGTCGACGCCCCCAACGTCCACAACGTGGCCATCGAGGGCACCTTCGACGACTGCCAGGACCTGGTGAAGGCTCTCTTCGCCGACGCCGGCCTGCGGGAGCGGGTGGGGCTGTCGGCCATGAACTCGATCAACTGGGCCCGGGTGGCGGCCCAGGTCCCGTACCACCTGCTGGCGGCGGCGGTCGTGGGCCGCTGCGACGTCGCCGTGCCCACCGGCAACTTCGGCAACGCCTTCGCCGGCTGGATCGCCCGCCGGGGCGGGGCGCCCGTCGAGCGGCTGGTCATCGGGTGCAACAGCAACGACGTCCTGGCCCGCTGGGCCACGACCGGCGATCTCGCCCGCCGGGACGTGGTGCCCACCCTCAGCCCCAGCATGGACATCCAGGTGTCGTCCAACCACGAGCGCCTGCTGTTCGAGCTCCTGGGCCGCGACGGCTCGGCCACGGCCGAGCTGATGGGGCGCTTCCGGCGCCTGGGCTCGGTCGAGGTGCCGTCCGATCCCGCCTTCGTGGCCGCCAGCCTCGACGACCGGGCCACGCTGGACGAGATCGCCGGCCTCCACCGGCGGACCGGCTACCTGGTCGACCCGCACACCGCCGTGGGCATCGGGGCCGCACGGCGCTGCCGGGCCGGTGGCCCGTCGACGGGGCGGCCGGTGGTGTGCATGGCGACGGCCCACCCTGCCAAGTTCCCCGACGCCGTGGAGCGGGCCACCGGGGTGCGCCCGGCCCTGCCCGACCACCTGGCCGACCTCGCCACCCGGCCCGAGCGCTACGACGTCCTCCCGGCCGACCCTGCCACCGTGAGCGCCTACGTCGAGCGCTGCGTCGCCCACCGCTGAGCGGGGCGGGACGATGCCCGCCCCGCTCCGGCCGACTGCGAGACTGGGCCCGTGAAGTACGTCATCTGCGTCCCCGACGGCTGCGCCGACGAGCCGGTCGAGGCCCTCGGGGGGCGCACCCCCCTCGAGGCGGCCGCCATGCCCACGCTGGCGGCGCTGGCCGCCCGGGGCGAGGTGGGGTCGGCGGCGGTGATCCCGCCCCGCATGCCCCCCGGCAGCGACGTCGGCAACATGGCGATCCTCGGCTACGACCCCGCCCTGCACCACACGGGCCGCGCCCCCATCGAGGCGGCCGCGCTCGGCCTGGAGCTGCGTCCCGACCAGGTCGCCTTCCGCTGCAACCTGGTCACCGTCGGGGCCGACGGGACGATGGTGGACTTCGCCGGTGGGCACCCGTCCTCGGCGGAGGCAGCCCCCGTCGTCGAGGCGCTGGACGCCGTCCTGGGCCGGGGCGCCGGGCACGGGGTCGAGTTCCACGCCGGGGTGCAGTACCGCCACATCGTCGTCGCCCCCGAGAGCTGGGCCGAGGCCGAGTGCACGCCCCCGCACGACCTCACCGGCCGGCCCGCCATGCTGCCCCGGGGCCGTGCCGCGGCCGAGCTCATCGCCCTCATGGACGCCAGCCGCGACGTGGTGGCGGCGTCGGGGCTCGCGGCCACGCAGGTGTGGCTGTGGGGCCAGGGCCGGCGGCCGCGGCTCCCGCCGTTCCGCGAGGTGACGGGGCGGGCGGGAGCGCTGGTGACCGCGGTGGACCTCGTCCGGGGCCTGGGCGTGCTGACGGGCATGGAGGTGGTCGAGGTCCCCGGGGCCACCGGCTGGTTCGACACCGACTACGAGGGCAAGCGCGACGCCGCCCTTCGCACCCTGGCGGACGGTGCCGACGTGTTCCTGCTGCACGTCGAGGCCACCGACGAGGCCGGCCACGCCGGTGACCTGGGCGAGAAGGTGGCGGCCCTGGAGGCCTGGGACCGGCGCATCCTCGCCGGGCTGGTGGACGGCCTCGACGCCCTGGGGCCGTGGCGCCTCCTCCTGGTCCCGGACCACGCCACGCCCGTGGCCCTGCGCACCCACACGTCCGAGCCCGTTCCGTACCTGCTGGTCGACAGCGAGCTCGACGGGCCCGGAGGCGTGTACTCGGAGCCGGCGACGGCCGGCCGCGCCCCCGTCCCGGGCCACCGCCTGCTCGGCCGGCTCCTGGCTCGCTGACCGGGGGCCGGGGGGGTCCCCGGGCGCCGTCACCGGCCGGCGGCGCCGGGACGGCGGCGGCGCGACCGCCGCCCGACCACCGCTGGTGATGTTCCGGGCATGTTTCGTCACCGAGATCGCGGGCGCTACAGTGATGTCGTTCCGTTGGGGGGGCACCGCCGCATCGCTGCGGCGATCGCGGTCCCCCCGGCGCTTCCGTGGGCGGCGTGGCCCCCGTCCCGAGCGGCCCGAGGCCGCGTCCAGTCCCCGTGGTGCCGCCGGCCCTGGCCTGCCCACCCGGTCTCTCCCGTGAAAGCAGTGAGGTGACGCCACGATGAGCGTGGAGCCCAGCACCCTCGAACGATCCGCCCTCGAGCGCAAGGATCGCGAGGAGCTCACGACCATCGCCCAGGCCCTCGGGGCCAAGCCGCCGTCGCGTGCCCGCAAGGCCGAGATCGTGCAGCTCATACTCGAGCTCACCGGCGTCGAGCCACCCCCGGGCGCCGCAGCGCCGCCGGGGCCGGAGGCCGCTCCCGAGCAGGCTCCGGAGGCCCTTCCCGAGCGGGCGCCGCAGGCACCCACCGCGTCGCCCGAGGCGGTGCCGCCCACCCCTCCCGCCCCGGACCGCGCCGCCGGGCCACCGGTGGCCGCTCCGCCCCCTCCCGCCCCCGCGTCGCCCGGTGGTGCCGGGCCGGCCACCGAGCTGGGCCGTACCCCTCCCCCCCACGCCGAGGGCCCTCCCGCTCGCCCGGGTGCCGGGCCGTCGCCGGCCGGCCCGGCGGCGGGCGGTGTGCCCGGGGCGCCGGTGCCGGCCAACGGCGCGGCCGCCGCCGGGGGCAACGGCCAGCGCGCCGCCGGCAGCGAGGCCCCTCCGGCCGCCCACCCACCCCGTGGGACCCGTCGGCCCGCCGCCGCGCCCGCCACCGGCGGTGCCCCCGGGGGCCGGGGTGCGCCGGCGCCGGCCGGCGAGCCGGACAGGGCGCGCCCACCCGAGTCGGCGGGCCACGAGGGTCGACCCGAGGACCAGGGCGAGGGCAGCGAGTTGGGGAACCGTCGCCGCCGCCGGCGCGGGCGGCGCGGCAAGGACGGCGATCCGGGTCCGGCCGAGGAGATGGCGGGCGAGCCGGTGGCGGTCGAGGGCCTGCTCGACCTGCGCGACGAGGGCTACGGCTTCCTGCGCGTGCACGGGTCGCTGCCGTCGAAGGACGACATCTACGTGTCGGTCAAGCAGGTGCGCCAGTTCGGGCTGCGCAAGGGCGACCGCGTGGCGGGGGCCAGCCGCCCCGCCATGCGCAACGAGAAGAACCCGGCGCTGCTCCGCATCGACCAGGTGAACGGCGTCGAGCCCGACCGGGCGCGGGCCCGCCGGCGCTTCGAGGACCTGACACCGCTCTTCCCCGACGAGAAGCTGGCCCTGGAGACCGCCTCGGACCCGGGCAACATGACGGCCCGGATCATCGACCTCATCGCCCCCATCGGGAAGGGCCAGCGTGGGCTGATCGTTTCACCCCCCAAGGCGGGCAAGACCGCCATCGTCAAGCAGGTGGTGCGGTCGATCGAGACCAACAACCCCGAGGTCGTCCTCATGGTGCTCCTCGTCGACGAGCGCCCCGAGGAGGTCACCGACATGCGGCGGTGGCTGCGGCGGCCGTCGAGCGAGGTCGTCGCCTCCACCTTCGACCGCCCCCCCGAGGAGCACACCCAGGTGGCGGAGCTCACCATCGAGCGAGCCAAGCGCCTGGTCGAGGAGGGCCGCGACGTGTGCGTGGTCCTCGACGGGATCACCCGCCTGGCCCGCGCCTACAACCAGGCCGCCCCGGCCACCGGGCGCATCATGTCCGGCGGCGTCGACGCCGGCGCCCTGTACCCGCCCAAGAAGTTCTTCGGCGCCGCCCGCAACATCGAGGAGGGTGGGTCGCTCACCATCCTGGCCACCGCCCTCGTCGAGACGGGCTCGAGGATGGACGAGGTGATCTTCGAGGAGTTCAAGGGCACCGGCAACATGGAGCTCCGCCTCGACCGCCGGCTGGCCGAGCGCCGGATCTACCCCGCCATCGCCGTGGACGCCAGCTCGACCCGCCACGAGGAGCTGCTGTTCGACCGCAAGCAGCTGGAGCTGGTCTGGTCGCTGCGGCGGGTGCTCTCCGGGCTGTCCTCGGGCGACGGGGGGAACGCCGCCGCCCTGGAGATGCTCATGGATCGCATGAGGGCGTTCCGCACCAACGACGAGTTCCTGGCCGAGGTGGCGAGGAGCAGGTTGGCCGGCGGCTGACCACCCCGTAGGATGCACGGTCCTCTCCCACCAGGAGCATCGCGATGAAGGCTGGAGCCCACCCCCACTACGACCAGGCGACCGTGCGCTGCTCGTGCGGCAACACGTTCGTCACCCGCTCGACCCGTCCGGAGCTGCGGGTCGAGCTGTGCAACGAGTGCCACCCCTTCTACACGGGCAAGCAGAAGCTGGTCGACACCGGCGGCCGCATCGACCGGTTCGAGCGGCGGTACGGCAAGCGCACGAAGCGGTAGTGCCCACGGCCAGCCGGCCCCCCCGTCCCCCGTCCGCCGGCCGCCCCCATCGGCGCGCCCGGGCGGGGCGGTGAGCGTCCCGCGAGCGGCGGTCGACGTCGAGCGGCGCGCCGCCCTCAACGGTGCCCGGCTGGCCGCCCTGGTGGCGGGGCGCTGGGGTCCCGGCCCCCGGCGCCGGGGCGCCCTCGGCACCACCGCCACGCTGGTGGAGCGGGGGACCGGCTGGGTCCTGCCCGACGGTGACCCCGCCCGCTCCCTGGGCCCCGCCCTGGTGTGGGCGGAGCGGGAGGGCGTGGAGGACCTGCACCTGCTGGCCGGGGCGGGGCCCGACGCCGCCGGCCTGCTGGCCCGCCAGGCCTCGCTGTTCGTCGACGGCCCCGCCGTCTGGGCCGTGGAGGGCACCGGGCTGGTCCCGGCCGCCCCCGCCGCCACGCCCGCCCGCCTCGCCGCGCCCGCCGCTCCCGAGCTCATCGACGTGATGATCGACGCCGGCGTCGAGATCGTGGTGGAGGGTGGCGTCGTGCGGGGTGAGGTGGAGGGGCTGGAGGTGGCCCGCATCGTCCTCGACCCCGGCGCCGGCGGCGCTGCCCGGCTCGAGGTGGGGGTGGGTCGGGCCGACCGCGAGCTGACGGCCATGGTCCACGCCGGGCTCGCCCCGCTCGAGCAGCTGTCCCGGGTCGTCGCCATCGTCCGCCGGCAGCGTCGCCCCGGTGCCGGGCGGCACCCGCTCAACCAGCTCGTGCCCGAGCGGTGGTTGCGGGCCGTGCTGTGCCGGGAGCCGGCGCTGGTGGGGCTGGCCGCCCTGCGCCCGGCCGAGGGCGCCCGGCCCCGTCCCGACCTGCGGGCGCGGGACGTGGCCATGGCCGTGGGCGAGGACGATCGCGGTCGGTCGACCGTCGTGGCCTGCTCGGTGGGGGTGGCCCTCGACCTCGTCCCCACCGCCGCCGACGGCCGGGCCGCCATCGACGCCGGGGGCCGGCCCCCGGTGTCCCCGTCGCGCCTGCTGCTGGCCGTCCCCGAGCGCGACGCCCATCCCCGCACCCGGGACCTGGCCGCCCGGCTGCGCTCCCCGGCCGAGGTCGTGACCGTGCCGGGGGACTGGCGCGCCGCCGGGTGAGCGCTCCGACCGTGCCACCGGGGGCACGGGGCCCCGCCGCGGCGAGGGGCACGGCGGGCGCGGGGCAGTAGCCTCGCTCGTCGTGCTCGACCGCCTGGCTGCGCTGGAGAGGGAGTTCGCCGACCTGGAGGCCCGCCTCGGCGACCCGGCGCTGATCGCCGACCGGCCCCGCTACCAGGAGGCGGCCAGGCGCTTCCGGGAGCTGGAGCCCGTCGTGGCCCGGGCCCGCGAGCTGGGGGCGCGGCGCGACGACCTGGCCACGGCCCGGGAGATGTTGCCCGGTGCCGGCGGCGAGGAGCGGGAGATGGTCCGTGCCGAGGTCGAGGCGGCCGAGGCCGAGATCGACCGCCTGTCCGGCGAGTTGCGGGTGCTCCTGCTGCCTCGGGACCCCAACGACGAGCGGAACGTCATCGTCGAGATCCGCGGGGCCGAGGGCGGCGAGGAGGCTCGCCTCTTCGCCCGCGACCTGTTCGAGATGTACCGGGCCTTCGCCGCCCGCCAGGGGTGGCGGCTCGAGGTGCTGGGCACCCACCCTTCCGCCCTCGGTGGCTTCGACGAGGTGACGTTCCGGTTGGAGGGCGCGGGGGCGTGGTCGCGGATGCACCACGAGGCCGGGCCCCACCGGGTCCAGCGGGTGCCCGTCACCGAGAGCCAGGGCCGGGTGCACACGTCGTCAGCGACCGTCACCGTGCTCCCCGAGGCGGAGGAGGTCGACGTGGCGATCGACCCGGCCGACCTGCGCATCGACGTCTACCGGTCGTCGGGACCGGGGGGGCAGAGCGTGAACACCACCGACTCGGCCGTCCGGGTGACCCACGTCCCGACGGGCACGGTGGTGGCGATGCAGGACGAGAAGAGCCAGACCCAGAACAAGGCCAAGGCGCTGGCGGTGCTGCGGTCGCGGCTGCTCAAGGCCGAGCAGGACCGCCAGGCGGGCGAGGCGTCGCTGGTGCGCCGGGGCCAGGTGGGCGGAGGTGGCCGGTCGGAGAAGGTGCGCACCTACAACTTCAAGGAGAACCGGGTCACCGACCACCGCATCGGCCTCACCGTGTACCGGCTCGACAGGGTGCTGGCCGGCGAGCTCGACGAGATCAGCGACGCCCTCGTGGCCGACGAGCGAGCGCGCCGCCTGGCGGGCGGGGAGTGACCCCGGGCGGGGACCCGGCGCCCGGCGCCGGCCCGGGGGTGGTGCCGTGGCGGGCGGTGCTGGCCGACGTGACCGCCCGGTTGGCGGCGGCGGGGATCGAGGGTGCGGCCCGGGAGGCACGGTGGCTGGTCGAGCGGGCCACCGGTCGTGGCCCCGCCGAGGTGCTGGCGGCGCTGGGGGAGCCGGCCACCGTGCGGGCCGCCACCCACGTCGAGGCCATGGCCGGTCGACGGGCCGCCGGCGAGCCCCTCCAGTACGTGCTGGGGCGATGGCCGTTCCGTACGCTCGACCTCTACGTCGACCGCCGGGTGCTGATCCCCCGGCCCGAGACCGAGGCCCTGGCGGGGGCGGCGCTGGCCGAGTGCGAGCGCCTCGACGCCCGCCTGGCCGTCGACCTGGGGACCGGGTCGGGAGCGGTGGCCCTTGCGCTCGCCGCCGAGCGCCCCGGGCTCGTGGTGTGGGGCACCGATGCGTCGGAGGAGGCCCTGGCCGTGGCCCGGGCCAACCTCGCCGGCCTGGGGCAGGCGGCCGGGCGGGTGCGCCTGGCCGCCGGTGACTGGTTCGACGCCCTGCCGGCCGACGTCGCCGGCGAGGTGGCGGTGGTGGTGGCCAACCCCCCGTACGTGGCCGAGGCGGAGATGGCCGAGCTGCCCGAGGCCGTGCGCGACTGGGAGCCGGCAGCGGCCCTGTGCTCGGGCCCGAGCGGGCTCGAGGCCGTGGGGCGCATCGTCGGCGACGCGCCGCGGTGGCTGGCGCGACCAGGGGCGCTCCTGGTCGAGGTGGCCCCCCACCAGGCGGCTCGGGCCCGCGCCCTGGCCCGGGCCGCCGGCTTCGCCTCCGCCACGGTGTGGCCGGACCTGGCGGGGCGGGACCGCGTCCTGCTGGCCCGGCTGTGACCGAGGTCGTCACCGTGCACGGCGGGGCGGGGGTGCCCGACCCTGCGGTGCTGGCCCGGGTGGTGGCGGCCCTGGGGGCCGGCGAGGTGGTGGTGCTGCCCACCGACACGGTCTACGGGCTGGCGGCGTCGCCCGCGGTGGAGGGGGCCACCGATCGGCTGTTCGCGCTGAAGGGCCGTCGCCGCGACGTCCCCCTGGCCGTGCTGTGCGCCGACGCCGGCCAGGCCCTCGCCCTCGCCGACCCTGCGAGCGTCACGGCCGAGGTCCGGCGGGTGGCCGAGCGCCTGTGGCCCGGGCCCCTCACGCTGGTCCTGCCCCGGCGACCGGGCCTGCGTTACGCCCTGGGAGAGCCCGCCGCCACGATCGGCGTCCGCTGTCCCGACCACCCGCTGGTGCGGGCCGTGGCGGCCGCCACCGGGCCCCTCGCCACCACCTCCGCCAACCGCCATGGCCGTCCCACCCCGGCGGCGGCGCCGGCGGTGGCGGTGGCGCTGGGCCCGGGACCGGCCCTGGTGGTCGACGGCGGTCCCTGCGCCGGCACTCCGTCGACCGTGGTCGACCTCACCGGCTCCCGGTGGTCGGCGGTCCGCGAGGGCGCGTTGTCCCTGGCCGCCGTGCAGGCGGCTGCTGCTCCGTGACGCCCCCCACGGTCCGGGCGGGGCCGGCCGCGCACGGCGATGGTGGTCGCACGGGGCGGCCCGCGTGCCTACCCTGCCCCCGGCCATGACGACGCGGCGAGACCTCCGGGCCCTGACCGACGCGGCTCCTGCCGGCCTGCGGACGTTGCGGGGAGCGCTGACCACGTGGGTGCACCGGTCCCGTGCCGCCCAGGTGCTCGCCGGCGCTCCCCTCGGGGAGGGCGCCGACCCCGTGCCGCTCGGCGCCCTCCCGTCGGTGGCCGGGGAGGCGGGCGAGGACGACGGGCCGGAGGTGGCGCGGTCCTGGTACGTGGTGGTCGCCCCGCCCGACCGGTGGCGGGTCGTGGGGCGCGGTGCCGTGTCCGTGAGCGACGGGCGGCACAGCTGGGTGGGCACCAGCACCCTGGTGACCGAGCACGACGCCGCCGGTGCCCTCCTCCACGACGCCGGGGCGATCGCCGCCTGCCTCTACCCGGGTGCGATGCTCCGGGGCCTGGTCGTCGGGGACCCGGTTGCCGACGCCGTCGACGGCCGGACCGCGTGGCTCGTCGAGGCTGCCCCCCTGCCCGCCGGGGCGGGCGGCACCGCGGCACCGCCACCGCACCCCGACCTGCTGGGCGTCGAGCACCGGCTGTGGCTCGACGTTGCCACCGGCATCGTGCTGCGCCACGAGGGCAGCGTCGAGGGGGCGCCGTGCTCGACCCTGGAGCTCACCGACGTGGTGGTCGACGCCGACCTCGACCCCGGGGACCTCCGCCCGCCGCCCGGTGCCGTGGTGCGGTCCCGCCACGAGCTGCTCCGCGACCACCTGGCCGCCATCGGCGTCGACCCCGACACCGTCGACCTCGACGACCCGGCGCAGGTCCGCGCCGCCCTGCGGGGCGGCTGAGCCGCGACCGGCCCCCGCGACCGGCCCCCGCGGCCGGTCGCGGGAGCCGATAGCATCGGCACGCCACTGTGCGACGCTCCTCCGAAGCCCCACCATCCCCCTCCACCCCGCTCCGGCCGGCCGGCCCACCGCCCGGCGCCGTCGGCGGTGACCCGTGAGCGGCGTCTGGGGGCAGCTCGCCCTGGTGGCCGTGCTCGTGCTGGTGAACGCCCTGTTCGCCGGGACCGAGCTGGCGCTGGTGTCGCTGCGCGAGGGCCAGCTCCAGCGGCTCGAGCAGCGGTCCAGCACCGGGGCGCTGGTGGCCCGGCTGGCCCGTGACCCCAACCGGTTCTTCGCCACCATCCAGGTCGGCATCACCCTGGCCGGCTTCCTGGCGTCGGCGGCGGCGGCCGTGTCGCTGGCCGAGCCGCTCGAGGACCCGCTCGGCTTCCTGGGGGGCGCGGCCCGACCGGTGTCCATCGTGCTCGTCACCCTGGCGCTGTCCTACGTCACGTTGGTCTTCGGCGAGCTCACCCCCAAGCGCGTCGCCATGCAGCGGGCCGAGCGGTGGGCGCTGCTCATGGCTCGACCGCTTTCGGTGGTGGGGGCGCTGACCCGGCCCGTGGTGTGGCTGCTGTCGCGCTCCACCGACATGGCGGTGCGGCTCCTGGGCGGCGACCCGTCCGTGCAGCGGGAGGAGGTCACCGAGGCCGAGCTGCGGGAGATGGTGGGTACCCAGCCGACGTTCACGGCCCAGCAGCGCCTGATCATCGACGGCGCCTTCGAGATCGCCGAGCGCACCCTCACCGAGGTGCTGCGCCCCCGGCCCGACGTGCTGGTGCTCGACGCCTCCTGGTCGTGCGCCCGCGCCGTGCGCGAGCTGGTGGACAGCGGCCACTCCCGCGCCCCGGTGGCCCACGACCGCAACCTCGACGACGTGGTCGGCCTGGTCCACCTGCGGGAGCTGCTGGACAAGGGCGACCGCCCCGTGGGGGAGGTGGCGGGCGATCTGGCCGCCTTCCCCGAGACCGCGGGGGTGCTCGACATCCTCCACGAGCTGCAGGCGAGGCGCCTGCAGCTCGCCCTCGTGGTCGACGAGCACGGTGCCGCCGCCGGCATCGTGACCATCGAGGACCTCCTGGAGGAGCTCGTCGGCGAGATCTACGACGAGAGCGACCGCGACGTGGTGAGCGTCCGGCGGGAGCCCGACGGCTCCATGGTGCTGCCCGGCCGCTTCCCCGTCCACGACCTGGTCGACGTGGGCATCGAGGACATGCCCGAGGGGCCCTACGCCACGGTGGCCGGCCTGGTCCTCGACCGGCTGGGGCGCGTGCCCGAGCAGCCGGGCGACGTGGTGGTGGCCGGGGGGCGGACCATCGAGGTCCTGGCCGTCGACGGCCGGGCCATCACCGAGGTCCGCATCGGCCCCTCGCGGGGCGACGGGGGCCCCGCGGGCGACTCCTCCCCGGCCGCCTCGGCGTCCACCGCCTGAGCGCCGTGGGGCGGGCCACCCCTTGCCCGCCGGTCGCTCTGATGCCAGCATCACGGTGCCCCCGCTCGACGGGTGGGTCGGGGGCGCCGAGCGAGGGGGAGATGTGAGATGGCCAGCCGCTTCCTGTCCGATGAGTGGTTCCGAGCCGTCGAGGCGCTGCACGACGAGGCGCCCGAGCCGCCGGCGGCCCTCAAGGACGTCACGCTCAACGTGGTGGTCGCCGGTGGTCCCGACGGGGACCGCGAGGTGCACATGGCCGGGGGCCAGTTCGAGCAGGGCCTCGCCGACGGGGCCGCCACCAAGCTGACCGTTCCCTACGACGTCGCCAAGGCGATGTTCATCGACGGGAACCAGCAGAGCGCGATGCAGGCGTTCATGTCGGGGCAGATCAAGGTCGAGGGGGACATGACCAAGCTCATGGCCATGCAGGCCGCCGGCTCCCCGTCGGCCGAGCAGGCGGCGTTCCAGGAGAGGATCCGGGAGCTGACCGAGTAGGCGCCGGCCCGGGCCACGTCCCGGCCGTCCCGAGGGGTCCGGCCGGGACGTGGCCTCCCGCCCGGGTGCGGCCGGGGGGCGGGAGGACGCCTCTGCGCTCCCGTACACTCGCGGGATCGACGTCCTGTTGGTGTGCACGGCGAACCAGTGCCGGTCGCCCATGGCGGAGGGCCTGCTCCGCCTGCTGCTCGACCGGTCCGGCATCGGCGCCACGGTGGGCTCCGCCGGGTTGCTGCCCGGCGGAGCCCCGGCGCGGCCGGAGGCCGTCCTGGCCATGGCCCGCCGGGGGGTCGACATCTCGGGCCACCTCAGCTCGACGGTCGACGCCGACCTGGTGCGGGCGACACCGCTGGTCCTCGGCATGGCCCGGCACCACGTCCGGGAGCTGTGCATCGGCTGTGCCGCCCCGCTGGACCGCACGTACACGCTCAAGGAGCTGGTGCGCCGGGGCGAGCTGGGCGGCGGGCGGCGGCCGGGCGAGCCGGTGGCGACCTGGCTCGGGCGGCTCGGTGCCGGGCGCCGCCCCGCCGACCTGCTCGGCGACGACCCCGGCGACGACGTGCCCGACCCCGTGGGCCGGCCCCGCGCCGCCTACGAGGCGGTGGCCGACGAGCTCGACGACCAGCTCCGCCGGCTCGTCCCCCTCGTGGCGGGCACCCCGCCGGCTCCGACCTACGCTGAGCCTGCCGGCGACCGCCGGCCCGACCGGGACCCCGCGGCCACGGGCCCGCCGGCCCACCGCTCTCCCCGGAGGTGACGTGCGCATCGCCATGGGCTCCGACCACGCCGGGTTCGCGCTGAAGTGCCACCTGGCCGACACCCTGCGCACCCTGGGGCACACCGTCGTCGACCGGGGGACCGACGGCGAGGCGGCGGTCGACTACCCCCCCATCTGCGCCGCGGTGGGCAGGGCGGTGGCCGGTGGCCACGTCGACCGGGGCATCGTGCTGGGCGGGTCGGGGCAGGGCGAGCAGATGGCCGCCAACAAGGTGCGCGGCGTCCGGGCCGCCCTGTGCAACGATCTCTACACGGCACGGATGTCGCGCGAGCACAACGACGCCAACGTCCTGGCGATCGGCGCCCGCATCGTGGCGGCACCGCTGGCCGACGAGATCATGACGCTGTGGCTGTCCACGCCGTTCGAGGGCGGGCGCCACGAGCGTCGCATCGCCCAGATCACCGAGATCGAGGCGGGGTAGCCCGTCCCCGCCTCCCGCCTGCCGAGGAACCGCCATGCCCTGGCCCACCGCACCCGACAACGAGCTGTTCGGCCTGGTCGACCGGGAGGTCGAGCGCCAGAACACCACCCTCCAGCTGATCGCCAGCGAGAACTTCGCCTCCCCGGCGGTGCTGCGGGCCACCGGGTCCGTCCTCACCAACAAGTACAGCGAGGGCTACCCGGGGAAGCGCTACTACGGCGGCAACGAGGTGATCGACGAGGTCGAGGAGCTGGCCCGCCGCCGGGCCAGGGCGCTGTTCGGGGCGGAGCACGCCAACGTCCAACCCCACTCCGGCGCCAACGCCAACATGGCCGTCTACCTGGCTCTGCTGGAGCCGGGTGACACGGTGCTCGGCCTCCGCCTCGACCAGGGCGGCCACCTCACCCACGGCTCCCCCGTCAACGCCAGCGGCCGGCTCTACCGCTTCGTCTCCTACGGGGTGACGCCCAGCGACGAGCGGATCGACCTCGACCAGGTGCGCGACCTGGCCCTCCGGCACCGCCCGAAGCTCATCGTCACCGGGGCCACGGCCTACCCGCGCCTGATCGACGCCGCCCCCTTCCGGGCCATCGCCGACGAGGTGGGCGCCCTCTTCATGTTCGACGCCGCCCACGTGGCGGGGCTGGTGGCGGGGGGGGCGCACCCCAGCCCGGTGGGCCTGGCCGACATCGTCACGTTCACGACGCACAAGACCCTCCGGGGTCCCCGCGGTGGCGCCGTCCTGGCCCGGGCCGACCTGGCGGAGCGGATCGACAAGTCGGTGTTCCCGGGGCTCCAGGGCGGACCCCTCGACCACGTGATCGCGGCCAAGGCGGTGGCCTTCGGCGAGGCCGCCACCCCCGAGTTCGGCGACTACGCCCGCCAGGTGGTGGCCAACGCCGCCGCCCTGGCCGAGGCCCTGGCGGCCGAGGGCCTGCGCCTGGTGTCGGGGGGGACGGACAACCACCTCGTGCTGGTCGACCTGCGCAGCTTCGATGCCGACCTGTCGGGCAAGCGGGCACGCCTGGCCCTCGACCGGGCGGGCATCAGCCTCAACGAGAACACGGTCCCCGACGATCCCCGGCCGCCGTACGTCACGAGCGGGCTGCGCATCGGCACCCCGGCGGTGACCACCCAGGGCATGCGGGAGCCGGAGATGGCCCTCATCGCCTCGCTGATCCACCGCGTGCTGGCCGGGCGCGACGACGAGGGCCAGGTCGCCGCGGTCCGCGACGAGGTGGTGGCGCTCTGCTCCAAGTTCGCGCCCTACCCGGCGTGACCGGTCGCGCCCGGCCGGCGCCGCCGGGAGCGCGGGGGCGGGCTGGCCCGCGGTGATCGGGTACGTCGCCGTGATCGGCGCCGCCTTCCTCGTGACCTTCGCCCTGACGCCGGTGATGGTGCGCCTCTCCTGGCGCCTCGGGGTGGTCGACCGGCCCGACGCCCGGCGGGTGCACGACCGGCCGACGCCCCGGCTCGGCGGTGCCGCCATCGTGGCGGGGTTCCTGGCCGGGTTCCTGGCGGCGTGGCTGTCGGGCGAGTTCCGCTCGGTGTTCCGCACGATCGCCCCACCGCTCGGCGTCGTGCTCTCCACCCTGACCATGTACGTGGTCGGCCAGCTCGACGACCTGCGCGACGTGTCGGCGCCGGCCAAGACCGCCGGCTCGGTGCTGGCCGGCAGCGTCCTGGCCGTGTCCGGGGTGGCCATCCTGTTCTTCCGGGTGCCCTTCGTCGGCCTGGTGGCCCTGCCCCCCGATCTGGTGCCGCTGGTGACGGTGCTGTGGGTGGTGGGCATGGCCCAGGCGGTGAACCTCATCGACGGGTTGGACGGCCTGGCCACCGGGGTGGCGGGCATCGCCGCCGCCGCCGTGCTGATGTTCGCCGAGCACCTCGACAACGCGGGGTCCATCATCAGCGACGACAACATCGGGGCCGTCATCGCCGCCGGCGTCGTCGGCGCCTGCCTGGGGTTCCTCCCCTGGAACCTGCACCCTGCCAAGATCTTCATGGGCGACGCCGGCGCCCTGACGCTGGGCCTGTGGATGGCGGCCGCCACCATCGCCATCGGGGGCAACACCGACGCCGAGGTGCGGGGCCAGACCTTCTTCTTCTTCGCCCCCCTGTTCCTGCCCCTGGTGATCCTGGGCGTGCCCATCGCCGACACGGCGTGGTCGCTGCTGCGCCGGGCTCGCAGCCGGACGGGCCTCACCATCGCCGACAAGAACCACCTCCACCACCGGCTCATCCGCCTCGGCCACGGGCAGCGGCGTGCCGTCCTCATCCTGTGGGGCTGGACGGCGCTCCTGGCCGGCGCCGTCCTCGTGCCCGTGTACACCGGGAACGCCCTCAACATGGCACCGCTGGTGCTGGCGGCGGTGGGCCTGTGCCTGTTCACCTGGTACGCGCCCGGCTGGCAGGCCCGCCGGCGCGCCCGCCGGGCCGGGGGGGACGGCGTGGCGACGCCCCGGCCGGTGGCCCCGGGCCCACCGGACCGTCGCTGACCGGCGACCGAGCTGCCCTGCCCGGCAGGGTCCCGGGGGGAGCGGTGCAAGGGTTTGTCGGTTGGGAACCGCGAGTCGCGGTGTTGCTAACCTGCGGCGCCGGCATCCCGGTCGCCGGATTTGCGTCCGGGCACGTGACCTCCGGTACATTGCGAAAGAGTTCACAAACTCGCTGGCCAATCCGGGTGACGCAGCGGCCACGTACACGACGGGGACTCCTTTGGATCTCGCAACGCGGCGAAAGATCAACAAGGGCTTCAGCGACGGCTTCACCCGTGCCATCGAGATCGTGGCCACCCCGGTGGTGCTCGGCGGGGCCGGCGCCCTCGTGGACGCTTGGTTGGGCTCCCGCCCCGTGGCCACCCTGGCCTTCGCTGCCTTCGGCGTGTGCGGCATCGCCGCCAAGCTGTGGCTCGGCTACGACCGCGAGATGGCGGTCGAAGAGGCCCGGCTCGCCACCGGGCGGCGTCGGGGCCCCGTGCCCAACGCCGCCCCGGCCCCGGTGGACATGCGGCTCGACCCGGGCATCGGCGCTCGCGGCGGCGAGGGTGGCGTCGGCCGGGGGGCCGATCACCGCCACGTCCCCCGCCTCGACGGCGCCGTCGGGCCGGCACGACGGGGTGGGGGATGAGCCAGGCCCTCGCCGTCCGTGACGCGGGACCGGCCGTCGAGCGCGAGGTCGCCCGTGACATGGTGCGCCGGGCGCTGCCGGTGGCGCCCGTGCCCGTGCTGGTGGCCGCGCTCGCCACCGGCGTCGACGGCGCCCTCTCCGCCGCCTTCGCCGTGGCGCTGGTCGTGGTCAACCTCCTGCTCAGCGCCTGGCTGCTCGCCACCGCCGCCCGCATCTCCTACGGGTTGCTGACGGGCGTCGCCCTGCTGGGCTTCCTCGTGCGCCTCGCCCTCGTCGGCGTGGCGGTGTGGGCGGTCAAGGACATGGGCTGGGTCGAGCCCGTGCCGCTCGGCCTCACCCTGGTCGCCACCCACCTGGGGCTCCTGCTGTGGGAGCTCCGCCACGTGTCCGCCTCGCTCGCCTTCCCCGGCCTCCGGCCGGGAGCCACCAAGGAGTCAGCGTCCCGGTGATGTTCGGTGCAGAGTTCCCGCCCCTCAGCCACATCGTCAACTGGCCCGAGCTCGTCGGCGGCGACACGTGGGGGATCAACAAGGTCATCCTCGTCTACTTCCTGTCCGCCGCCATCACGATCCTGATCTTCGTCCTCGGCAACAAGAAGGAGCTGGTCCCCACGGGTGCCCAGAACCTGGCCGAGATGTCGGTCGAGTTCGTCGACGAGCAGATCGCCCTCCCCTCCATGGGACCCGACGGCCTGAGGTGGACGCCCTACTTCCTCTCGCTCTTCTTCTTCATCCTCCTCTGCAACATCTTCGAGATAGTGCCGTTCATCCAGATGCCGGGGACGGCGCGCATCGCCCTGCCGATGTTCCTGGCCCTCCTGAGCTACGTGCTCTACCACGGCGCCGGCGTCAAGGAGCACGGTCCGATCGGCTACCTGAAGCACGTGCTGGTGCCGCCGGGCGTGCCGGCTCCCCTGCTGGTCCTGGTCATGCCCATCGAGTTCATCTCGCGCTTCCTGGTGCAGCCGTTCAGCCACACGGTCCGTCTCTTCGCCAACCTCCTGGCCGGGCACATCCTGCTGGTCACCTTCGCCGTGCTGTCGTCGGCCCTGTGGCTCACCCAGTGGAACGTGATCTTCCTGCCCCTGCCGGTCATCGCGGTCGTGTTCTTCACCGCCTTCGAGATCCTGGTCTCCTTCCTCCAGGCCTACGTCTTCACCCTGCTCGCCGGCGTCTACATCGGCGCTGCCGTCACCCACGAGCACTGAGCGCCACCCGGCCCACGCCACCTGCCCTCCGCGACCTCCAGTCACCGACCTCAGTCACATCAGGAGAAGAGAGCGACATGCTTGCCAACATCGCCCTGCTGGCCCAGGAGGCCGCCGGTGGCATCGACAACACCGGGCTCGCCGCCCTCACGTACGGCCTCGGCGCCATCGGCCCCGGCATCGGCATCGGTTACCTGGTCGGCCAGTCGGTGCAGGCCATGGCCCGCCAGCCCGAGGCCGCTGGCATGGTCCGCACCACGATGTTCCTGGGCATCGCCTTCGTCGAGGCGCTCGCCCTGATCGGCTTCGTGGTCTTCTTCCTCGGCCAGGGCTGAGGCCCCGGAGGGACATCCGCATGCGACGCAAGAGACTGCTGCTGCTGGCACCGCTCGCTGCCGGGCTGCTCCTCGCCGCCGGCCCGTCGGCCGGTGCCCAGGAGCCGGGCCAACCGGGCAGCCCGGAGGACGAGATCGTCCACGAGGCCGAGACCCTGGCCGACGAGAACGGTGCGACCGAGGCCGACGCCGAGTGCATCGCCACCCTGGCCGAGGGCGGGTCGGTCGACGACTGCCAGGAGGCGCCCAACCCCCTGCTGCCGGAGACCAACGAGATCATCTGGGGCGCCATCGGGTTCGCGGTGGTGTTCTTCTTCCTGGCCCGGTTCGGCCTGCCCCAGGTCCGCCAGGCGATGAGCGCCCGCACCGAGAAGATCCGTGGCGACATCCAGGCCGCCGAGGACCAGCGGTCCGAGGCCGAGCTGGTGCTGGCCGAGTACCGGTCCCAGCTCAACGACGCCAGGGCCGAGGCCGGGCGCATCATCGAGGAGGCCCGGCAGGCGGCCGACCAGGTCAAGCGGGACCAGGAGGGACGGCTCCAGTCCGAGCTCGCCGAGCTGCGGGCCCGGGCGGTGGCCGACATCGACAGCGCCAAGGCCCAGGCGGTGCAGGAGCTCCGGGGCGAGGTCGCCAGCCTGGCCATCGGGGCGGCCGAGGCGGTGGTGCAGCGAAACCTCGATCCCACCCTCCAGGCCCAGCTCGTCGAGGACTACATCAACCAGGTGGCGGCGCAGCGCTCGTAGAGCGCTCCGCCCCACCGCTCACCGGCGCCCACGCGCCCCGAGGACGATCCGATGGCAGACGACCGCACGCTTGCTTACGCCGAGGCCCTCTTCTCCGTGGTCCGGGCCGAGGGGACCCTCGGCGAGGTCGAGGACGAGCTGTTCCGCTTCTCGCAGATCCTGCAGGGCTCGGACGAGCTGCGTGAGGCGCTCACCGATCCGCGCATCCCCGCCACCCGCCGGCAGCAGGTCGTCGAGGACCTCCTGGGCGGCAAGGCCAGCCCCACCACGGTGGCGTTGGTGTCCATGGTGGTGGGGACCGGGCGGGCCCGGCAGCTGCCGGAGATCATCCGGCAGCTGGTGGAGATGAGCGCCGCCGAGGCCAACAAGGAGGTCGCCGAGGTACGCTCGGCGATCCCGCTGACCGGCGACCAGCGCCGCCGGTTGGCCGACGCCCTGGGCCGGGCCACCGGCAAGCAGGTCGAGGTCAAGGTGGTGGTCGACCCGTCGATCATGGGTGGTGTCGTGGCCCAGGTGGGTGACACGGTGATCGACGGGTCGATCCGCACCCGGCTCGACAAGTTGAAGAACGCCTTCTGACCCGCACGAGCACGAGGACACGACGACGATGGCAGAGCTGACCATCAACACCGCCGACATCGCGGCGGCCCTGCACAGGAACCTCGAGGGCTGGAGCCCCTCCATCGAGGCCGCCCAGATCGGGCGCGTCACCGAGGTGGGGGACGGCATCGCCTCGGTCGGGGGCCTGCCCGGCGCGGCGGTGAACGAGCTGCTCGAGTTCGAGAGCGGCGCCGTCGGGCTGGCGCTCAACCTCGACGAGGAGTCGATCGGCGCCGTGGTCCTCGGCGACGCCGCCGTCGTGAGGGAGGGCCAGCCGGTCCGGGCCACGGGTCGCATCCTGTCGGTGCCCGTGGGCGACGGCCTCCTGGGCCGCGTGGTCGACGCCCTCGGCCGCCCGGTCGACGGGAAGGGCCCGGTCACCGGCGTCCAGGACCGCCGCATGGAGATCCAGGCGCCCGGCATCATGGGCCGCCAGCCGGTCCACGAGCCGTTGCAGACGGGTATCAAGGCCATCGACGCCATGACGCCGGTGGGCCGGGGCCAGCGCGAGCTCATCATCGGCGACCGCAAGACGGGCAAGACCACCATCGCCGTCGACACGATCCTCAACCAGCGCGGCCTGGGGGTGAAGTGCATCTACGTCGCCATCGGCCAGAAGGAGTCGACGGTGGCCAACACCGTCGCCACCTTCGAGGCCCACGGCGCCATGGACTACACGGTGGTGGTGGTGGCGGGCGCGTCGGACCCGTCGCCGTTCAAGTACCTGGCGCCCTACGCCGGCTGTGCCATGGGCCAGCACTGGATGGAGAACGGCGAGCACGCCCTCGCGGTGTACGACGACCTCTCCAAGCAGGCCGAGGCCTACCGCCAGATGTCGCTGCTGCTGCGCCGCCCGCCGGGCCGCGAGGCCTATCCCGGCGACGTGTTCTACCTGCACAGCCGCCTGCTCGAGCGCGCCGCCAAGCTGTCCGACGAGAACGGTGCGGGTTCGCTCACCGCGTTGCCGATCATCGAGACCAAGGCCGGTG
>DASUJB010000109.1:0-3731 GCA_036279475.1 Acidimicrobiales bacterium | reverse complement strand
GGCGAGGGTGCCACCCATCCCTGGTCGGGGACGGCGGCCACGACGTCGGTGAAGCGCCCGGCGAGGCGCCGGTAGCGGTCGCTGGTCTCGCTCATGGCGCCCAGTCAAGCTCCCCGCCCCGGCGTCCGTCGAGGTCGGCGTGGCACTGGCATGGATCCTGACCGGCCGGATCTACGAGCAGGTGGTGCTCCAGCGTGGCACCCGCATTTCGTGGCGGTCGGCGCTGGCGCTGCCGCGGTGTGGAGCGGCCGCCTGAGGTCCGTGGCGACGAGGGTCATGGCGCTCCCCTCCGCCGGGCGGGAGGCGGTCCCGTCGGGCAACCCGGCGCCGGATCACACCCTCCCCGGCGGCCGGGTGGCACCCGGTCGTGCCGCCACCTCCGCCGTCCTCGCCTGGTGGGTGGCGCGGGCGTCGTCGTCGAGGTCGAGGGGAGGCAGGGGGTCGGGGGTGAAGGGCATGCCGCGGCTGAGGACGAGGCGCAGGCGGCGCAGGGCCGACAGGTCGGCGCGGGGATCGCCCGCCACCGCGATGAGGTCGGCCTCGAGGCCCGGGGCGAGGCGGCCGGTGATGTGGCCCACGCCGAGCGCCCCGGCGGCCCGGGCCGTGGCGGCGTGCAGCACGTCGTCCACCGCCATGCCCAGCTGAGCCATGGCCTCGAGGCCGCCGACGTACCCGTGGTGGGGGGTGAGGTCGATGCCGGCGTCGGTGCCGGCGATCACCGACGCCCCCGCCTCGATCAGCGGCACGAGCGGGTGCTCGAACCGCGGCCCCCGGGCCGACAGCAGGGCGGGCAGGCGGAGGTTGACCGTCGGGCACACGTGCACGCCGGCGGCGGCGATGCGCCCGACGAGGTCGCGGTCGACCTCGTGGCGGCCGTCGGGGTGGGCGAAGGAGCAGTGCTCGATGGTGTCGACCCCGGCGTCGACGGCCCGGGCGATGCCCTCGACCCCGTGGGCGTGGGCTGCCACCCTCTTCCCCACCCGGTGCGCCTCCTCCACCGCCGCCCGCAGCTGGTCGACGGTGAACTGCGCGAACCAGGGCGCCGAACCGGGGGTCATGAACCCTCCGGTCGACATCACCTTGACGAGGTCGGTGCCCATCCTGTGGTGCAGGCGCACCATCCTGCGTACGTCGTCGGCGGTGTCGCACTCGCCGCCCATGAACCAGCAGTGGCCGCCGGTGACGGTGATGGGCCGCCCGGCCGTGAGCATCCGGGGGCCGCGGGCCGTCCCGGCGGCGATGGCGTCGCGCACGGTCAGGTCGAGGAAGGCGCGGGCGCCCAGGTCGCGGGCGGTGGTGACGCCCACGCTGAGGAGCTGGCGGGCGCTGTGCAGCATGAGCACGATCTGCTCGGCGTCGGTCTCGGCCTGCATCCGGGCCACCGGGTGGGGGCCGCCGTCGAAGCCGAGGTGCACGTGGGCGTCGACGAGGCCGGGCATGAGCGTGACGTCGCCCAGCTCGTGGTGGCGGGCGGACGCGGCCAGCCCGGTGGGCAGGTCGGCGCGCCGTCCCACCCAGGCGATGGTGGGCGCGTCGACGACGACGGCGCCGTCGTCGAGGACCGTCGGGTCGGCGGGGTCGGTGGCGGCGAGCACCCGGGCGGCGAGGTAGCAGTCCACGGTGCTCTGCCGGGAGGCCGATGCGGCGGTCACGGGGCGCCCCCTCTCCGGGATGAGGGGATCACCCCGGTCGGAGCGCGAACATACGGTCACCATCGACCGGGTCGTCAAGGGTGCGCCGACGCGTGCAACACAACGTTGACCTCGAGGCAACGGGGGACCGATCGGGCCGCCGGTACGGTCGCACGGGCGGCCGGCCCGTCGAGGTACCCCGGGGCGCGGCGCGACCGGGCCTGCGGGGACTCGATGGGGCGTGACGGAGCCACCGGCGAGCGCAACGCCCCGGCCCTCGACCTGGAGCACGAACGAGGAGTCGACACGACGATGAGGGAACCCGGCGACACGGCCACCCGCCCCGGCCCGGCGGCGCCCGGTCCCCCGGCCCCGGACTTCGACGCCATCACCGCCGAGTCGCTGCGCCGGGCCGGGCACCTGAAGTGGACGGCGTTCGGGCCGGACCGCATCGGGGCCTTCGTGGCCGAGATGGACTACGGCACGGCGCCGGCGGTCACCGCCGCCCTGCACGCGGCCGTGGACCGCTCGCTGCTCGGGTACCTGCCGCCGGCGGTGGCCGCCGAGATGTCGGCGGCGTGCGCGGCGTGGCAGCGCGACGCCTACGGCTGGGCGGTCGACCCGGCCGACGTGCACCCGCTGCCCGACGTCATCAAGGGCTTCGAGGTGGCCGTCGAGCACTTCTCGGCGCCGGGCTCCCCGGTGGTCCTGCCGGTGCCCGCCTACATGCCGTTCCTGGCGGTACCGGCGGCGCTCGGCCGCGACACCATCCACGTGCCCATGGCCCGCGACGGCGGCCGCTGGGTGTACGACCTCGACGCCCTCGACCGGGCCTTCGCCGCGGGTGGGGGCCTGCTGGTCGTCTGCAACCCCTACAACCCGCTGGGCCGGGTGATGGAGGCGGCCGAGCTGGCGGCCATCGCCGAGGTGGTCGATCGGCACGGCGGCCGGGTGTTCGCCGACGAGATCCACGCCCCGCTCGTGTACCCGGGGGGCCACCACGTGCCCTACGCCGCCGTGTCCGAGGTGGCCGCCGGGCACAGCATCACCTCCACATCGGCGTCGAAGGGGTGGAACCTCCCGGGCCTCAAGTGCGCCCAGGTGATCCTGGGCAACGACGCCGACCGCCGGCGCTGGGAGGAGGTGGGCGGCTTCGCGTCGCACGGCGCGTCGACCCTGGGGGTGGTGGCGAACACGGCGGCGTTCCGCGACGGCGGTCCGTGGCTCCAGCGCGTTCTCGCCTACCTCGACGGCAACCGTCGCCTGCTCGCCGACCTGCTGGCCGACCTGCTGCCCGAGGTGGGCTACACGCCCCCCGAGGGCACCTACCTGGCGTGGCTCGACTGCCGGGCCCTCGACCTGCCCGAAGCCACCGCCGGCTTCTTCGCCGAGGAGGCGGGCGTCGTGCTGGTCGACGGGGCTCGCTGCGGCGACGAGGGCAGGGGCTTCGTGCGCCTCAACTTCGCCACCACCGCCGCCATCCTCGAGCAGATGGTGACCCGGATGGCCGGGGCCGTGCGCCGGCGCCCCCGCGCCGGCGCCGGTTGACGGGCGCGGCGCAGGGCCCCGTGGCACCGGTCACCGGCGCAGGTCGGTCGACCCGGGGCGCGTGGGCGGCAGGTGAGACGGGCCCGGCGTGGCGCCCGTCACGGGCCGTCGCCCCGCGGCTACGGTCCCGCCATGGTCGTCCGCACGTTCGAGCTCCTGGCCGACGGGGGCGGGTTCTTCGAGGGCCCGCGGTGGCACGACGGGCGCTGGTGGGTGTCCGACTTCTACCGCCACACCGTGCTCGCCGTCGCCACCGACGGCACCGCCGAGGAGATCCTGACCGTCGAGGCCCAGCCGTCGGGCCTGGGGTGGCTGCCCGACGGGTCGTTGCTCGTGGTGTCGATGAAGGACCACCTCGTCCTGCGGCGGTCGCCCGGCGGCGACGTGTTCGTGCACGCCGACATCGGCGCCCTGTGCACCGGCCACGCCAACGACATGGTGGTCGACGCCCGGGGCCACGCCTACGTGGGCAACTTCGGGTTCGACCTGATGGGCGGGGCAGCGCCGGCCGACGCCCGCCTCGCCCACGTGGCGCCCGACGGCACGGTGCGG
>DASUJB010000108.1:0-19976 GCA_036279475.1 Acidimicrobiales bacterium | reverse complement strand
TCGATCGGCATGTCGAGCTCCTCGGCCAGCTCCGCCATGGTGGCGGGGCGGCCGAACTTGACCTCGAGGTTGGCCCGGGCCTTGCGCAGGCGGGTGAGCTGGTCGCCGGCGTGCACGGGGAGGCGGATCGTGCGGCCCGTGTTGGCGATGCCCCGGGTGATGGCCTGGCGGATCCACCACGTGGCGTAGGTGGAGAACTTGAAGCCCTTGCGCCAGTCGAACTTCTCGACGGCGTGCATGAGGCCGAGGTTGCCCTCCTGGATCAGGTCGAGCAGCGGGAGGCCGGATGCCTGGTACTTCTTGGCGATGGACACCACCAGGCGCAGGTTCGACTGGACGAACGTGCGCTCGGCGCCCTCTCCCTCGCGGGCGGCCCGGCGCAGCTCCCGCCGACGGGCGGGCGTGAGGGCTCGGCCCTCGGACTCGAGCTCGAGCCGGGCGGCGTTGCCACCCTCGATCGCCTGGGCGAGGCGCACCTCGTCGTCCTTCGTGAGCAGGGGATACTGCCCGATGTCGGTGAGGTACAGCCGGACGAGGTCTTCCTCGTCGCGCTCGACGCGCTCCTTAGGCAACGTGACGTCCTTCTCGCGTGTTGCTCGGTCCGTGGCGAGCTCCGCAGAGACCCTGGGCCGCGGGCCCGAGGTCGGGGCGGTCGACTCGAGTTGCGCCAGGGCATCCCCCACAGGGGACCCCGAGCGGGCTAAAGGATACCGGGACGGTCAAGGGTGGCCACGCCTGCCCTCGGCCCCCCCGGGTGTGGCTGCGCCCGCCCCCCACGAGGAGGGCGACGGGTGGGACTCGACCCACGTCGACAGCGCGTCGCGGCTGCGGCCCACCTCGGCCAGGGCCAGCTCCAACACCCGCACGGTGGGCCCGTCGGCCAGCGGGGTGGTCACCGCTCGGTGCGCCTCCAGCCGCTCGGCCAGCCAGGGCAGCACCTCGTCCGCCACGACCGCCGCACGCTCGCCGTCGGGCGCGGCGTCGAGGGAGGCCAGCACGGCCGGCAGCCCCGCGGTGTCGGCATCCGCGGCCACCAGGGCGGCGGACGGGAGGTGGGGCACCGCGGGGAGCAGCCGGTGCCAGAGCTCGGCCTGCCAGCCGAACCGGCGGCTGGCGGTGGCCAGCACGGCCCGCAGGCGCGCGTCCTCGACCACCCCGGACCACCGGCCCAACGCCTCGAACAGCCGCATGGCCACCCAGGCGTGCCCGCCGATCCGGCGTCCCGACTGCTCGATCGTCTCGCCGACCCTCATCGGCTCAGTATGTCCCGCCCGGGCCGGCGGACGACCCGGGTGGGCCCGGTGCCGGAGCGCCGATCCGGGACCGCCGGCCCTCCAGCCACGCCGGCACCACCTCGGCGGTCACCACGGCCACCAGGATCAGCACCGCCCCGGCCAGCGCGGTGCCGGTGAGCCCATCACCGGTCGACCATGCCAGCAGGGCGGCGAACACCGGCTCGAGCAGGAGGATCAGCGCCGCTCGCCACGGGCGGACGATGCGCTGGGCCCACACCATGGCGAAGAAGGCCAGCGCGGTGGCGAACACCCCGGTGAAGGCGGCGGCACCGGCCGCCCCCCACGACATCCCCACGCCGCCGGAGGCGAGGCTGCCGGCGGCACAGGCCAGGCCGACCACCGTGACCTGGATGCAGGTGAGCCGCACCGGGTCGTGGAGCGCCGCCGTCTCGCCCAGCGCCACGATGTGGGCCGCGAACGCCACCGCGCAGCCGAGTGTCAGCACCTCCCCCCGACCCATCGCCGTGCCCGCTCCCCCGGTCAACAGCACGAGGCCGGCCACGGACGGCACGAGCGCGAGGAGGGTGAGCGGGTGGGGCCGGCGCCGCAGGGCCACGAGGGAGATGAGGGGGACGAAGACGACCAGCAGGTAGGTGACGAAGGCCGAGGTCGACGGGGACGTGTACTGCAACCCCACCGTCTGGGTCACGTAGCCGACCAGGAGCAAGCTCCCGGCGAGGACGCCGTGGCGGAGCTCTCGGGGGGTGGCGGGCCGGCCACGGGCCAACACCGCCAGGACGCCTCCGGCGACCAGGAAGCGCAAGGCGAGGAACGGCATCGGATCGGCTTCCTCGACGGCGTCCTGGACGACGAGGAACGTGGTGCCGAAGAAGAAGGCGGCCACCCCCAGGGCCAGGTCGGCCTGCCAGCGGGCCCCGGCGACGGGGAGATCGGGGGCCACCCCGGTGGCGTCGTGGGCGGGGACCGCTCAGCCCCGGTAGCGGTTGGTGATGGGGACCCGCCGGTCCTTCCCGAACGCCTTGGAGGTGACCCGCACGCCGGGGGGCGTCTGGCGCCGCTTGTACTCGGCCGTGTCGACCAGCCGGGTGATGCGCTCGACGAGCTCCGGGTCGAAGCCCATGCCGACCAGCTCCGCCCGCGTGCGGTCGTCCTCGACGTAGGCCTCGAGGATCGGGTCGAGGACCTCGTAGGGCGGCAGCGACTCGTCGTCGCGCTGCTCCGGGCGCAGCTCGGCCGAGGGAGGCTTGGTCAGCACGGAGGCGGGGATCACCTCGCGGCCGGCCCGGGCGTTGCGGTCGCGGCACAGCTCGTAGACCAGCAGCTTGGGAACGTCCTTGATGACGGCGAACCCTCCCGCCGTGTCGCCGTAGAGGGTGGAGTACCCGACGGCCATCTCGCTCTTGTTGCCGGTGGTGAGCACCAGCCATCCCCGGAACTTGTTCGAGAGCGCCATCATCACCACCCCCCGGATGCGGGACTGCAGGTTCTCCTCGGAGATGTCGGGCTCCAGGCCCTCGAAGCTGGGCGCCAGCATCTCCAGCAGGGCGGCGTGGGCCGGCTCGATGGGGATCACGCGGTGGTCGATGCCGAGCTCGCCGGCGAGCTTCTCCGCATCGGAGAGGGAGTGGTCGGAGGAGTAGCGCGACGGCATGAGCACGCCGTGGACGTGGCCGGGACCGACGGCGTCGGCGGCGATGGCGGCGACGATGGAGGAGTCGATCCCGCCCGACAGGGCCACGGCCACGTCGGTGAAGCCGTTCTTGCGGACGTAGTCGCGGGTGCCGACCACGAGCGCCTCGTAGACCTCGCGCACCGGGGGCAGCGTGGGAGCCACCGCCCCGCGACACGTGTCGGCGGGGTCCTCGACCCGGGGCGACGAGGAGATGTCGACGACCGGCAGCGACGGCTCGGTGAGGCGACCCCGGGGATCGAGGAGCCGCTTGCGGAAGACCGGGAGGACCTCGACGTCGCACACCAGCATCTCCTCGGTGAACTGGCCGGCCCGGGCGACGAGGCCGCCCTGGGCGTCGAAGATCATCGAGGCGCCGTCGAAGACCAGCTCGTCCTGCCCGCCCACCTGGTTGACGTAGACCAGGGCGCACGAGGCGTCGGAGGCCCGGGTGGCGAGCATGCGCTCCCGCTCCACCAGCCGGTTGGCGTAGTACGGAGAGGCGTTGATGTTCACCACCAGCTCGGCACCGCCCGCCGCCTGGGTGGCGATGGGACCGGTGGGGCTGAAGGCGTCCTCGCAGATCGACACCCCCACCCGCACGCCGGCCACCTCGACCAGAGGTGACGTCCCGGTGCCCGGAGCGAAGTAGCGCTGCTCGTCGAACACCGCGTAGTTGGGGAGGTTGCGCTTGTGGTACGTGGCCTGCACGCGGCCGAAGGCACACACGGCAGCCGCGTTGTACAGGTCCCGGCCGGCGTCGACGAAGCCGACCACGGCCGCGCAGGCGCCCGAGGACCGGGCCACCCGGTCGAGGGCCCGCCGGTTGTCGCCCACGAACCCGGGCTTGAGCAGGAGGTCCTCCGGCGGGTAGCCGGTGAGGGCCAGCTCGGGGAACACCGCCAGGTCGCAGCCACGGGCCTCGGCCCGCTCCAGGGCGGTGACGACCTGCTCGACGTTGCCGTCGAGGTCACCCACCGTGGTGTTGACCTGGCACAGAGCGACACGCAGGCGAGCCACCGCGCCAGGCTAGGTCACACCAGGGGCGGGGGCCGCCCCGGTGCCACCGCGGGCACACCCCGGGCACGGCGGGCAGACTCGGCTCGTGGAGCTGACGCACCCGGGCGCCGCCGACCTCGCGTCCCTCGCCGAGCGCAGCGCCGACCCCCGGTCGGTGCGCACGGCCCTCGACCGGCTCGACGACGACGCCCGTCGCCGGGTGGCGTCCTCCCCCGAGCTGGCGGTGGCGCTGGTGACCGTGGTGGCCGCCAGCCGGAGCGCCACCCGCCTGGTCGAGGCCGACCCGCTGGCCCTCGACGTCCTCGCCCGCCTCGACGACCCCACCCCCCTCCCCGTGGCCGCCGCCGCCGATCCCGACGCCCTCGTGCGCGCCAAGCGGCTCGCCCAGCTGCGCATCACCGCCCGTGACCTCCTGGGAGCCGACGACCTCGAGGAGACGACGGCGGCGCTCGCCGACCTGGCGGCCGAGGTGCTGGAGGCGGCCGTCCGCCTCGCACGGCCGGACGGCGACGGGAGCCCCGGCCTGGCCGTCATCGGGATGGGCAAGCTCGGGGGGCGGGAGCTGAACTACGCCAGCGACATCGACGTCCTGTTCGTCGAGGGCGACCCCCGCACCGCCCGCTCGGTGCTCGACGTGACCCGCCGCTGCTACCGGGTCGACGCCAACCTGCGTCCCGAGGGGCGTGACGGGGCCATCAGCCGCTCGCTCGCCAGCTACGTCGCCTACTGGGAGCGCTGGGCGCAGCCGTGGGAGTTCCAGGCCCTGATCAAGGCGGTGCCGGTGGCGGGCAACGCCGAGGCGGGGGCGGCGTGGGCCGAGGCGGCTGCTGCCGCCCTGTGGGAGCGCCGGTGGTCGGCCGACGACCTTCGCTCGCTCCGGGCCCTCAAGGCCCGGGCGGAAGCTGAGGTCGCACGCCACGGTGCGCCCGACCTGGAGCTGAAGCGCGGCCCCGGTGGCCTGCGCGACATCGAGTTCTCGGTGCAGATGCTCCAGCTCGTGCACGGCGGGGCCGACCCCGAGCTCCGGTCGCCGACCACCCTCGTCGCCCTCGGCGAGCTGGCCCGTGGCGGCTACGTGGCCGACGACGACGCCGAGGGGCTGGCCGAGGCCTACCGGTTCCTGCGGCGGACCGAGCACGCGCTCCAGATCGAGGACGACCAGCAGACCCACACCGTGCCCGCCGTCCGGGAGCACCGGCGCCGCATCGCCCGGGTGCTGGGCTATCGCGGCACCCCCCAGGCAGGGGCGACCGAGGCGTTCGACCACGAGCTGGCCCGCCGGCGCAACCTGGTGCGCCGGGTGCACGAGCGCCTCTACTTCCGCCCCCTGCTCGACGCCCTGGCGGGCGCAGGCGAGCTCTCGCCCGAGGCGGCGGCGGCCGCGCTGACCCGCTTCGGCTTCACCGACGTCGAGCGCACCCGTGCCGCGGTGCGCGAGCTGACCCGGGGGCTGACGCGGTCGTCGCGCATGATGCAGCAGCTCCTGCCGCTGCTGCTCGACTGGCTGTCGACCGCTCCCGACCCCGACCTCGGGCTGCTGGGGCTGCGCAAGCTGACGGCGGGCGACCGGCGGGCCACGGCCCTGGCCCACGCCTTCCGCGACAGCCCCGACGTGGCGCAACGCCTGTGCCAGCTGCTGGGCACCAGCGCCCTGCTGGGCGAGGTGCTGGGGGCCAACCCCGACCTGATCCCCCGGCTGGCCGACGCCGAGCGCCTGCGGACCCTCGACCGCCCGAGCCTGGTGCGGTCCGCCCACGCCGCGGTGTCGTGGCGGCCGGACCTCGACGAGCGCCAGCGGGCGCTACGGCGCTGGCGCGGTCGCCACCTGCTGGGCGTGGCCGCCCGGGACGTGTTCGACGAAGCCGACGTGGCCACCGTTGGCGCCGACCTCACCGCCCAGGCCGAGGCGTGCGTGGAGACGGCCCTCGCCCAGCTGGACCCGCAGGTGCCCTTCGCCGTGGTGGCCATGGGCCGCTTCGCCGGCGCCGAGCTGTCCTACGCCAGCGACCTCGACGTGCTGTTCGTCCACGACGCCCGCGGTGGCCGGCCCCACGGCGAGGGGCTGCGCCTGGCGGGAGGGGTGCTCCGCTTCCTGGGGGGCTCGACGCCGGCGCACCGCATCTACGCCATCGACGCCACCCTCCGCCCCGAGGGCCGCCAGGGGGAGCTGGCCCGCAGCCTCGTCGGCTACCGCGCCTACCTCGACCGCTGGGCGCAGACGTGGGAGCGCCAGGCCCTCGCCCGGGCTCGGCCGGTGGCCGGCGACCCCGACCTCGGTCGCCGCTTCCTCGACCTCCTGGCCGAGGCCGTCTGGCAGCGACCCTTCACCCCGGAGCACGAGCGCGAGATCCGGCGCATGAAGGCTCGCATCGAGCGGGAGCGCATCCCCCCGGGCGAGGACCCCGAGTTCCACCTGAAGCTCGGGCGCGGGTCCCTGTCCGACGTCGAGTGGACCGTCCAGCTCCTGCAGCTGCGGGCCGGCATCCGCCTGCCGTCGACGATGGGGGCGCTCGACGCCCTGGAGGCCGACGGTGCCATCGACCCCGGGGACGCCGACATCCTGCGGACCGCCTACCGGTTCTGCGAGCGCACACGGAACCGCTGGTGGCTGGTGGGCTCGGCGCCCACGACGCCGGACAGCCTGCCGGCCCGACCCGACGACCTGCTGCACCTCGCCCGCTCCCTCGACACCACGCCGGGCCAGCTCCGCGAGGACCACCGGCGGGTGACGCGCCGGGCCCGGCGCGTGATGGAGCGCCTGTTCTACGGCACCGGCTGAGCCGGCCGCGCCGACCGGGACCGCCCCGTCACCGCGACCGGGAGCCACCGTGGCGGTGGAGCACGGCCACCGCCCCGACCCACGTCGCCCCCGACCACGGCGGCGGCCCCGGTCGCGGGCGACGGGCGGTCAAGCCTCCCTGCCGGCGGCGGCAGCGGCGGGGACGGCCCCGGTCGCGGGGCGACAGGCGGTCAGGCCCCCGTCCCGACGGCGGCAGCCAGGCCGCCGCCGGTCACGAAGGTGCCCTCGGGCCCGGCCGGCGGCGGCAGCCGCAGCGGCCGGCCCGGGACAGGGGTGCCCGGGACACCGTTCACGGCCCGGGTGCTGTAGGCGAAGGTGAGCATCGCGAAGGCCACGGCGTCGGCGTTGACGTCGAGGACCTCACGGCTCACGTTGTCGATGGTGTCGCACCCCTGGTGGTAGCAGGGGTCGAAGGGCACGCCCGCCGTACCGCCCCAGATGGCGGCCTGCTCGGCGGTCTTGCCCTCCTCGGCTCCCGTGAACAGGCCGCTCGACGGGATGCCGGCGCCGACGAAGGCGTCGTAGTCGCTGCGCCCCGAGAAGGCGGTGTCGTCGTAGGGGACGCCACGCCACGTGTAGAACCTCTCGTACAGGTCCTCGACCGCGGTCGACCCCGGGGGCACGGTGACGCCGAGATCGGCAGCGGGGAAGGTCGACTCGTCGGCGTCGTACACGGTGGGCACGAAGTTGGGCGAGGCGACCATGTCGTAGTTCATGTAGAGCGCGATCCGCTCCCGCTCCGCCGCCGGCAGCGCCTCGACGTAGTGGGTGGAGCCGACCAGGCCGGACTCCTCGGCCCCCCACCAGGCGAACCGCACCTGGTTGACCGGCCGGACCTTCCGCATGGCCAGCGCCGTCGCCAGCAGCGCCGCCGAGCCGCTGCCGTTGTCGTTGATGCCCGGGCCTTCGAGCACCGAGTCCAGGTGGGCCCCCGCCATCACGACGTTGCCCGGGTTGCCCGAGGCCCCGTCGGCGATGACGTTCTCGGTGGTGCGACGCTCGAGCAGGACGTCGGTGACGACGTGGGCGGTGTCGGCGGTCGCCAGCGAGGCCCCGTCGTCGAACGACAGGCCCACCACCGGGACGGTGACGACACCGGCGCTGGTGTCGCCCAACGTGCCGACGGCCAGGTCGAAGCGACCCTCGGCGTCGCCCTGGTTGAAGACGACCACGGCCTCGGCTCCCGCCTCCTGGGCCAGGCGGGCCTTGACGGCGAAGTCGCACGCCCCCCGCTGGAGCAGCGCCACCTCGGTCCCCTGCCAGCCCGGGCCGTCGAAGTCCTCGGGCTCGCAACCGCTGTCGGAGTCCCGATCGCCGGTCAGCTGCAGGTCCACGGGCACGACGGTGCCCGTGACGTCACCCTCGCCCGAGTACTCGAAGGTACCGGTCTCGTAGGTGGTCGGCGTGGGCGCCACCTGCTCGAGCACGGCCGGTGCCTCCTCGGCGAAGAAGGGGAACTCGAAGGCCTGCCGGGTCACGTGGTAGCCGGCGGCCTCCAGCCGACGGGCGACGTACGCGGCGCTGGCGTCGTACCCGGCCGTCGCCGAGGCCCGGGTGCCCCCGTTGGCGTCGGCGATGGCCTGGAGCTCCTGGAGGTGCTCGGCGGCCTGGTCGGCCCCCACGCACGCCAGCAGCTCGTCGTAGGTGTCGTTCGTACGCACCCCGCACTGGCGACCACCAGCCGGCCCGTGCGGCTGCCCGGCGCCGGCGGCCGACGCCGGGGCACCGGACGACGCCGCCAGGACGACGCTGGCGACGAGCGCACCTCCGGCCCGCCGGACGGCACGCCGCGGACGATCGCTCATCTCTCCTCCTCGCCACGACGATCAGGCCACCCGCCGGTCGGACTGGCTAGCACATCGCCGCCGTCCCCGCTCGGCGTCCTCCCGGGCGACAATGGCGACGGCATGGGCGCTCCCCTCGACCTGCGGTACCTGCTGTCGGCGACCGACGTGGACGGGCTGCCCCCGACGACGGCCGAGGTCGCCCTGGTGGGGCGGTCGAACGTGGGCAAGTCCTCCCTCCTCAACGCCCTGGCGCGCCGCAGCGCCCTCGCCCACACGTCCAAGAGCCCCGGCCGGACGCGCGCCCTGCACTGCTATGCCGCCCTCGTGCCCAGGGCCCGTCCCGCCGACGGTCGGGGCGCCCACGGTGGGGGCGCCGGGCCCGGCCACGTCCCTGGCGGTGGGCCCGGCCCCACCGTGGTGGACTGCCCCGGCTACGGCTACGCCGCCGTGTCCCGGGCCACGCGGGCGTCGTGGCAGGCGATGATCGCGCGCTACCTGCTGGAGCGGGACGGGCTGGCGATGGTGATGGCCCTGGTCGACGGCGAGGTCGGCCCCACCGACCTCGACCTGGGCACGCTGCGCTGGCTACGCCACCACGGCGTGCCGCACACCGTGGTGGCCACCAAGCACGACAAGGTGCGGGCGTCGCGGCGGGAGGCTCGCAAGCGCGACCTGGCGGCCATGTGCCAGCTCGACCGTTCCGACGTCGTGTGGACCAGCGCGGCGACGGGCGTGGGCATCGACCGGCTGCGCGACCTCACGCGCGTGTGGCTGGCCTCGTGACGGCGGTGGCTCGACTCGCCCCCGTCACCCCCGGCGCGAGGGGAGCACCTCGCCCCACGACCCGCTGCCGGCCCGGGAGCGGCCCCTGGGCCCTGGCGGTCCGCCGGGGTGGCCGCTCCCGCCCCGACCGCGCTGGTCGCTCTCTCGCTCAGATGTCGTAGTAGAGGGCGAACTCCCAGGGGTGGGGACGGAGGCGCAGCTCGTCGACCTCGTGGATCCGCTTGTAGGAGACCCAGGTCTCGATGAGGTCGTCGGTGAACACGCCCCCGGCCTTGAGGAAGTCGCTGTCGGCCTCGAGGGCGTCGAGGACGGCCTCGAGCGAGCCGGGGACCTGGGGCACCGCCGCCAGCTCCTCCGGCGGGAGGTCGTAGAGGTCGCGGTCGACGGGGGCGGGCGGCTCGATGCGCTTGTCGATGCCGTCGAGGCCGGCCATCAACATGGCCGAGAAGGCCAGGTAGGGGTTGCACGACGGGTCCGGGCAGCGGAACTCGAGCCGCTTGGCCTTGGGGCTCTGGCTGTAGAGCGGGATGCGCACGGCGGCCGACCGGTTGCGCTGGCTGTAGACGAGGTTGACCGGGGCCTCGTACCCCGGCACCAGGCGCTTGTAGCTGTTGGTGGTGGGGTTCGAGAAGGCCAGGACGGCGGGGGCGTGAGCCAGCAGCCCACCGATGTACCACCGGCCGAGGTCGCTGAGGCCGGCATAGCCCGCCTCGTCGTAGAACAGGGGCTCGCCGCCCTTCCACAGCGACTGGTGGGTGTGCATGCCCGAGCCGTTGTCCTGGAACACCGGCTTGGGCATGAAGGTGGCGGTCCTGCCGTGCTGGTGGGCCACGTTCTTCACCACGTACTTGAACAGCATGAGCTTGTCCGCCATGCGGGTGAGCTCGTCGAACCGCACGTCGATCTCCGCCTGGCCGGCGGTGCCGACCTCGTGGTGCTGCAGCTCGACCTCGATGCCCACCTGCTCGAGGGCGAGCATCATCTCGGTGCGCAGGTCCTGGAAGTGGTCGGCGGGGGGCAACGGGAAGTAGCCCTCCTTGTAGCGGATCTTGTAGCCCAGGTTGGGCTGCTCGTCACGGGCGGTGTTCCACGCCCCCTCGACGGAGTCGACGTGGTGGCTGGAGGAGTTGGCGTCCTGGTGGAACCGCACGTCGTCGAAGATGAAGAACTCGGCCTCGGGACCGATGTAGCAGGTGTCGGCGAGGCCGGTGGACCGCAGGTGCTCCGCCGCCTTGCGCACCACGTAGCGGGGGTCGCGGCTGTAATTCTCGCCGGTCAGGGGGTCGTGCACGAAGGCGTTGATGGCCAGGGTCCGCCGGGTGCGGAAGGGGTCGACGAAGGCGGTGTCGGCGTCGGGGATCAGGATCATGTCCGATTCCTGGATCTCCTGGAACCCGCGGATCGACGAGCCGTCGAACCCCAGCCCCTCGTCGAACACGTCGGCGGTCAGCTGCGACGCCGGGATCGAGAAGTGCTGCATCAGGCCGGGGAGGTCGCAGAAGCGGACGTCGACGACCTCCACCTCCTCCTCGGCGACGAGGGCGAGGACTTCGTCGGGCGTGCGCTGCTCCAAGGGGGTCTCCTTCTGGTCGATCGGCACGGACGCTAACAACCGGGATCTCGTCGGGGGGCCGGGCGGACCGGGGGAGGGCAGCCCTGGGCCCTCCCCCGGGTCCCCGGCGGAGCGGTCAGCCGACCGGGCTCACCCGTCGGCGGCAGCGCCGCAGATGGTGGTCACGAGCAGCCGGGTGACCTCGTAGGGATCGCAGTTGGCGTTGGGCCGGCGGTCCTCGAGGTAGCCCTTCCCGTCCACCTCGACCTGCCAGGGGATGCGGACCGAGGCGCCCCGGTCCGAGACCCCGTAGCTGTACTCGTCGTAGGGGGCGGTCTCGTGCATGCCGGTGAGCCGGTCCTGGATGCCGTGGCCGTAGCCGGCGATGTGCTCGTCGATCTTCTTGCCCAGGGCCTCGGCGCCGGCGATGACGGCGTCGAAGCCGCCCTCGGAGCGCATCGCCTTGGTCGAGAAGTTGGTGTGGGCGCCGGCGCCGTTCCAGTCGCCGGAGACCGGCTTGGGGTCGAGGGTGGCGGCGACGTCGACGTCCTCGGCGATGCGGTAGAGCAGCCACCGGGCCACCCACAGCTCGTCGGCGACCTGCGGCGGGGCCACGGGACCGACCTGGAACTCCCACTGGCCCGGCATCACCTCGGCGTTGATGCCGGAGATGTGGAGGCCGGCGGCGAGGCAGGCGTCGAGGTGCGCCTCGACGATGTCGCGGCCGAACACCTCGTCGGCGCCCACGCCGCAGTAGTAGCCACCCTGGGGAGCCGGGAAGCCGGTCGGTGCCGGGAAGCCGTAGGGGCGCCCGTCCTTGAAGAACGTGTACTCCTGCTCGATCCCGAAGATCGGCTCCTGGTCCTTGTACCGCTCCGCCGCCGCCGCGCAGGCGGCGCGGGTGTTGGTCTCGTGCGGCGTCATGTCGATGTAGAGCACCTCGCACAGGACGAGGACGTCGTCGCCGCCACGGAGCGGGTCGGGGCACGAGAACACGGGCTGGAGGACGCAGTCGGACTTGTCACCGGGCGCCTGGTTGGTGCTCGAGCCGTCGAAGCCCCAGAGGGGGAGCTCGGCGCCGTCGGCGAGGATCTTCGTCTTCGACCGCAGCTTGGCCGTCGGCCGGGTGCCGTCGATCCAGATGTATTCGGCCTTGTAGGTCATCGGGGCGTCCTCCGGTCGGGCGCTCGGGCGAGCGCCTGGTCGAGCGCGGGCCTGTCCAGCCAGCGGTCAGGCAGGCTCCCAGCAGGCGATTTCCGACCTGTTGCTCGTATGTGAACGCACTGTGAACCGGATCCGGTCAGCTTGCGGGTCCTGGGGCGCCGCCCCAACATCTCCCCATGGAGAGCTCCGAGCGGCAGCGAGAGTACGTGCTCCGGACGGTCGAGGAGCGCGGCGTGCGCATGGTCAGGCTGTGGTTCACCGACGTGCTCGGCCAGCTGAAGTCGTTCGCTATCTCGCCGGTGGAGCTGGAGGGGGCCTTCGAGGAGGGGATGCGGTTCGACGGCTCGTCGATCGACGGCTTCTCCCGGGTGCAGGAGTCGGACGTCCTCGCCAAGCCCGACCCCAACAGCTTCGAGATCCTGCCGTGGGCGGACGGCCTGGGCACGTCGGCCCGGGTGTTCTGCGACATCGTCAACCTGGACGGCAGCCCCTTCGAGGGCGATCCCCGGCAGGTCCTGCGGCGCAACCTCGACCGTGCCCTCGACCGGGGCTTCAGCTTCTACGCCGCTCCCGAGATGGAGTTCTTCTACTTCGCCGACGGCGATCCCAACGGCACCCCCACCCCGCTGGACGACGCGTCGTACTTCGACCTCACCACGGCCGACGTCGCCACCGACCTGCGCCAGCGCACCATCCACACCCTCGAGGCGATGGGCATCCCCGTCGAGTACAGCCACCACGAGGACGCGCCCAGCCAGCACGAGATCGACCTGCGCTACACCGACGCCCTGACCATGGCCGACAGCGTCATGACCTTCCGGCTGGTCGTGAAGGAGGTGGCCCTCGAGGCCGGGGTGCACGCCACCTTCATGCCCAAGCCGCTCACCGGGGTGCAGGGCTCGGGGATGCACACGCACCTCTCGCTCTTCGAGGGCGACGCCAACGCCTTCTTCGACGCCGGCGACCCCCGCGGCCTGTCGAAGGTGGCCCAGCACTTCATCGCCGGCCTGCTGCGCCACGCCCGCGAGCTCACCGCGGTCACCAACCAGTGGGTGAACTCCTACAAGCGGCTGGTGGTCGGCTACGAGGCGCCGATCTTCACGTCCTGGGCCCGCAACAACCGCTCCGTCATCGTCAACGTGCCCCCCATCAAGCGGGGCAAGGCCGAGAGCGCCCGCCTCGAGTTCCGGGCGCCCGATCCCTCCTGCAACCCCTACCTCGCCTTCTCCGTGATCCTGGCCGCCGGCCTCAAGGGCATCGAGGAGGGCTACCCGCTGGTCGACGAGACCCTGGTGAACCTCTACGAGCTCACCGACGCCGAGCGCATGGCCGAGCACATCGACCCCCTGCCCCAGTCGCTGTCCGACGCGCTCGACGTGATGGAGGACTCGCAGCTCGTCGCCGAGGCGCTGGGCGAGCACGTGTTCGAGTGGTTCATCAAGAACAAGCGGAAGGAGTGGATGGAGTTCAAGACGCACGTCACGCACTTCGAGCTCGACCGCTACCTCGCCCGGCTGTGAGGGGTCGGCACCCGCGATCGCAGGATGGAACCCCTCCTCGTCTATCCCGACCCCGTCCCCCCCGAGCTGGCACAGGCACTCGACCTCTCGGGCTACCCGTGGAAGGCCGTGGTCGACGAGCGCACTGCCGTGCGCGTCGAGCCCGACGACGGCTGGACCGGTGCCATCGTGGTGGCTGCCAACGATCCCGACGGGGCCTTCGCCCTGTGCCGCACGCTGCGCAAGCGTGACCTGCCGCTCGAGCCGATGCTGCTGCTGGTGTCGGGCGGCCAGCTCGGCGACCTGGAGCTGCGCGACGAGCTCTTCGACGACTTCTGCCTCTACCCCTTCCAGCCGCTCGAGCTGGAGGCCCGCCTCAAGCACCTCTTCTGGCGCAGCGGCAGGGGCACGCGTCCGGAGCTGGTGGAGTACGGGCCGCTGGTGCTCAACCTCGAGACGTACCAGGCCGCCATCGACGGCGCTCCCCTGGACCTCACCTACATGGAGTACGAGCTGCTCAAGTTCCTGGCCTCCCACCCGGGCCGGGTGTTCACCCGGGAGACGCTGCTCAGCCGGGTGTGGGGCTACGAGTACTACGGCGGTGCCCGCACGGTCGACGTCCACATCCGCCGTCTGCGGGCCAAGTTGGGCGAGCAGCACGCGAACCTGATCCAGACCGTCCGGTCCGTCGGCTACCGGTTCGGGCAGAGCCGCTGGAGCATCTAGGCCAGCCCGCAACCGGCCACCGCCCCTCCCTCCCCTCCCCGCGGGGCGGCGTCGCCGGTCCGACCCACCGTCGGACCGGCGGCCACCGACGGCGCGCCCTCGGGACCGGGGCCCGCGCCCGTCGGCCGCCCGGCCGGGGCCGACGGCGCCGAGCCGGTCCCTACTCCCAGTCGGCGGCCAGGTCGCGGGCCAGGGACTGGGTGAAGCCGGTGAGGGCGCCCAGCAGCTCCTCGGAGGTGAGCGGCTCCCCGGCGTTGCGCACCCCCCAGACCACGTCGCCGTCACCGTCGCGCGACTTCACGAGCATCCACACGGACAGGACCTCGTCACCCTCCACGAGCGGCTCGTCGCTGATGGCGGCGATGTGCACGGCGAGGTCGGAGGCCGGGGGCGGGTCGTTCGTCGACATGCGGGCAACGTCTACACGACAGGGCCACCAAGCACCATCCCACCCGTGACGCCGCCGGCGCGGGCGGCCGGGTCCGGCTGGGGCCACGGTCGGCCCTCGGACCCCGGTCGACGCCCGCCGTGGCTCGGCCCCCCCGGCCCGGGCTGGTCGTCGCCGCCCCGGCGCCAGGGACCCCCGGGCCCGCCGGACGGCGAGGGCGAGGGCGAGGGCGAGGGCGAGGGCGAGGGCGAGGGCGAGGGCGAGGGCGAGGGCGAGGGTACGATGCCGGCCTCCCTCCCCGCCTGCTCGACGAGACCGACAGGAGGAACGATGGTCCCGATGCCGACGCTCGGCTCGCTGCCGCTCGTCGGGGGCCCGCTGCGCGACCGGCTCATGGCCCCCCTCGCCCGCTCGCTGACCGCCGACCGCCTCCCCTTCGAGCAGTACACGGACCCGCCCGGCGACCCGGGGCTGTTCGGTCCCGGCAGCGTCACCTGGCGCGTCCACGCCGACCCCTCCATGCTCGTGGGTGGCCTGGCCGCCCTCCTGCTGCAGACCCTCCACCCCCTGGCCATCGCCGGTGTCGACGAGCACTCCAGCTACCGGGAGGATCCCCTCGGCCGGCTCAGCCGGACGGAGTCCTTCGTGACGGGGACGACCTACGGCTCGACCGAGGCCGCCGAGCGACTCATCAAGCTGGTGCAGGGCATCCATCGCAAGGTGCGGGGCACGGCGCCCGACGGACGGCCGTACTCGGCCGAGGACCCCGAGCTCGTCACGTGGGTGCACGTCACCGAGGTGTCGAGCTTCCTGCGGGCACACCAGCGGTTCACGCCCTTCCCCGTCCGGGGCGACCTGGCGGACCGCTACCTCCACGAGATGGCGACGATCGCCGAGCGGCTCGGCGGCCGGGACGTGCCGAAGTCACGGGTGGCCGTGCGCGCCTACCTTCGCGGCGTCCGCCCCGGGCTGGTGGGCAGCGACCAGGCCCGCCGGGCCGTCCGCTTCCTCACCCACCCCGTGCAGGGGCGCGGCGTGAGCCCACTCGTCACAGCCGCCCACCAGGTCGTCATCCAGGCGGCCGTCGGCCTGTTGCCGCCGTGGGGGCGGGACATGCTGGCCCTGCCCCGGCCCACCCTGGTGTCCCAGGCCGTCGTGATCCCCGCCACCCACGCGCTGCTGGGCGCGTTGCGCTTCGCCGGCGGGCCGCCCGCCGCCCTGTCCGAGGCTCGGCGCCGCTGCGCCGCCGAGCCCGTGCCCGCCTGACCGTCCGACGCGCTCCGCCGGGCCGGGCCGGGCCGGGCCCGGTCGGGCGGGCGAGGGGCGGCGACGGCGCACCCGGGCGCCGTGGCCCTCCCGGGTGCCCTCGGGCTCGGTGGCCCCCCGGAGGGCCGACCCGGTCGGCGCCAGGTCCCGACGGCCCGCCCGCCCGTCAGCGACGCCGGCCGGACCCGGCCATGTCCCGGACGGCGGCGGCCACCTCGTCGGGGCGCTCGAACGGCAGCATGTGGCCCGCCCCCGCCAGCTCGGTCAGCGACGCCCCTCGCAGGGAGTCGGCGATGGCCCGGGTGAGCGGGTTGGCGATGAGGGTGTCGCGCGTGCCGAGCAGGACAGTCGCCGGCACGTCGACGGCACCGAGTCCGGCACGGAGGTCCATGTCGCCCATCGCCACCACGCTGTCCCGGCGCACGCCGGCCTCCGTCGCCACGAACATGGCCCGGGTGGCCTCGACGTGGGCGCGGCGGGGCCGGACGCCGAAGGTGCCCCGCACGAGGAGCCGCCCCAGGGGAGGCCAACCCATGGGGACGTCGACCCACGAGCGCCACAGCGCCATGCGCCACAGGCGCTCGCGGGCAGGCGTGGACATCCCGTGGGCGGCGGTGGCCGCCAGCACGACGCCCCGCACCCCGCCCAACAGGTCCGGGTGGCGGCAGGCGAAGGCCATGACCGTCATGCCGCCCATCGAGTGCCCGACGAGGACGACGTCGGGGAGGTCGAGGTAGCGCAGCACGGTGGCCAGGTCGTCGCCGAGCCGGTCGATGGTGAGCGGTGCACCCCCGGGCGAGGAGGCGCCGTGGCCCCGCTGGTCGTAGAGCACGACGCGGCGGCCCTCGGCCAGGAGGCGACGGGCCACCGGTACCCACACCGCCCGGGTCCCCGTCCAGCAGTGGGGCATGACGACCACCGGGCCGTCGGCGCCCGCCGGGCCCGCCACGGTGACGGCGAGGCGGGCACCGTCGTCGGTGACCACCACCAGCTCGTCACCCGGCGGCAGCGTGAGGTCGTCGTCGGAGGGCGCCGGGGGAGCCGCGGGGGAGCTCACGGCAACCCTCCCGCCGGTCGCGGGCACCGGGACGGGCGGGGGCGCCAACGGTGCCGGACGTCCCACCCGGCGACCGGGTCGAGGTCGAGGTCGCGACGTCGTGTGGCCATCAGATCTCCCCGCTGCCGTGCGTCGTGGGGCCGGATGATCGTCGCGGTGCCTGCTGCAGTCAAGCGCCCGCCGGCCCGGCCGGTGTCACCCGCCGTCGGCGGCAGCGCCGGCGGTCGCCACCAGGGCGAGGATCTCGTCGCCGTAGGCGGCCAGCTTGGCCGGCCCGATGCCGGGGCACGCCGCCAACTCGCCGCGGGTGGCCGGGCGCCGCTCGGCGATGCCCATGAGGTGGCGGTCGTTGACCACGACGTAGGCCGGCACGCCGTCGGCCGTGCTGCGCTCCTTCCGCCACTGGCGCAAGGCAGCCTCGAGGCGGGCGGCCTCAGGGCCCGACGCCGCCGGCACGGGCACCCCCGCCCGGGCGCGACCCTCACCAGCGCCCCGTCGCCTCGGGGCGCCGCCGGGTCCGGACCGGGCCGTCCCCGCCCCACCGGCGCCGGCCCCCCTCGGCCCGGCGGAGGGCGCGTCCTCGGCGCGACCGGCTGCGGACAGCTCGTCGGCCGTGGCGTCGGCGCGGAGCTCGTCCAGGAACGGGGAGGGCCGGGAGGCGTCCCCCAGCACCGCCACCCGCCCCATGCCCCGGGTGAGGGCGACGTGGAACACGCGCCGTTCCTCGGGGACGGCGGCCGGGCCACCCAAGCGGTGCGGCATCACCCCGTCCGTGGCGCCGTAGAGGGCCACCCTGGGCCACTCGCGCCCCTTGACCCGGTGGACGGTGGACAGGGTGACGCCGTCGGCGTCCGGAAGCCGGGCGAGGGCGTCGCGCAGCCAGGGCGCGAAGCCCGTCGGCTCGGGATGGAGGTCGGCCACCTGGAGCAGCGCGTCCAGGTCGTCGTGGTGGGACTGGCCGTCACCGCCACCGGTGGCGTCGAGGAGATCGACGGCACCGGCGAGGCCGACGACGTCGCGCACGTGCTCGAGGACCCGTCGGGTGATGCCGGTCCGGGCCACGGCGGCCAGCCCGGCCAGGTCGGAGGCCAGGTCGTCGAGCTTGCCGGCCACCTTGGCGTCGTCGATGCGCTGCGACGCCCGCCGCACGTCGTCGATCGACCGGCAGCGTGACAGCCACCTGTCGGCCCAGCGCGGCAGGCCCCGGCTGGGCCGACGGTGCACCTCGACGAGGTCGGCGGGGTCGAACGCCGCCGGCGAGCCGGCGATGCGCAGGTAGGCGAGGGCCGCCCGCAGCCCGGTCCGCCCCAGCACGTCCGGCCGGAGCACGGACTGCACCGGGATGCCCGCCTCTCCCAGCGCCACGTGGGGGGCCAGGAGCAGCGATCCCACGCGCGCCAGGACGGCCACGTCGGCCGGCGCCACGGCGCCGGGCCCGTCCAGCCATCCCCGGACGACGTCCACCAACGCCGCCGCGCCGTCCTGCGGAGGGTGGCGGAGCACCTGGAGGGCACCGGGATCGTCGTCGGGCCGGGCCGCCCGGACGACCTTGGGGACGCGGGCGCGGTTGCGGGTCAGGAGGTGCCCGACGGCGCCGACGACCGGGGCGGGGCAGCGGTAGTTGACCTCCAGGGCGTGACCCTGCGCCCCCGGGAAGTACGACCCGAAGTCGGTGAGGAACCGCGGTGACGCGCCGGCGTGGCCGTAGATCACCTGGTCGTCGTCGCCGACCCCGAACACGTCGAAGGCCGGCGCCGCCAGGAGCCGCACCAGGAGGACGTGGGCGGGCGTCAGGTCCTGGAGCTCGTCCACCAGCAGGTGGCGGTGGCGGGCCTGCTGGGCGCGCCGGAAGGCGCCGTCGCGCAGCAGCAGCTCGACCGCCAGGAGCACCTGCTCGTCGAAGTCGACCGCTCCCTCCCGGGCGAGGGCGGCCCGGAACCGGGGGACGGCGTCGGCGAGGCCGGGCACGTCCCCCCGCTCGTCCTCGACGGCGAGCGGGGGGCGCAGGCCGAGGCGCACGGTGGTGAGCGCCTCGAGGTACGGGGCCAGGGGATCGGTGTTGAGGCGCCGGGCGCCCGTGGGCACCAGCGGCTCGATCAAGTGGCGCACCCGGCGCTCGTCCAGCACCTCGGGTCGCCGCCCCAGGCCGGCGGTGACGACGTCGTACCCGAGGGCGTTGAGGGTGAGGAGGCGGCCTCCCACGCCCGGGGTGCGCGCCACCATCTCGTCGCGGGCCTTGCGGTTGTAGGCGACCGCCACCACCGAAGCCGGCTCGTAGCCCCGGTCGACGACCAGGTGGCGCAGCCGCTCGGTCAGCACGCGGGTCTTGCCCGAGCCGGCGGGGGCGATCACACGTGCCGGCCCCGACCCGTGGGCCACGGCCGCCAGCTGGTCGGCAGCCAGGTCGGCGCCGGGCGGGCGGTGGACCGGGGCGGCCCGCACGTGCCCGGCCTCGACGGCCTCCGAGGGCACCACCGCCGCACCACCGGCCAGCGCCCCGGGGTCGTCACCCCGTGGCCCCCCGTCCACCCATGCCGGCGTGCCGTCGGGCAGGAGGACGTCACCGGTGCCTCCGCCCGGCGACGCGCCGGCCCGGAGGGCCTTGCGACCCCACCACCAGACCGGCTCGGCGGCACCCCGGGCGTCGTAGGTGTTGGCCCAGAGCAGGAAGTGCAGGCGGTCGTGGACCGGGTCGAAGCCGGGGTCGACCAGCCAGGGATCGCCCACCTCCTCTGCCGTGTAGGACCGGGGAGCACGGAGCTCCGCCGGGTCGACCGCCAGGCGCACGACCACGGGCCGTCGGCTCGCCCAGTGGTCGTGCAGCCGGTCCACCACCGGTGACGCCTCGCCGGGCGGGACGTCGAGGGCCGCCCGGTCGACCGTCACCTCCGGGACGCCGGACCAGGGCGGCGGGACCGGGTCGCCGGCGCCGACCACGACGCCCCGGCCGAGGCCGGGAGGGCCGGGCGCGGTCACCGGCACCCGCACCACGGCAGACGCGGCGGCCGG
>DASUJB010000107.1:0-12752 GCA_036279475.1 Acidimicrobiales bacterium | reverse complement strand
CGCACCACGACCTGGTGCCCCACCTGCCAGGCGGGCTGAGCGGGCGGACCCGTCCGGCGGCCCCGCCCGGGGTGCCGACGTGTCCGCCTGGTGCCCCCGAGGGCCCTGGTACCGTCGGGCGGTCGTGAGCGCGCGCCAAGGGTCCCGTTCGCGCTCCCGCTCCCCGCGGGAGGCGCCGTCCCGGCCCTCGCCCGGCCGGCGTGCCGGTCGTCCGAGGTCCGATTCCTCGGCCATGGCACCCAAGCGCCGGTCGTCGGGCCGGCCGGCTGCCCGGTCCTCGGAGCGGTCGGGCGAGCCCGCCCCCGCCACCGGGCGGAGGGTCGCCCGGCGGCCACCCCCGCCCACCTTGGCGTCGCGGGCGCTCCACTCGTCGTCGCAGGTCCTGGGCAGCCACGCCGCCGACGTCACCGGCCTGGTCCTGGTGGCCACCGCGGCCGTGAGCGGCCTGGGCATCTACGCCGGCGGCGGCGGGCCGGTGGGGAGGGGCCTGGCCGACCTGGCGGCCACCGCGCTCGGGTGGCTGCGTCACCTCCTGCCTCCCGCCCTGGCCCTCGGGGGTGCCTCCCTGATCGCCCGGCGCCCACCGCCCGAGCCGGTTGGGAGGGGGCAGGAGCCCGACGTGCCCGGCACCGGCGCCCACGTCGGCGTGGGTGCCGCGCTCCTCGTGGTGGCCGTGTCCGGCCTGGCCCACCTCCTCGGGGGCCGCCCCCCGCTGGGCGGGTCCGTCGACGACCTGCGGTCGGCCGGTGGCTGGCTCGGAGCGTCGGTGGGCACGCCCCTCGATGCCGGCCTCGGGCGGGGGGGATCGCTGACCGTCCTGGCCCTCACCGCGGTGGGCGGGCTCGTCGTGCTCGCCCGCACGTCGCTCCGGGACGCGATCGACCGGGTGGCGGCGGGGGCGCGGCCGTTCGCCGTCGCCGTCGACCGCCGGCTGGCCGCCCTGTTCCGCCTCCCGTTCGAGGGAGGGCCGTCGCCGGCACCGGGGGACGACACCGTCGATCCCGCCCTCGTGCCCGACGATCCCACGCTCGTCGAGCCGGTGCCGGGGGGCGACGCGACCCCCGCCGTGGCCGATGGGCCCGGCATCGCCGGCACCACGGGGGAGCGGGCCGCGCCCCGGGTCGTCGTGCCCACGCCCGACGTCCTCGAGCCCGAGCAGCTCGAGATGGCGCTGGGCCCGGCGGCAGCCGGCTCGGCCTGGAAGCTGCCGCCCCTCACCCTGCTCGAGCGGTCGACGTCGCAGCAGGTCGACCGCAAGCTGGTCGAGGACACCGGCCGCACCCTGGAGAAGGCGCTGGCCGACCACGGGGTGGAGACCCGCCTGGTCGGCATGGTGGTGGGTCCGACGGTCACCCGCTTCGAGCTCGAGCTGGGCCCGGGCGTCAAGGTGAGCCGCGTCACCAGCCTGCACAAGGACATCGCCTACGCCATGGCCACGCCCGACGTGCGCATCCTGGCGCCCATCCCCGGCAAGCACGCCATCGGGGTCGAGGTGCCCAACGCCCACCGTCAGATCGTGGCCCTGGGCGACATCCTCCTCAGCGAGGAGGCCCGGCGGGCCACCCATCCCCTCGAGGTCGCCGTCGGGCGCGACATCAGTGGCCGGGCCGTCATGGTCAACCTCTCGGCCATGCCGCACGTGCTGATCGCCGGGGCCACCGGTGCCGGCAAGTCGAGCTGCCTCAACTCGCTGCTCACGTCGGTGCTGATGCGCTCGACCCCCGACCAGGTGCGCATGATCCTGGTCGACCCGAAGCGGGTGGAGATGGGCCAGTACGACCGCCTGCCCCACCTGCTCACCCAGGTGGTGACCAACCCCAAGAAGGCGGCCAACGCCCTGGCCTGGGCGGTCAAGGAGATGGAGCGCCGCTACGACCTGCTGGCCGAGGTGGGGTTCCGCGACATCACCGGCTACAACGCCGCCGTCGACCGGGGCGAGCTGGTCGCCGACCCGCCCTCCCCGCCCGCCGACGGAGCCGACGGGACCGACGCCCCGGGACCGGGGTACCCGCGCCTGCCCTTCGTGCTGGTGGTCATCGACGAGCTCGCCGACCTCATGATGGTGGCGGCCCGCGACGTGGAGGAGTCGATCGCCCGGCTGGCGCAGATGGCCCGGGCGGTCGGGATCCACCTGGTCATCGCCACCCAGCGCCCGTCGGTCAACGTCATCACGGGGCTCATCAAGGCCAACGTCCCCGCCCGCATCGCCTTCGCGGTGTCCTCGGTCACCGACAGCCGAGTCATCCTCGACCAGGGCGGAGCCGAGCGGCTGGTCGGCAAGGGCGACATGCTCGTGCTCGACGGCGGGTCGTCGGTGGCCCGCCGCATCCAGGGAGCCTGGGTCACCGAGGACGAGGTCCGCCGGGTGGCGTCGGCCTGGAAGCGCCAGGCGCCCGAGCTCCGCTTCGACGACTCCGTCCAGGGCGGCGACGACGGCGCGACCGGCTCGTCACCCGGCACGGGTGGTGCCGGGGGCGACGGCGACGACGGCATGCTCTGGCAGGCCATGGAGCTGGTCGTGCGCAGCCAGCTCGGGTCGACGTCGATGCTCCAGCGCAAGCTGCGGGTGGGGTTCGCCCGGGCCGGGCGGCTGATGGACCTCCTCGAGCAGCGTGGCGTCGTCGGGCCCTCGGAGGGCTCGAAGGCCCGGGCGGTGCTCATGACCGTCGAGGAGCTCGAGGAGCTGCTGGGCGGGACCGGCGAGCCCTGACCTCCGCCGAGCCGGCCCCGGGGGGGCGGCCCGGCGGAGGCCGGCACGCTCCGCCCCCCGGGGTCAGAGCAGGTTGCGGTGGCGCCGGACCAGGGGCAGGCGCGCCCAGGCGCGCCCCAGGCCCCAGCGGTGACCGGCGTAGGTCGCCGCCACCACGATCAGCACCAGGGCCTCGATGACGTGGGAGTCGACGACGGGGTTCGTCGACATCGTGGGCTCGCCGGACGACGTGTGCTTGGCCGGCGGCCACTCGGCCACCCACATGAGGGCGAGCATGAGCGTGCCGCTGACGGCGGCGACGCGCAACGCGATGCCGAGCATCACGGCCACCCCGATGCCGAGGAGGCCAACCATGAACAGCCAGTCGGCCCAGGCGTCGCCCGCCCAGCCCCGCAGCGTGTCGGCGAAGGGCCCGACGTCGACGCCCGAGAGGTAGCCCCTGGTGGGGGAGCCCCCGTCGATCCAGCCGGCGCCCTCGGGGGTGGCGTACCCGAGGCCGAACGCCTTGTCGAGGAACGCCCACAGGAAGACGAACCCGATGCCCAGGCGCAGGGCGGCCAGCCACCGGCTGGGCCGTGCCTCGACCTCCTCGGGCTGGGGCCGGGCCGCGCCGGGCTCGTGGCTGGCGGTGTCGGTGGTGCCGCGTCGGCCGGTGACGGCCATGGGATCGCCTCCTGGTGTGCCGCTGGTCGCTCTCGCCGAAGCGTGCGCCGTCCCCTGCCGTCCCCGGAAGGGGCCGATGGCCGTTCTGCCGGTGACCTTGTGCCCTGGTCACGGTGAGCGGTCGGGGCGGGAGCTCGTCGGGCCAACGGGCCGGCGGGCGGTCGGGGTGCCCCGTGCCCGGAGCGTGCCGGCGTCGCCCCCGCCCGGGCGCCGGCCAGCGGCTAGCTTCGCGGCCCATGCAAGCGCCGGCGGACCCCAGCGTGCCCTACGACGCCACCATCGCCCGGCCGCTGGACGCCGGCGCCCCGGCGGCGGCGTCCGCCGTCGACGCCACCAAGGTCTACGGGACCGGTGATACGGCGGTCGTGGCCCTGGACGACGTGTCCGTCGAGATGCCGGCGGGGCGCTTCACCGCGGTGATGGGGCCCTCCGGCTCGGGCAAGTCGACGCTGATGCACTGCATGGCCGGGCTCGATACCCTCACGAGCGGGCGGGTGCTGATCGGCGGGACGGACCTCGGCCAGCTCACCGAGGACGAGCTGACGCTGCTGCGCCGCGACCGCGTGGGCTTCGTGTTCCAGGCCTACAACCTGGTACCGACCCTGACGGCTGGCGAGAACATCCGGTTGCCCCTGACGCTCGCCGGGCGCGCTCCCGACGAGGCGTGGCTGGCCACGGTGGTCGAGGCCACCGGCCTCGCCTCCCGCCTGGGCCACCGGCCGAGCGAGCTGTCGGGCGGTCAGCAGCAGCGGGTGGCGGTGGCGCGGGCGCTGGCCACGCGGCCGCAGATCATCTTCGCCGACGAGCCCACCGGCAACCTGGACTCGCGCAGCGGGGCCGAGATCCTCGACTTCCTGCGCCGGGCCGTGAGCTCCATGGGCCAGACCGTGGTCATGGTCACCCACGACCCCGTGGCCGCCGGCCACGCCGACGCTGCCCTGTTCCTCAACGACGGCAGGATCGTCGACCGCATGGACAAGCCGACCGCCGAGCGCGTGCTCGACCGCCTGAAGTTGTTCGGCGACTAGCCATGGTCAGGGTGGCGCTCCGGGGCCTCCTCGCCCACAAGGGCCGGTTGGCCATCACCTTCGTGGCCGTGGCCCTCGGCGTCGCCTTCATGGGCGGCGTGCTGGTGCTGACCGACACGATGAACCGCACGTTCGACGACCTCTTCGCCGACGTGTTCCGCGACACCGACGCGGTGGTGCGCTCGGACCAGGCCATCGACACGGGGTTCGGCGGCGAGGTACGGGGCCACATCGACGAGGCCCTGCTGGCCGAGGTCGAGGCGGTCGATGGCGTGGCCGCCGCCGCCGGCAACACCGAGGGCTTCGCCCAGGTCATCGGCAAGGACGGCGAGCCCCACGGCGACCCCGCCATGGGCGCCGTCACCATCGGCATCAACTGGGTCGCCGACGAGCGGCTGAACCCCTTCGACCTGGTGGAGGGGCGGGCGCCCCGGGACGGCCGGGAGGTCGTGCTCGACCGGGGGACGGCGCAGGACACCGGCTACCGGCTGGGCCAGGCGGTCCCCGTGCAGACCCAGGCCGGCACCGAGCGCTACGAGCTGGTGGGGGTGGCCCGGTTCGGCGCCACCGACAGCCCCGCGGGGCAGTCGTTCGTGATGTGGACCGCGGCCGCGGCCCAGCGGCTCGTGGGCCAGGAGGGCCGGTACACCGCCATCGCCGTGCTGGCCGACGACGGCGTCTCCCAGCGTCGGCTGGCCGGCGGGATCCGCGCCGCCCTCGACCGCGCCGGTGTCGACGACGTCGAGGTGGTGACGGGCGCGGACGCCACGGCGGAGACCCAGTCGAGGTTCAAGGACCAGCTGGCGCCGTTCACCACCTTCCTGCTGGCCTTCGCCCTCGTCGCCCTGTTCGTCGGCACCTTCGTCATCTACAACTCGTTCTCGATCATCGTCGCTCAGCGCACCAGGGAGATGGCGCTGCTGCGGGCCATCGGCGCTCGGCGCCGCCAGGTGCGGCGCTCCGTGCTGGTCGAGGCGGTGGCCGTCGGCCTCGTCGGCTCGGCGGTCGGATTCCTGGTGGGGCTGGCCCTGGCGTCGGTGCTGGGGTCCGTCTTCGACCTGCCGCCCGGTGCCCTCGCCGTGCTGCCCCTGTCGGTGGGCGTCGCCGTCGTCACGGGCATCGTGGTCACGGTCGTCTCGGCCCTGCTGCCCGCCTGGCGGGCATCCCGGGTGGCGCCCCTGGCCGCCATGCGCGAGGTGGCGGTCGACCGCACCGGCCACTCGCAGGCGCGGTTCCTGGCCGGGGGCGTGGTCGTGGGCCTCGGTGTGCTGGTGGTCGTGGCCGGTGCCCTGGGCGGCGAGCCGGCACGGGTCGGCATCGGCGCCGTCGTCGTGTTCGCGGGCCTGCTGCTGGTGAGCCCCGGGCTGGCCCGGCCTGTGAGCCGGGTGCTGGGGGCGCCGCTGGCCCGCCTGCGGGGGGTGGCCGGCGCCCTCGCCCGCGACAACGCCGGGCGCAACCCGCGGCGCACGTCGGCGACGGCTCAGGCCCTGATGATCGGCGTGGGGCTGGTGGCGTTCATCCTGGTGGTGCAGTCGTCGGTCAGGGCGTCGATCGACGAGGTGCTCGACGAGAGCTTCGCCGGCGACTTCATCATCGACTCGGGCACCTTCGGCCTGATCGGGCTGCCACCCCGCGTGGCCCGGGAGGTCGCCGACCTGCCCGATGTGGCGGTGGTGGCCCCCGTACGGTTCGCCCAGGCCACGGTGGCGGTGCCGGGCCGGGGGGTCGACGACACCGCGGTGACCGGGGCCACCGAGGGGGTGTTCGACCTGCTCGACCTGGTCGTGACCACGGGCCGGGCGAGGCTGGCCCCGGGCGAGGTCGTGATCGCCCAGAGCCGGGCCGACGAGGCCGGGCTGGAGCTGGGTGACGAGGTCACCGTCACGTTCCTCGACGACCGCCGGCCGGCGGGGGCGCGGGCGGCCACGGTGGCTGGCATCTACGACGACGAGTCGCCCACCGGGGGCGTGGGGAACTTCGTCCTGGGCCTCGACGACTTCACCGCCGCCGTGCCGACCAGCGCCGACGCCCAGGTGGTGGTCCAGCTCCGGGAGGGCGTGCCCGTGGCCGAGGCCGAGCCCGAGATCGAGCGGATCGTCGAGCGGTCGGGCGCGGCCGAGGTCCAGAGCGTGGACGAGTACAAGGAGGTCGTCGGCAGCCAGATCGACCAGGTCCTGGTGCTGGTGGGCGGTCTGCTGGCCCTGGCCGTCATCATCGCCCTGCTGGGCATCGCCAACACCATCGCCCTGTCGGTGCTCGAGCGCACCCGCGAGCTGGGCCTCCTGCGGGCGGTGGGCATGCGACGGCGCCAGGTGCGGGCCACGATCCGCTGGGAGGCGGCCATCATCTCGCTGTTCGGCACGACGCTGGGCCTGTTCTTCGGCCTCGTCGGTGGCTGGGGCATCGTGCGCGCCCTGCGGGACCAGGGGTTCGGCGTGTTCGAGGTGCCGGTCGCCTGGTTCGTGGCGCTCGCGGTGTCGGCCGTGGTGCTCGGCCTGGTGGCCGCGGTCGTCCCCGCCTGGCGGGCGGGCCGCATGAACGTGCTGGAGGCCATCGGCACGGAGTGATGCCGGAGCGGGCCCGGGCCCCGACCGGGTGGCCCGCCGGCCCCGCGGTGGCGGCAGCTCGTGGCCACCACCACGCCGCCGACCGGCCCGGGAGCGCCGGCGCTCGTGGGCGGGCCCCGGCCCGATGACGGGGGCGGGGCGCCGGACAACTAGCTTCTACCTCGATGTCCCGCTCCTTCTGGATCGAGACGCTGGGCTGCCCGAAGAACCAGGTCGACTCGGACAAGCTCACCGGCACCCTGCTCGACGACGGCCTGGTGCCGGCCCGCGCCCCGGACCGGGCCGACCTGGTGGTCGTGAACACCTGCGCCTTCGTCGAGGAGGCGCGCCGGGAGTCGATCGACGTGGTGCTGGACCTGGCCGACCGCCGGACCGCCGGCAGCGAGCTCGTCGTGACCGGCTGCCTGGCCGAGCGGTACGGGGGCGAGCTGGCCGAGGCCCTGCCGGAGGCCGACGCCGTCGTCGGCTTCGGCGTCCCCGTCACCCTCGGTCGCACCCGGCTGCCAGCCGCCCCGGCCCTCGACCTCCTGAACCTGCACCGGCCGCCCCCCACGGCGCCGTGGGCCTACGTGAAGGTGGCCGAGGGGTGCGACCGGGCCTGCGGGTTCTGCGCCATCCCCGGCTTCCGGGGCCCCCAGCGGAGCCGCCGCCCCGAGGCCGTGGTGGCCGAGGTCGACGAGCTGGTGGCGTCGGGCGTGCGGGAGGTGGTCCTGGTGGCCCAGGACCTGGCCGCCTTCGGGCGCGACCAGGGCCGGGGCGAGCGCCGCCTGGTGCCCCTGGTGGCCGACCTGGCCGGCCGGGTCGACCGCGTGCGGCTGCTCTACCTGTACCCGTCCGACCTCACACCTGCCCTCGTGGACGCCGTGTGCGCCACCGGGGTGCCGTACTTCGACCTGTCCCTGCAGCACGTCGCCGGGCCCCTGCTGCGGCGGATGCGCCGCTGGGGCGACGGCGACCGCTTCCTCCGCCGGATCGACGAGATCCGGGGCCGTCAACCCGACGCCGCCTTCCGGTCGAGCTTCATCGTCGGCTACCCGGGCGAGACCGAGGACGACCATGACCTCCTCCTCGACTTCCTGGCTACCGCCGACCTCGACTGGGCGGGCTTCTTCCCCTACAGCCGGGAGGAGGGCACCTACGCCGCCGACCTCGACGGCCAGGTACCGGCAGACCTCGTCGCCGAGCGGCTGGCGGAGCTCCACGAGCTCCAGGACGGCCTGACGGCCCGTCACCGGGACCGGCTGGTCGGTACCGTGGTCCCCGTGCTGGTCGACGAGCCGGGCGTGGCCCGGAGCGCACGCGAGGCGCCGGAGATCGACGGGGTGGTCACCGTCCCCGACGCGCTGCCGGTGGGGGACATCGTCGACGTGCGGATCGTGGGCGCGGCGGGGCCCGACCTGGACGCGGTCCCCCTGTGAGCTGCCCGGTGGCCACGTCGTTCGGTCCCTCGGCCCTGGCCACGCCGGCCAACGCCGTCACCGTCGCCCGGCTGCTGTGCGCCCCGCCGCTGTGGGGCGTCATCCTGGCCGTCGGCCCCAGCCCGCTCGCCCTGGTCCTGTGGGTGCTGGTGGCGGCCACGGACGGGGTCGACGGCTACGTCGCCCGTCGGCACGGCACCACCCGCTCGGGGGCCTTCCTCGACCCCCTGGCCGACAAGGCCCTCGTGCTCGGCGCCCTGTGGGCCCTCGTGCTGTCCGACGGGACGTGGTGGGTGCCGGTGGCGCTCATCACCGGACGAGAGGTCGGCATCTCGGGCTTCCGCTCGTACTGGGGCCGGCGGGGGCTGTCGGTGCCGGCGTCGCCGGCGGCCAAGGTGAAGACGGTGGTGCAGGCCGTCGCCGTGGGCCTGGCCCTGCTACCGCTCGTGGCCGACCACCACGCCTGGCTGGCGTCGTCGGTGCTGTGGCTGGCGGTGGCGCTGACCCTCCTCAGCGGTGCCCAGTACCTGGTGGAGGGGCGCCGGGCCACGGCGTCGGACGGTGTGCGGGTGGGAGGTGGCGGTCGTGCGCTGTGAGGTGGTGGCGGTGGGCACCGAGCTGCTGCTCGGCCAGGTCGTCGACACGAACTCGGCGTGGCTCGGCGACCAGCTCGCCCTGGCCGGCATCGACCACACCCACGGCCAGGTGGTGGGGGACAACCACGACCGCATCGCCTCGGCCCTCCGCCTGGCCCTGTCGCGGGCCGACGCCGTGGTGGTGTGCGGGGGGCTCGGTCCCACCCAGGACGACATCACCCGCGAGGCCCTGGCCACGGTCATGGGCGTGGAGCTGGTGCACGACGACGAGGTGGCCGGGCGGATCCTGGAGCGGTTCGCGGCCCGGGGGCGGCAGATGCCCCCCAACAACCTGCGCCAGGCCCTCGTGCCCGCCGGGGCCACGGCCATCGCCGACCCCCAGCCGGGCACGGCGCCCGGGCTGATCTGCCCGGTGGGCGGCAAGGTCGTCTACGCGGTGCCGGGCGTGCCCTACGAGATGCACGAGATCGTCCGGGGAGCGGTGCTGCCCGACCTCACCCGCCGGGCGGGCGCCGCGGCCGTCATCCGGTCCCGCACGTTGCGCACGTGGGGGGACAGCGAGTCGGGGCTGGCGGAGAGGCTGGCGGACCACGTCGCCGAGCTGGATGGGGCCGGGCCGGGCGCGCCCACCCTGGCCTTCCTGGCCAGTGGGATCGATGGCCTGAAGGTGCGCGTCACCGTCAAGGCCGGCGACGAGCCGACGGCCCGGGCCCGGCTCGACGCCGAGGAGAAGCTCCTCCGGGACCTCCTGGGCGACGACGTGTTCGGCGTCGACGACGAGACGATGGAGCAGGCGGTCGGGACGGCCCTCGAGGACCGGGGCCTGACCCTGGCGGTGGCCGAGTCCCTGACCGGCGGCCTGGTCGCTGCCCGCCTGGTCGACGTGCCCGGGGCCAGCCAGTGGTTCCGGGGCGGTGTCGTGTCCTACGCCTCCGAGGTCAAGTGGTCGCTGCTGGACGTGCCGGAGGGCCCGGTCGTCACGGCCGAGGCGGCGGCAGCCATGGCCACCGGGGTCCGGTCGCTGCTGGGGGCGGACGTCGGCCTGGGCGTCACCGGTGTGGCCGGGCCCGAGAGCGCCGAGGGCCACCCGCCCGGCACGGTGTTCATGGGCGCCGTCGTCGGCGACGGCGAGCCGGTGACGGCGAAGGTGCTCTTCCCCGGTGACCGGGTGCAGGTGCGGGAGTTCACCTGCATCACCCTCCTCGACATGCTGCGACGGATGTTCTGAGGCGGTCGGGCCCGGAGCGGCGGCGTGCGCCTGTTCGTGGCGGTGTGGCCGCCGCCGGACGTGGTGGCGGCGCTGGCCGGCCTGCCCCGACCGGTGGTGCCGGGGGTGCGGTGGACGCGCCGGGAGGCGTGGCACGTGACCCTGCGGTTCCTGGGCGAGGTCGAGGATCCGGCGCCGGTGGCGGCCGCGCTCGACCGGGCGGCGCTGGCGCCGGCATCGGCCCGCCTGGGGCCCCGGCTCACGGCGCTGGGGCGGCGGGTGCTGGCCGTCCCCGTGGCAGGGCTGGACGAGCTGGCGGCGGGGGTGGGGGCTCCGGTCGCCTCGTCGTCCCGGCCGGGGCCCGGGGACCAGCGGGCCTTCCGGGGCCACGTGACGCTGGCGCGGGCACGGCGGGGTGGGGACGTGCGCCCGCTGGCGGGGGCGACGGTGCAGGGCGGGTGGCGCGTCGACGCGGTGGAGCTGGTGCTGAGCCGTCCGGAGGGGCGAGGTCACCGCTACGAGGTGCTGCACCGGCGGCCGCTGGGTGCCCGGCCACCGGGTGCTTGAACGAACAGGCGTTCGAAACTACAGTCGTGTCGTCCTCCGTGACGGCCCGGACGGCGTCACCGCCGCACATGTCACACCCCCTTCCTATGGTCGAGGTCGTCGGTCGGGGCAGGACCTCGCCGAGATCGCGCTCCGGCCGGTCACGGCCAGGCCTGCTGCCAGTCCCCGCACCACCGTACGAAAGGATCCTCCCCGGTGGATCGTCAGAAGAACCTCGACATGGCTCTCGGCCAGATCGAGAAGCAGTTCGGCAAGGGCTCCGTCATGAAGATGGGGGAGAAGGGCAGCATGGCCATCGAGGCCGTGTCGACCGGCGCCCTGTCCCTCGACCTCGCCCTCGGCATCGGTGGGCTGCCGCGTGGTCGCGTCACGGAGATCTACGGCCCCGAGTCGTCGGGGAAGTCGACGCTGGCCATGCACGTGGTGGCCGAGGCCCAGCGCAACGGTGGCACCTGTGCCTACATCGACGCCGAGCACGCCATGGACCCGGTCTACGCCGCGGCCATCGGGGTCGACATCGACGAGCTGCTCATCTCCCAGCCCGACACCGGCGAGCAGGCTCTGGAGATCGCCGACATGCTGGTGCGCTCGGGTGCCATCGACGTCGTGGTGATCGACTCGGTGGCGGCACTCACCCCCCGGGCTGAGATCGAGGGTGAGATGGGCGACTCGCACGTCGGCCTCCAGGCCCGCCTCATGTCGCAGGCCCTGCGCAAGCTCACGGGCAACCTCAGCAAGTCCCGCACGATCGCCGTGTTCATCAACCAGCTCCGAGAGAAGATCGGCGTGATGTTCGGCTCACCGGAGACCACCCCGGGAGGCCGGGCGCTGAAGTTCTACGCCTCGGTCCGGCTCGACATCCGCCGCATCGAGTCGATCAAGGACGGGGCCGAGGTCGTCGGCAACCGCACGCGGGTGAAGGTCGTGAAGAACAAGACGGCCCCGCCCTTCAAGCAGGCGGAGTTCGACATCATGTACGGCCACGGCATCAGCCGCGAGGGGTCCCTCCTCGACGTCGGCGTCGACCTCGCCCTCGTGAAGAAGTCGGGCGCCTGGTACACGTACGACGGCGAGCAGCTGGGTCAGGGCCGCGAGAACGCCAAGGTCTTCCTGCGCGACCACCCCGAGGTGATGGTCGAGATCTCCGAGCGGATCCGGTCGCAGCTCGGCATCGGCGCGGTCGACAATGGTTCGTCGTCGGCGGCCGACGCCATGACCGCCGCCGACGCCATGACCGCGGCCGACGACATGCCGATCACGCTCGACGGACGATGAGCTGACAGCGCGCCGGCTCCGGCGCCTGTCGCTCCCGGTGGACCGGCGGGCCCTTACGTCAACGGTCCGCCGGTCGTCGCCCCGTTCGTTGGTGCCGGGCACCGTCTGCTCCCCGGTGGGAGTCCCTGCCTAACCTGGGAACCGCCTATGAGCGATCGCACCTACATCGTGCGCACCTACGGGTGCCAGATGAACGAGCACGACTCCGAGCGCATCGCCGGGCTCCTCGAGGCCGACGGCCTGCGCCCGGTCACCGCGGTCGACCAAGCCGACGTCGTGGTGCTCAACACCTGCTGCATCCGTGAGAACGCCGACAACAAGCTGTACGGCCACCTCGGTCGCCTCAAGGCCCTCAAGGCGGCACGTCCCGGCATGCAGATCGTGGTGGGCGGTTGCCTGGCCCAGAAGGACGGCGAGGAGGTGGTGGACCGGGCGCCGCACGTGGACGTGGTGCTCGGCACCCACAACGTGGCCCGTGCCGCCCAGCTGGTGGACGAGCAGCGCGTCGCCGGGGGGTCGCTGGTCGAGGTGCTCGACCGGGCGGTGGCCGAGGACCACGAGGCCTTCCCGAGCGCCCTCCCGTCCCGGCGACAGGTCCCCTACGCCGGGTGGGTGACGATCCAGGTCGGCTGCGACAACACGTGTGCCTTCTGCATCGTGCCGGCAGTGCGGGGCGGCGAGGCGAGCCGACCGTTCGCCGACGTGGTCGCCGAGGTCGAGG